>NZ_FQXN01000011.1 GCF_900129985.1 Thermosipho atlanticus DSM 15807 | reverse complement strand
AGGGGTCCGCCCCTTGCGAGAGTAGGTAGTGCCCGGGATCGTTATGTGAATACTTTTGAAAAAAGCTCTCCTTCTCCGGAGAGCTTTTTTTGTTTTTTTATAAAGTAACTCTTTTTATGTATTGTTTATTTTTTACTTATAAATTAATTTTTTAGTGAATTTAAGGATTTTCTTTTTTGAAAAATTGTGAATTTATATCTGATTAAAATTATTATGATTAGAATGAAATTATTATTCCTCTGTTTCCAGCATATGTTGCTAGAGTAGCTCCCATATGGTTTATAAATATATTTTTTGGTTTAAATTTTTCTTGAATTATCTTTTTAAATTTTTCTGCTGTTTCTATATTTGCTACATGGGTTATACCTACGATTTTGTTTGAAAGGTTAAGAGAGTTAGATTCTATTATTTCTAGTACCCTATTAAACAATCGTTTTGTACCTCTTATTTTTTCAAGCATTTCAACTGTTCCATCCATATTGCGTAAAATTATTTTAAAGTTTAAAATTTTTGCTACGGTTCCTTTAATTCTGCTAAGTCGACCACCTTTTACAATATTTTCTAAGGTGTCTAAAAGGATTAAAATATTCAATTCATCTCTGTATTTTTTTAAAATATTTACAATTTTGGGAAGATTATAACCGTCTTTAATTAATTCAGCTGCTTTAATTACTTGTAAACCTTCTCCTAAAGAAGCAGCTAATGTATCAAAAATTATTATTTCTTTATTTGAGTTGAGCATGTTTTTGGCAATAATTGCTGCTTGATAACTTCCGCTTAATTTTGAGGATATTGTTAAGCATAAGATATTGTACCCTAAACTTGTATATTTTAGAAAAGTTTCTTTGAATATTTCTGGTGAAGGGTGTGCGGTTCTTGGTAATTGTTGGGTGGTAATCATTATTTTATTAAATTCTTCAGCAGAAATATCAATCCCATCTTTAAAAGTCTTTCCATTTATTTCTACTGTAAAGGGAATTATTTCAATGCTATAATTTTCGATAATTTGTTTAGGAAGATCTGAAGCACTATCAGTGATAATTTTAATCATTTTTTCACCTCTCTTTTTTTATATATAAATTATACCAATTCTTTATCAAAAAGTTGCAAAAAATTTTTTTCGTGATAAAATAATAAAGTAAGGTATCTTATAAAATAGAAATATATCCAAAAAAGAAAAATAGAAAAAATGTAAAAACTCGAGCATAAAAGTTAACTTTCTCGTAACTTGACTAAGGTGCTTAAACGTGGTAAATTAAATATCGCGTGATGAAGGAAGACCTGGATAAGGATAGAGGAGAAAGAGAGAAGGG
>NZ_FQXN01000010.1 GCF_900129985.1 Thermosipho atlanticus DSM 15807 | reverse complement strand
TACCCCTTTAATAGGCGAACAGCCTAACCCTTGGGACCTGCTTCAGCCCCAGGATGGGATGAGCCGACATCGAGGTGCCGATCCTTGCCGTCGATGTGAACTCTCGGGCAAGACTAGCCTGTTATCCCCGGGGTAACTTTTGTCCGTTGATCGACGACCCTTCCACTCGGAGTCGCCGGGTCACTAGGACCGGGTTTCCCCTCTGCTCGACCCGTCGGTCTCGCAGTCAGCCCGGCTTATGCCCTTGCACTCAACGGTGGATTTCCAACCCACCTGAGCCGAGCTTTGCGCGCCTCCGTTACTCTTTAGGAGGCGACCGCCCCAGTCAAACTACCCGCCTGGCACTGTCCCTCGCCTGCTCTTCACAGACGCAGGTTAGAACCTCGGTACACCGAGGGTGGTATCCCACCGGCGGCTCCCCCGACCCTGGCGAGCCGGGTTCTCAGCCTCCCACCTATCCTGTACACGATGCACCAAGGCCCAATACCAGGTTGCAGTAAAGCTCCACGGGGTCTTTCCGTCTAGCTGCGGGTACTGGGCATCTTCACCCAGATTGAAATTTCGCCGGGTCCCCTGCCGAGACAGTGCCCCAGTCGTTACGCCATTCATGCAGGTCGGAACTTACCCGACAAGGAATTTCGCTACCTTAGGACCGTTATAGTTACGGCCGCCGTTTACCGGGGCTTCGGTTCGGGGCTCATCACCCCTCCCCTTAACCTTCCGGCACTGGGCAGGCGTCAGTCCCTATACATCCTCTTACGAGTTTGCAGAGACCTGTGTTTTTGGTAAACAGTCGCCAGGGCCTTGTCACTGCGACCGCTTCGGCCTCCCCCAGTTTCCAGGTTGCCCTTTCCCCTGGGTTCAACCTACCGCGGTACCCCTTCTCCCGAAGTTACGGGGTCAATTTGCCGAGTTCCTTGGCAAGGGTTAACCCGCTCCCCTTAGCTTTCTCAGCCCGCCTACCTGTGTCGGTTTGCGGAACGGGCACCTGCATACCAGTATGCGAGGTTTTTCTTGGCAGTGTGGGGTCAGCACCGTTGGACCATTCGGTCCTCCCCTTCACGGCTCAGCTCAGGCAGCGGATTTACCTACTGCCCTCATCGCCTAACCGCTTGGAAGGCCATGCCACTTGACCTCGGCGCCTACCCTCCTGCGTCACCCCGCATCCTATAGGTATACAGGTGGTACCGGAATATTAACCGGTTTCCCATCGGCTACCCCTTTCGGGTTCACCTTAGGTCCCGACTAACCCTGGGCGGACGACCCTTCCCCAGGTACCCTTAGGCTTTCGGGGGGAGAGATTCTCACTCTCCTCTCGCTTACTCATGCCTGGATTCTCACTTCCGCCTCGTCCAGCGGCTCTCGCGAGTCCGCCTTCACCCTACAGCGGAACGCTCCCCTACCACCAGCCTTACGGCTGATCCGCGGCTTCGGGGGATGGCTTCAGCCCCGGTACATTTTCGGCGCTGTGCGTCTCGACCGGTGAGCTGTTACGCACTCTTTAAATGATGGCTGCTTCTAAGCCAACATCCCGGTTGTCTAAGACGCACAACATCCTTCCACACTTAGCCATCTCTCCGGGCCCTTAGCCGACGGTCTGGGTTGTTTCCCTCTCGTCTGTGGAGCTTATCCCCCACAGGCTCACTCCCGAGATTTGTGTACTGGGATTCGGAGTTTGACAGGGGTTGGAGGTAACCCCCCTAGCCCTATCAGTGCTCTACCCCCAGTACAGACCTCTCGAGGCTGCACCTAAATGCATTTCGGGGAGAACCAGCTATCACCGGGTTCGGTTAGCTTTTCACTCCTACCCACAGCTCATCCGAGGATGTTTTACTATCCATCGGTTCGGGCCTCCAGTAGGTTTTACCCTACCTTCACCCTGGCCATGGGTAGCTCACCCGGCTTCGGGTCTGCCGCATCTGACTCACGCCCTATTCGGACTCGCTTTCGCTTCGGCTACGCCTCTATCGGCTTAACCTCGCCAGATACGACAACTCCCAGGCTCATTAATCAAAAGGCACGCCGTCACCCGCTTGCGCAGGCTCCGACTTCTTGTAGGCACGCAGTTTCAGGTCTCTTTCACTCCCCTTCCGGGGTGCTTTTCACCTTTCCCTCACGGTACTGGTTGCGCTATCGGTCGGCAGGGAGTATTTAGCCTTGGAGGGTGGTCCCCCCAGATTCCCACGGGATTCCTCGTGTCCCGCGGTACTCGGGAGCAAGTCCCAGGGAGTCCTTACCCTTTCGCCTACGGGGCTGTCACCCTCTATGGCTGGCCTTCCCAGACCATTCGGCTAGAGTAAGGATTTGTAACTCCCCGGCTTACGCCCGGACTTGTCCCACGACCCCGACGTGTAAATTACACGCCGGTTTAGGCTCCTCCCCTTTCGATCGCCTCTACTCAGGGAATCTCGTTTGATTTCTTTTCCTCGGGGTACTGAGATGTTTCACTTCCCCCGGTTCGCACCCTTGCGGGCGAGTAGCCTCAACGGCTACCCAGGTTGCCCCATTCGGGAATCCCGGGATCAACGCTCGCTTGCAGCTCCCCCGGGCTTATCGCAGCTTGCCACGCCCTTCTTCGCCTCCTGCCGCCTAGGCATCCACTGCGTGCCCTTTCTACCTTCACCTCTATCTTCCTACCCTATGCATTTTTCAATGACCCA
>NZ_FQXN01000009.1 GCF_900129985.1 Thermosipho atlanticus DSM 15807 | reverse complement strand
TTTAGGTTTGCATACTACCTATGAGGGATTGAAATATATTTCAGCAATAACTTTTAACACCTTTTGTTTGAAAAAATGTTGCGGTATTATTTAATTGACTTTTTTACTTATATTTTTCTTCATATTTTTACATGCAATATAAGGAACATTATATTGCATAAGGAGATTTAGAATAAAAAAAGCCTGTTTTTACCTAGATAAATTTACATACAAAAGAAATTTCGACTATATTCTGTTATGTTTGTTCAACACTTTTGTTTATCATCCCAAACTAAACATTGACTAATTAACAAAAATTGATAAAATAATGATGATTAGAATTTTGACATGGGAGGTAGATTATGAAAATATACTATTTTAAAAATGATAATTGTTCAGTTTGCGCAGCTGTGTTACCCAAGGTCATGAAATTGTCTGAAGATTACGATATTGACTTTGAAATAATTGATGTCCTTGAAAACCCTGAATTTGCTGGTCAACATCTTGTTTTAACTGTACCGACAGTATTAATTATGGAAAATGGGCAGGAACTTGCAAGGTTTGCCCGCAATTTCAGTATTTCTGATATTTCCTCTTTTATTGACAGATATCTTGAAGTTTCAAAAAATTGATTAGAAATGTTTTATTAAAATCTTTGATATGAACTTATCTGTAGCTATTCTTCTAATAATTGAATAAGAAAGTTTGTTGGTAACCCCTGGAATACACAAGGGGTTATTTTTTTCGTATGCTTTAATTGCATTATTTACAACTTTGTTTACGTTCATCATTAATTGGTTTTGATTTTTCATGTTTGCTCTTTCAAAAAATCTAGTTTTTGTTTTTCCAGGAGCAAGACACATAACGTGAACGTTATACTTTTTCATTTCTGCCCAAAGAGCCATTGAAAAATTGTATACATATGCTTTTGTTGCAGCGTATACCGTAAAATGTGGAATTGGAAAAAATCCTGCTACTGATGCTACATTGATTATTCCTCCTTTTTTCTTTAATGCAAGTTTTTTAGAAAAATGATGTGCAAGAGAAGTTAAGGTTATTATATTGACCGAAATCATTCTATTATATACATTTAGATCTCCTTCAATAAATTCACCATACCAGCCAAAACCAGCATTATTTATTAAATGGTCTATTTCATAGTGCTTTATGGTATCTAGAAATAGATCTATATCACTGGAAAGATCAAAAGAAATAATCTCAAGTTTAATATCTTTAGATATATGTTTTATATTTTTATAAATGTTATTTAATCGTTCTTGATTTCTTCCAACAATGATTAGATTTAAACCCTTACATGCTAGTTGGTAAGCAAATTCTTCACCTATTCCAGAAGAACCACCTGTAATTAAAACCCATTCTCCAGATTGAAATTTTGGCATATGATCCCCCCTTATTTGTCTTATATTCATTATATCAAATCTTGTGGATTGTTATTATACGAACATTTGATATTAATGGTATAATTTTTATAGACTCAATACAGTTAAACATGTTAGGAGTGGTAAATTGTTGATAGTCTCACTTGTTATTGTCTCATATTTTATTGGTTGGTTATTTTATGCAAACTATAGATTTTTATATCCTCGAAAATCAAAAAAAGTTTTTAAAGTTTCAATAATAATACCTGCTCGTAATGAAGAACTAAATATTGGAAAGTTATTAAAAAGTATAGGATTGCAAACATATCCTATACATGAAATAATAGTGGTAGATGATAATAGTACTGATAAAACAGCTGAAGTAGCTGGGGCTTTTGAAAATGTTAAGATAGTTTCTTTAAAAAATGAACCACCTGAGGGTTGGAATGGAAAACCTTGGGCCTGTTGGAATGGGTATCTAGCATCTACTGGAGAAATACTTTTGTTTATTGATGCAGATGTTGAACTTACAGAAAAAGCTGTTGAAAGTCTCATAGCTGAATATGAAAAGTATGGAGGGTTATTTTCAGTTTGGCCCTATCAAAGACTGGAAAAAAGGTATGAACATTTTAATTACATGTTCAACATATTTGCAGTTTCTTCAACAACTCTGTTAAAAGTTTTTGGAAAAGCAAAACCTATAGGTGCTTTTGGTCCTGTTGTTTTGACTTCTAAGGAAGATTATGAAAAAACAGGAGGACATTCTTCAGTTAGTTCCGAGATAGTTGAAGATTTAAGGCTTGGACAGGTTTACCTTGAAAAAGGGATAAAGGTAAATAATTATTTAGGTCATAATTTGATAAAGTTTAGAATGTATCCAAAAGGTTTGAAAGAACTTCTTGAAGGTACAACCAAAAATATGGCAGTTGGGCTGCAAAAAAGCAACTTTATTAATACGTTGTTGATTTTGGTTTGGTTTTTTGGAATACTTTATTCAATTCCCTTGAAACTTACCCCTTTTAAAATTTTACTGTATTTTAGTTATGTAATACAATTTTACTTAATGACTAGAAAAGTTGGTGACTATGATTTACTTGATGCATTGATTTATCCATTTTATTCGTTATTTTTTATTTTAACGTTGTTATGGTCGATATATAAAACTGTTTTTTTAAAAAAAGTTTCATGGAAAGGCAGAGAAATTATTGTGAAGTCTTCTACTAACGATAAGTAAAAACAATCACTTGCTTTGATACTCCTTTGAAAAATTTTGGTTGGGTGGGATTCATTTGGAATTTACGGTTAACGAGTTGATAACGTTGTTTTCATTGATCTTTTTAGCAGGTTTCGTTGATTCAATTGCTGGAGGTGGCGGTCTAATATCACTTCCAGCTTATTTATTTTTAGGATTACCTAGTCACAATGCTCTTGCAACAAATAAGTTATCTTCGAGCATTGGGACAACTTTAAGTACATTGAGGTATGCGAAAGGTAAATTTATAGTTTTCGAAGTTGCACTCTTTTCTGTTATTTTTTCTTTTGCTGGTTCGTTCATTGGTGCCAATTTGGCTTTGTTAGTTTCAGAAAATAAGTTAAAGGTTGTTATTTCCATTTTGATAGTAATGGCTGCTTTTTTGTTGCTTTTTCGAACTAATGATAGAGCTAAGAAACTTAAGCAAGGAGCGAGTCTTTCAAAAATTAAAAGAATATTAATTTCAAGTTTGATAGGTTTTTTAGTTGGTATGTATGATGGATTTTTTGGACCGGGAACTGGTACTTTTCTTATTATCTTATATATTAATTTTTTGTTTTTTGAACCGGTTAAAGCTTCGGGAACCGCCAAAATTGTCAATCTTGCATCTAATGTTAGTGCTTTGTTTGCGTTTATTTTAGAACACAAAGTGATTTATTCAATAGGTTTACCAGCAGCATTTTTTGGGATTTTGGGTAATTGGTTTGGCTCAGGTATAGCAATGAAAAAGGGAGAGCGGATTATTAAACCAGTTATTATTATTGTTTTATTTCTGTTGTTCATAAAGATTTTGAAAGATATTGTTTGATGAAATAAAGCGGCTAAAGAGGTATCTTAGCTGTTTAAATTATTATTATTATTTATTAAGGAGGCGTTTAAAATGAATATTGAAATTGAAAAGAAAATTGATAAACTTGTTGACGAGTATTTTGACGAAATGCTTGATTCACTAAAAAGAGTAATAAAGATAAAATCAGTTATGGGTACTGAAAAAGATAATATGCCATTTGGGGAAGGCCCAGCTAGAGCGCTTTCTGAAACACTCAAAATTTGTAAAGAACTTGGTTTTGAAACTCTGAATGTAGATAATTATGCTGGTCATGTGACATATGGAAATTCAGGAAAATTATATGGGGTATTAGGACATTTGGATGTTGTTCCAGAAGGTGACTTAGATAAATGGGAATCTGATCCGTATGAATTGACAATAAAAGAAGGGAAAATGTTTGGAAGAGGAGTTTCAGATGATAAGGGTCCAAGTATAGGTGCTTTATATGCTTTAAAGATTGTATCTGAAATTGTTGAAAATCCTAAAAACACAATAAGAATAATTTTTGGGACTAATGAAGAAAATGGCTCAAAATGTTTGAAATATTATTTTCAAAAACAACCATATCCTGATGCTGCTGTTACTCCAGATGGTTCCTTCCCACTTATATTTGCTGAGAAAGGAAATGTGACATATGAACTGTCAATTTCTTTAGATACAAATTATCATACAAAGTTATTAGAATTAGATGCTGGAACCGCTGTTAATGTAGTTCCAGAAATTTGTAGAGTTGTAATTGAAACTGAAAAGGTAAAGGAAATAGAATATGTATTGCAAAATCATAAAAGTAAATGTGGATTTGAATACAAAATAAACGAAAACAAAATCGAAATCAAATCTATTGGTAAATCTGCCCATGGTTCTACGCCAGAGCTTGGGATAAATGCAGCAGCATGTATGTTAGAGTTACTTACGAGAATTGACTTTGGCCCTGTTAATCAGATCATTGAAACCTTATATGAAAAACTTGGTAAAGATATAAATGGAAGAGGATTGGATATCTATGGTGAAGATAAAGTAAGTGGAAAATTAACATGCAATCTTGGAATTTTAAAACTTCAAGATAATTTATTAAGGGCATTTATAAACATTAGATATCCAATATTTTTTAATGTAGATATGATTACAAGACAGTTAAATGAAGCATTAAAAGGATTTACGATTGAAAGAAAAAGGCATAGCAATCCTTTATACATTCCGAAAGATAGTGATCTTGTCAAATTGTTATTAGATGTGTATCGAAATGTGACAAAAGACGAAAGTGAACCAATAGCAATTGGAGGAGGAACGTATGCACGTGCGGTGCCATATGGTGTAGCATTTGGTGCAACTTTCCCAGGAGAACAAACAGGTATGCATCAACCAAATGAGAATTGGTCCCTTGATTCTTTCAAAAAATTTGTAAGAATATATGCTAGATTGATGTATAGGTGGTTAACAGAGTGAAAAAGTAATTGTTGAAATTTTAAAATTATAAATATACCTTAACTTATAAAAATTGGTGTGCGGACGTGCACACCAATTTTTTATTGTACTAATTAAAGGACCAAATTCTATAGAAACTATCAATTGTACGGCGGTTTTGAGGATTTTATAACATTTAACAATTTCATTAGTTCTACCTTTGGTATTGATATTGTTAAGTTGTGTATAATTCCTATACCTATTTAAAGTTTCGTAAAAGAACCTTGTTTTTCTTCCAGGTTTAAGTATACGATACAAGTTTCTCTAATATTTCTTTTGGATTGTAAAATTGTTCTATCTAAGAAGCAGATATAATACCATCAAAAAAATTAGTAGTATATCAAATAAAGAATAAGACGTAAGTTTTTTGTAAGTTGATATTAAAAGTATTTTTGTTTAAAATAATTCGTTTTACGAATCACCGTTTATTTTCAAAAATAAAACCACTTTCAAAGATACAGATGGTAAATTATATATCGAATGCATTGAAAAGGTCTTAAAATCGAATTTAAAAATTAACGCCCGAAAATGGCTTGAATAAAGGGTTTTTGATGCATTGTTTAATATTTTCGAGAAATTTTTAGGACCATTTTCCTATAATGCAATATAAGAATGATTATATTGCATTATAAAATCAAAAAATTTTTGATAGGATTTTTCAAACAATAAAATTGTATTATTTCTAAAATGCTTTTATAAGTTCTGTTATTCAAAAAAACACCCCCAAAAAACTTTATTTGATAGTTTGGGGGTGTTTCCGTTTAATTGAGTTTTGAATTTTAATTTGTATTTATTACTGCACTACAATATTAATGTATAGATATCTTTTTATATTACCACTAGAAGCTTCGATTCTTAAATTATGAACACCAACATTAGCAGTTGAAGAAACACTGAGCGTTATAAGCAGAGAAATTGGGTTTAAGTCTTCTACAATTACTTGTGTAGGTGAAATGGTAATGTCATTTGAAGGAAGACCAGTCGAAACATCTTGTAGTTCTAAATTAATAGTTCCAGTAAAACCTGAATGAGGAGTTATGGTCAAGTGAGTTGTTGTAGCAGAATTAGTATTCAAAGTAAAATCGTAAGTTTCAATTGTAATATCGAAACCACCAGTTACATTCAAGGTAATGTATATAAACTTTTCGATGGTATTAGAACTATCATATGCTCTGATTCTTAAAGTATAAGTTCCTGGTGTAACAGAAGAATCAACAAAGACAGTTAATGTAAATGGTACAGATTGATTATCAGGTACATCAATTACGGACGGAGAAATTGATATACCAGTTGGAGCAATACCACCAGCTGCGTCTTGAAGTTCAAAATTGACTGCACCAGTAAATCCGTTTGTTGGAGTGATAGTCATACTAACAGATTGGGAACCACCTTGTTCAATAGTGAGATTATTTGTTCCAGTGGTTATACTAAACGAAGGATCGGGTATAACTTGACCGCTAGTTACATTCAAGGTAATGTATACAAACTTTTCAATGGTGTTGGAAGTATCGTATGTTCTAATTCTTAGGTTGTAAGTTCCCGGTGTGACAGATGAATCAACAAAGATTGTCAATACAAATGGTACAGATTGATTATCAGGTACGTCAATTACAGACGGAGAAATTGATATGCCAGTTGGAGCAATACCGCCAGCTGCATCTTG
>NZ_FQXN01000008.1 GCF_900129985.1 Thermosipho atlanticus DSM 15807 | reverse complement strand
AAAAAAACCAGGAGGTGGAATTATGTTTAAAAAGATTAGTGTAGTTTTATTAACAGTATTAGTGTTAACAGCAAGTATATTTGCAGTAGGACCATGGAGGAGCAATTATGTACAGACAAACACAACAAGTCGAACACAACCACTTTATCAAAATTTACCTGAAGGAGCAACAGTTTCTGAAACAACCATATCAGGTACAGTAAAGGAAATTGAAATGATACCAGGAGAAGGGATGGAAGTAATCATTGATGCTGAAGGAGAAGAATATGAAGTACACACAGGACCAATTTGGTTGTATGATGGCTTAGAAGTAGGAGTAAATATAGAAATCAGTGGTAGAATAATTTCAACAGAAGATGAAACATACATTGTAGTAGACAAAGCAGTAATAGATGGAAAAGAAATAGTGGTAAGAGAAAACGGATTTCCAGTATTTGCAAGAAGAGGAATGGAAAATAACAGAGGAAATACATATACAGAAATGGAAAGAAGGAATGTAAGAGGTAGAATGATGAACAGACCACAAAACAAAGTTAGAGAACATGCATATGGTTATGGAATGGGAACATGTGTATATGACGCTGATTAAAATAAGTATGTAGATGAATCCCCCCAATGTGAAGATACGAAGTTGAGGGGATTTAATTATGATAGATATAATGCGGGCAAGGTAATTTTTAAAATTATATTTTATATTTATGAAAAAAAGCAAATAGTTAAACAGAACATAAAAAATTTGAAAGTACAAATAACTAGCGCGCAAATAAAATCAATTTATGAAAGAGGTGATATTAATGAAAAATTTAGTAAAGGTTAAAGCGATAACTTCTTTGGTACTAATAGGTTTATTTATTGTAATATTTGTAAGTAGTATAGGATTAAGTATTGCTCCGTCGGGTAAAATTGCAAGAGTAACTGGATGGGAGTTTATAGGCTTTAGTAAGCAATTACTGAGTACAATACATACGTGGTTTGGATATATTTTGGGTGCGTTAATAGTATTCCATTTTGTTTTAAACTATAAACTTTTTGCATGTGAAATAAGGAATTTATTTAGGGGGGAGAATAAAAATTTTTCATTGAAATAAATCAAGGAAATTATTTAATAAAACATTCTGAACTAGTTTTAGTGTATAATAAATATATAATAGATAAGTTAATTTAAAGGGGGGTGTACATGTTAAGAATTTGTTGTGTTTTTATAATTATATTATTTTCGATAATGATTTTTGGTACGACATTTTCTTTAACATATCAACAGAATATATTAGATAATTTTTATAATTCTTTTCAGCTGGAGATCTGGTATAAATCAAATGATTTTTCATTTCATACATCGTTATTATTTTCAAATGATGGTAAATTTCCACCATTTTTAGCCCCTTTTTACGGAAATTATTATGTAGTTTTAACTGATTCTGGAATAAGATTTTCTGCTGATAATTTAAAGTTTTCTTTTGGAAATCTTTCAAATTACGATGTGATCGACTCACCTTATTCTCTTTATTTCTCATCTTTAGGTTACGCTAAACCAACGATTTCAATGAAGTATTTAGATGAAAAATTTGAATATGAAACTCGCTATGTGCTCATTTCGTATGATGATGGAGGAAACTTTGTAAACAAGGGGATGAATTTCAAATATTATGCAATCAAAGTTGGAAATTTTAGGATCGGATATGAAGAATCAGTTGTATATGCTTCAAGAACATACTTTGATCTAGAATATTTTTTAAACCCTGTTCCAAATTTCTTTTTACAATATGTAAGAGAAAGTTCCTTTTACAAAGATGGAATGTTTAATGATAATTCATTGATGGGTTTTTTTATAGATTATAAAGACATGGAGAAGTACTGGTATGTTCAAATTTTGATTGATGATTTTAATGCAAATAGGATTTTCAATCCTGAAAATCCTACGGTAGATAAAGTTGCATGGTCTTTAGGATTTAAAAAATTGCTAAGACGTGACTTGAAAATAGGTCTGTATCATGCGGGTGCGACAAAGTATACTTTTCAACCATCAGGTAATAGTGGTAATCAATTGCTATACGGGTATACTTATTACAATGAAACAATTTTCGGGGACTATGTTATAGATTACCAAGAGAATTACATAGGTTATAAATACGGCGAAAATAATTTAGCGTTATTGTTAAATTTATTATGGACTCCTGGAAACTTTAAATTAAATTCTGAATTAGAATTCATAATATCTGGAACAAAGTCTCCAGTAAATCCTTGGACTGAACGAGATAGTTATGAACCTGGGTTTAACTTATTAAATGAGGATTCACTGGAAAAAACGATGTTATTTAAAATAGGTATAGAAAAAGATTTTGGTATAATTACATTAGGAACAAAATTATTGACTGGGATGATTTACAACAAATTAGAATTAGTAGACGCTTATGACTTAGTTGGTAAACCGTATTATGCTCCTTCAAGCAATAATGAAAGACTAATTGATTTGAAGATATTTTTAAAGATAAAGTTCAATTTTTAAAGTTATTCTTGAATATTTAAATTGTAACGAAAATTTCATCAAAATTCACCAATGCTTGTTAAGAAAAGATAGTAAAATTTTTCACGAGGACAAAAGATGAAGGAGGGATAAACATGAGAATTGCCATTAACGGTTTTGGAAGGATTGGAAGGTTAGTACTAAGGGAACTTATTCGCCGCGAAAGTGATATAGAAGTTGTTGCCATTAACGATTTAACTAATGCAGAAACATTAGCTCATCTTTTTAAATATGATTCTGTACATAAGGTTTTACCAAATGAAGTCAAGGCAACAGAAAGTTCTATAATTATTGATGGTAAAGAAATTAAGATTTTTGCTGAAAAAGATCCAGAAAATCTTCCTTGGAAAGATTTAGGAGTAGATGTAGTAGTTGAATCAACAGGTGTATTTAGAAAAAGGGAAGGTGCTGAAAAACACTTAAAAGCAGGTGCTAAAAAAGTAATAATTACTGCTCCTGCAAAAGGAGAAGATATTACTGTAGTTATAGGATGTAATGAAGAGCAGTTAAAGCCTGAACATAACATTATTTCATGTGCATCTTGTACAACAAATTCAATTGCGGCAATTGCGAAAGTGATAAACGATGAATTCAAAATTATTACTGGTCACCTTATTACTGTTCATTCATATACGAATGATCAGAGAATTCTTGATCTTCCACATAAAGATCTAAGAAGAGCAAGAGCAGCGGCAATGAATATAATTCCAACTACGACAGGTGCAGCTAAAGCAGTAGCATTAGTTGTTCCTGAACTTAAAGGAAAACTTGACGGAATGGCTATAAGGGTTCCAACTCCAGATGGTTCAATAACCAATTTGAGTGTAGTTGTAGAAAAAGAAACAACAGTTGAAGAAGTTAACGAAGTACTTAAAAAAGCAACCGAAGGAAAGTTAAAAGGCATTATTGGATACAACACTGCCCCAATTGTAAGCAGTGATATAGTAGGAACAAGATTTTCTGGTATTTTCGATGCAACACTTACAAAAGTTATGGGTGGAACATTAGTTAACGTCTTTTCATGGTACGATAATGAGTATGGTTATACTAACAGAGTTGTTGATACGCTTGAAATGGTTGAGAAACTTCTTTAATGTTTTATACAAATAATTTAGATGGGGGCAGTGTGCCCCCGTTATTTAAATAGGGAGGTGTAATAATGGAAAAATTAACAATTAAAGATGTAGATCTAAAAAATAAAAAGGTGATAATGAGAGTAGATTTTAATGTTCCCATCAAAGATGGTGTAATTACTGACACTACAAGAATCGTTGAAGCGCTTCCCACAATTAATTATGCTGTTGAACAAGGAGCAATTGTAATACTTTTATCACATCTTGGTAGACCTAAAGGTGAACCTAAACCGGAACTTTCTCTTAAGCCAGTTGCAGAAAAACTTTCGGAATTACTTGGAAAAGAAGTTAAATTTGTACCATATTTGTACGGTCCAGAAGTTGAAAAAGTTGTCAATAATGCTAAACAAGGAGATGTTATACTTCTTGAAAACACAAGATTTGATAAAGGAGAAACAAAGAATGATCCTGAGCTTGCAAAAAAATGGGCAGATCTTGCTGATTTGCACGTAAACGATGCTTTTGGTACCGCACATAGAGCACATGCAAGCAACGTAGGAATTGCCCAATATATTCCAAGTGTTGCAGGCTTTTTAATGGAAAAAGAAATAAAGTTTTTATCTAAAGCTGCTTTAAATCCTGAAAAACCTTACGCTGTTGTACTTGGAGGAGCAAAAGTATCGGATAAAATAGGTGTAATTACAAATTTACTTGAAAAGGCAGACAAGATTTTAATTGGTGGAGCAATGATGTTTACGTTTTTGAAGGCTTTAGGAAAAGAAGTAGGTTCGTCTTTAGTTGAAGAAGATAAGATCAATCTTGCAAGAGAATTATTAAAAAATGCAGAGGAAAAAGGAGTAGAACTTATATTGCCTGTTGATGCTGTCTGTGCTCAAAAAATAGAATCAGGTGTCGAGAAGAAGATCTTTAGTTTAGATGATGGAATTCCAGAAGGTTGGATGGGTCTTGATATTGGTCCTGAATCAATAAAACTTTTCAAAGAAAAATTGTCAGGAACGAAAACAATAGCTTGGAATGGACCGATGGGAGTTTTTGAGATAGATGATTTCTCTACTGGAACGAAAGAAATAGCAATCGCAATAGCAGAGGAAACTTCAAAAGGGGCAACATCTGTTATAGGCGGTGGTGATAGTGCTGCAGCTGTAGCAAAATTTGGTATGAAGGATAAATTTTCACATGTTTCTACTGGTGGAGGAGCATCTTTAGAATTTCTTGAAGGAAAAGAATTACCGGGGATTTCATCTATTTTAAATAAAAAAAAAATAGAAGATTGATACTTGCTGGAAATTGGAAGATGAATAAAACACCAGTTGAAGCTTCACAGTTTGCTGGTCTTTTATTAAATGGATTTGCCGGTGTGACAGAGTATGATATTATAGTAGCACCACCTTTTGTTTCTATTCCGGGAGTTGCTGAAGTTTTAAGGGATTCTAATATAAAAATTGCTGCTCAAAACATGTATTATGAAGATACAGGAGCGTTTACCGGAGAAATTTCTTGGAAGATGTTGAAAGAAATAGGAGTTGAATATGTAATTTTAGGTCATAGTGAGAGAAGAAATATTTTTAATGAAACTGATGAGTTAATAAATAAGAAAGTTTTAAAAGCTTTAGAGGTCGAACTGACTCCAATTTTGTGTGTGGGCGAAAAGTTAGAAGAAAGGGAAGATGGATTAACATTTACAGTAATTGAAACTCAACTAAGAAAATGTTTAAAAGGAGTAAATGAAATAGAAAAAGTTATTGTAGCATATGAACCAGTGTGGGCAATAGGGACTGGAAAGGTTGCTACTCCTAGACAAGCTCAGGAAGTCCATAAATTTATAAGAAATCTTTTAGCGGAAATGTATTCAAAAGAGGAAGCAGAAAAAGTAAGGATACTCTACGGAGGAAGTATAAAACCTGAAAATTTCTTTGGCTTGATAGTTCAACCAGATATTGATGGAGGACTAGTTGGAGGTGCTAGTTTAAAAGAAAGTTTTATAGAACTTGGAAAGATTATTTCAATAGTGATATAATAGGCTAGGGGGGGTTCCCCCTAACTTTTCTTTATGAGGAGGTAACTATGCCAAATTTTTTAGTTGTTGATGATGAAAGAAATGTAAGATTTTTAATTGAGAGATTTTTGAGCGATGAAACAACTAAAATAGATACTTATGTTAGTGCTGAAGAAGCTTTAGAAGCTTTTCGTAAGAATCCAGGAAAGTATGATCTAATTATTACAGATGTTAAACTTCCAGGAAAATCTGGTCTTGAAATGATTAAGGAGATCAGAAAAGAAGCAGTTGATATCCCTATTCTGATTATATCTGCATATGTAAAGCCTGAAATTTTAACAGAGCTTTTTAAATTTGAGAATGTTGATTATTTATCTAAACCATTTACAAGAGAGGAGTTAATTGCTAAAGTGAAGAGCTTGCTTGAAAAACCAAAAGAGACTTTTGATAGATTATTGAGAGAAGCAAATGAAAATATTAAGAAGGGGGATTTGAACAGAGCAGAGAAATCAATACGGCAGATGTTTAAATATGCCCCTTCTTCACCTATTCCACATTATTTAATGTTTGAACTCTTAAAAAGACGTGGAAACGAAGAGCTTGCACAAAAACATTTGAATGCCGCGAAAGCTTTAGATCCAAATAAGGAGAAGGTGGATGAAAGTGAAAAACAGTAATAGCAGAAGAAATTTATATTTAGTTGTGATTGGTTGTGGAAAAGTGGGAGCTAATGTAGCAAGCATTGCATCATCGCAAGGTCATAATGTTGTTGTGGTTGATAAAAATGAAAAATCATTTGAAAATCTTTCCGTAGATTTTACTGGATTTACAATTTCAGGAGATGCTACGGAAAAAGATGTTCTTTTAGAGGCTAAAGTAGATAAAGCAGACTATGTTTTTGTTCTAACTGAAGATGACAACACTAATTTTTTGATTTCTATGGCTTGTAGATATTATTTTGCAGCACAGAATGTTATTGCCAGAGTATACGAACCTGATAATATAAAATTATTTGAAGAGTACAATGTAAAGGTTGTTTCTCCTACAGTTCTTGCAATAAATGAATTATCTAATATTGTGGCTGGTGATATTAAATGAAAGTGGTCATAATTGGTGGAGAAAGAATAGCATACTTTTTAGCAAAGTCTTTTACTAGTAAGGGGTATAGAATTTATCTTGTAAACAAAGATGCTAAATTATGCGAAGACTTTGCAAGAGATTTAAAGGCTATTGTTATACATGGAGATGCTAGTAAAAGGTCAGTATTAGAGCAATTAGACATAGAAGAGGATGACATCGTTGTTGTGTTAACAAATAAAGATAAAGAAAATTTGATTATTACTCAGCTTTCCAAAAAAATATTTGGTGTAAAAAATATTGTTACTTTGGTTAACAATCCCGATAATATAGAACTTTTTAATAAATTGGGTATTACTGCTGTAGTAAGTACTACTACGATGTTACAAAGAGCATTAGAAAACTTGTTATTTGGCAAGGAACTTGAAGAGTTTCTCTCACTTGAAGAGGGGAAATTAGCATTTTTAAAGATTGAAATACCAGAAAATGCACAAGTGGTTGGTAAAAAATTGAAGGATATTGGGTTGCCACATGATTGTGTCGTAGGTGGAATTTTAAGAAAAGGTGAGGTAATAATTCCTCACGGTGATTCAATACTAGAAGTGGGAGATAGATTATTTATTATAGCGGTTCCTACTGTTCAAACGGAAATTGCAAATTTACTAACGGGTGAGTAAAATGCCAACAAAAGTTGAACAATACAAGATTATAACTTTTAATGTCGGAAGTGTTTTGATATTTTACACTTTCATAATTTTAATTCCTCTGGTTTTTACCTTTTTCTATCCTTTTGAATGGATACATATGTATGCATTCTTGATACCTGCCGTAATTTCTTTAATTTTAGGTTTAATTTTAAAGAAGGTTTCAGGAATAAACTCTTCTCATACAGTCACTGTAAGAGAAGGGGCAGTTATTGTGTTGTTTACTTGGACTTTGGTGGTTGTAATTGGAGCTATTCCTTTTATAATGATAGAGCACTTAAATTTTTCACAAGCAGTATTTGAAGCAACAAGTGGATTTACAACAACAGGGTTGACAATGTTTTCAAATGTAAAAGATGTTTCAAAATTAATACTTGTATGGAGAAGTTTAATGCAATTTATTGGTGGTGCAGGTTTTGCTCTTATAATGATGGGTTCGGTTATAGGTCCCAGAGGTTTTGGATTATATCATGCTGAAGGAAGAGTTGATAATATAGCTCCGAATATTAAAAGGTCTGCTCGGATTATTTCTTTGATTTATGTCATATATGCTGTGATTGGAGTAATAGTTTTAGATATTGCTGGAATGCCTCTCTTTGATGCATTTAATCATTCATTAACTGCATTAGCAACGGGAGGATTTTCCGTAAAAAATGGAAGTATAGGTGAGTATAATAGTGTTTCTGTTGAAATTGTTACGATGATATTAATGTTTTTAGGTGGAACGGGTTTTGGTGTTCACTATGCTTTGTGGCGTGGGAATTTTAAAGCTTTATTTAAAAATGGCGAACCTTGGCTTATGCTTTCTACGATTTTTATAACTACACTTATTATTACTTTCAATGGCGTGGGAAAGATATTCACAAATTTTTCTGAAGGTTTTAGGCAAGCAATTTTTCAAACTACTTCTGCATTGACTGGAACGGGTTTTTCAACAGTTGATCTTTCAAGTCCAGTGTGGATAAATTTTGGGGTTGCTATGTTTATTTTGACTTCTTTAATGCTAGCAGGAGGTGGAATGGATTCTACAGCTGGAGGTTTGAAACAATATCGTATCTGGGTAACAATAAGGGTTATAATACATTCTATAAAAGAATTTCTATTACCCTCAAGAAGTGTTACTAAAATTTCTGTGTGGAAGGGACAAACTAGAAAATTTATTTCCAATGAAGATTTAAAAGAAATTTTATTAGTGTTTTCTATGTACTTTTCCACTTTTTTTGTTGGAAGCATTATTCTTTCTTGTTATGGATATAACCTTACTGAAGCTATGTTTGAATTTTCGTCTGCAATGAATGGAGTAGGTTTATCAGTGGGGATAACATCATCAACCATGCCTCTTGGTGCTATGTGGACTTTAACAATAGCTATGTTTACGGGAAGATTGGAATTTCTCGTCGTAATTTATGCTTTATCTAAACTTTTTATAGACATGTATGATAATGTAAAAAAAATAAGTTATAAAAAAAGTATTGTAAAGAAGTAGAATCATTTTGTTACTTTTAATATAATTTCTAGTGCTTTTTTAATTATTGTTATTGATGTTGCTATGTTCATTCTTTCAAAACCTATTCCTTCTTTTCCAAATTCTTTTCCTTCGTTTAACCATAGACCATTTTGAAGAAGAGTATTGTGTATATCAAAGTTGTATTTTCTAAAATCAAGCCACATAAGGAATGTACCTTCTGGTATTTGTGTTTTCACTTCAGAGTTACTTTCCAAGTTTTTTTTCACATATTCTGCATTGTTTTTTAGGTAATTCAGCAAGTTGATAAGCCAATTTTTCCCATATTTATATGCTGCTTCAGCAGCAACAATACCAAAAATATTTGACATGCTTAAGTGTTGCGAGTGAACTATAGACTTAAATTTACTTCTTAAATCTTTATTGGGAATAAATGCGTTTCCTATTTGAAGTCCTGCGATGTTGAATGTTTTACTTGGTGCAGTAAGTACAATTATATTATTATGGAATTTTTCGGAGAGAGAAGTTAAGACATAATGTTTATTTGGTTTGTAAATTATGTCAGCGTGTATTTCATCGGAAACTACTAGAATGCCTTTTTTAGAACATATTTCTTCAAGTCTTTCAAGTTCCTCCTTTTTCCAAACTCTTCCAACAGGATTGTGTGGGCTACATAAAATCAACATTCTTGTCCTCTTATCAATTATTCTTTCAAGGTTTTCAAAATCCATTTCATAATATCCATTTTTGTTAATTAAAGGGTTAGGATTAATACTTCTACCAAGTTCGTTTATAACTTCATAAAATGGTCTGTATACTGGAGGTTGAATAATGATTTTATCACCAGGGTTTGTGAAAGCTTGAATAGCAAATGCAATGCCGGGTACAACACCCGGGATTGGAACTATCCACTCTTTTTTTATTTCTGTGTCATGGTAATCTTTAAACCAAGAAATTATGGCATTATAATACGAGTCTGGGCGAAAAGTATAACCATATATTCCATGTGATGCTCTACTTTTAATTGCTTCGATGACTTCTATAGGTGCTTCAAAGTCCATGTCTGCTACCCATAAAGGAAGTATATCTTTGTTATTTTTATTTAGGCCATAATCCCATTTATATGAATTTGTTCCCCTTCTATTTATGATACTATCAAAATTAAACATGCTTATCATCCTTTCTCAAGGTCACATAAGAAGTTGGAGTTTCATAAAGTTTAATTTCGTACAAAAAAAATCTATCGGAAGACAATTTTTTAGAAAGTTTTTCCCAAATCCACTCTGCTATGTTTTCAGCGCTTGGTTGTTTAATAATTTTATTAATATATGCGTGATCAAGAATATTTAAAACATTTTCCTGAACTATTTTTTTTAATTCGAGGAAATCTATTACCATTCCCTCTTCGTTTTTTTCGCCGGCCACTGTAACTACAAGTTTATAAGTATGTCCATGTAAATTCTCACATTTACCATGATACTTTACTAAGTTATGTGCAGCATCAAATGTAAATTCTTTGGATACATAAAACATTTGAACACCTCCCAATATTTCGTACTACTCTTATTTTAGCATATAAGGTAAAGCTAAAAGGAAAATATGTTCTAGTAAATTTAAAAAATTGCAAAGCTGTTCTTCTTTGTTTTGCTGTTTTTTTTAATTTAGATTAATCCTTAATTGACTATTACAAATTTAGTTGAATAAAATTCTTAAGAAAATGAAGTAGAAATATTTTTCAACGTTTATAGTTTGATGTTATATCTACTTTAACTGTTCCATTATGAATTTTGAGTAACTTATATGTAACTTTTGTATTTTTTTAATATTTTTCTTTAACATGATGATATAATAATAATACAGTAATATTATATATACGAAGAGAATATGGAGTTTAATGTGATTAATACTTAGTTAATTAGTAAAGTTTGTTTGTTTATGTAAAATTTTATATAAAGTAATTTTAAATATCTTTAAATAAATATTATTAACAAATAAACATTTTCAACAAAGGAAAGAGTTATTTCATTTAAAAAATGGTAACGAAAGAAAGATTGTAGAATTTAGAAGATTTTCTGTTTGTTGTTACTTTTTGTTGTGTTGTTTTTTAAAAGATGGGAGGCGTAAAAGTGAGGTTTATAAAAATCTTAGTTTTGACATTTGTTTTGATTTTAGCTTTAGTTGGGGTTTCGCAAGTTAATGTTCTTCATGTTCCTGGTTGTGACTGGGAAAGTACCGATCTTACCCATGAGATTGACACAAGAGTACATCAATGGATAGACATAACATGGGATGCCACACCATATCATGTATGTGATAAGGAAACAAATGATGTTTATCTAGAAGATGGATTTGTTTTGCTTCAAATGTCTTATTTTTCAAATGCAGATGTGCAAGTTTCAATTGATTTCCCAGATCCATATTTTAGGGATGAATGGGGAGGAGTGCTTGAAAATATTTCAATTTACTTTTTTGTGAAATCTACAGATGCAGAAAGTAATGAAGACAGCTATATTCAATTTAACTACAACATGGGCGATTTAACAAGGATGGGAACAGATACTACTATTCCTGTATGGTTACCAGAGGCTAGTATAGGAGACATTGTTTTTACAATAAACGTCTTAACATCAGATCCTGGACCATATGAAACACCTGCAGGAGTGTATTATTTACCGGTTAGATTTACGTTTAATCCAACAGTTAGTTGGTAAGAAAAGATTGGAAAGAAAAATTTGAAGGAGGGGTAAATTTATGAGAAAATTATTGGTTGGAATTTTAGTATTATTTGGTTTATTTATTTTCGCAAATGGAAACTTTATACATGTACCAGGATGTCAGTTTGATACTTTGACATTAGATTCAACTATAACAGTGTATGTACATCAATGGATGGATCTAGAATATGAATGGATGATAGATAGCTTCTTTGATATTTGTGATTATGAAAATGTACCTGAAGACGTTGACCTTTTATGGTTTTCACTTGATTCAAATGCTGACGTAGAAGTGAGTGTAGATGCAGATTGGGGAGGACTTGATGCTTATATTAGTGGAACAGTATATGTTTTAAAAGACGGTAATCCCTTTATGCCAACATCACCAATAAGTGATGGAGATTATTTGATAGGAGTAACAATTACTAATATAGATCCTAATACACCTGCTGGAGATTATACAGTTGTACTTTCGATAACATTTGAACCAACAGTAACATTTTAAGTAAAGTAAAGATATAGGTAAAAAACTATTGGCCCCTTTTGGGGCCAATTTTTGCGAGTTTTTAAATGTTTATAAATACAAGTGTTTATCTAATTAAATGGTATAGATGGCATATTATTAATGTATTAAATTGAATTTTGAGGTGAGATTGTGAGAAAGATTATTTTAGTTATTTTATTATTTTTTAGTGTTGTTTCTTTTACGATTACTATTTATCCTGTAGTAAATAGAATTGATATTAGTTCTGGAACAAATGAGATTAAAATAATAATTAATGTTGCAAATTCGGCACCAGCAATTGCTGAGGTTGAAGTGGAATTTAGCGATTTTGTGATAGAGGGAAATAAATATTTATATGATGTTGGTGAATATTCGTATAGTATAAAAAATTGGATGACCAGTGAGAGTACATATCTAATATTACAACCAGGTGAATCAATAGATTACGAAATAAAACTAAATATTCCCAGAGATTTTAGAGGTGCTCAAGCTTTTGGAGCTGTACATTTTAAACAAAAAGGCGGGAAAACCGATGTTTTTGAGACAGTGTTTGATTATGTTTCGTTAATAATTCTGGATTTTCCAGTTCAAAAAAATATGAGGACAGAAATTATAGATGCTCAAGTTGTTGATCTTACATCAATTGCTTCTGAAAGTTTAATAAATAAATATGGTAATTTTGGAGCAGTTGTTGAATTAAAAATCAAAAATAACGGAAATGCGGTTTTAGCTGTTAATGGAGAATTGAGACTTATTTCAAGAGAGATCAATCGAATTATAACTTCGATTCCACTTACAAGTAACTCTTTTGTTGTTTTTCCAAATAGAGTTGTCTCCTTCGAATATTTTGTACCTTTTGTTCTTCCAAGGGGAAAGTTTGAAGTTCAGATGGATGGAATTTCACAAGGAATGAGGGTGACAAATTTTAAGAGGATAAATATCACGGGTGAACAACCTAAAGAAACAGCCGTTTTAATTGATCCTTTTATTATATTGATTCCTGTAGAAAGAACAATAGAGAATGCAAAAATTAATATACAGAATCTTTCACCCAAATCTCTTAGATTTAGTTTAAAAACTAACTCAGATAGTATAGAAATTTTTC
Source organism: Thermosipho atlanticus DSM 15807 (assembly GCF_900129985.1). Taxonomy (NCBI): domain Bacteria; kingdom Thermotogati; phylum Thermotogota; class Thermotogae; order Thermotogales; family Fervidobacteriaceae; genus Thermosipho; species Thermosipho atlanticus. Next base: position 42,829 of record NZ_FQXN01000008.1, on the reverse strand, counting down.
CTTCGACAATTCGTTTGTCTCCATATACAAAAATTAATGGATTTATAAAATATGATTCAAGAAATTCAAGTTTAAATGATGGAGATAATATTTTTGAAATAGATATTACTTCTGAAGAGAAAATTTTCCTTTTTAAAAATCCTGTGATTGTTTTGCGGTCAGGGGAATTAACTGTTGATTGTGAAACATTTGTAACTGACGTGGCTACTAATACTTTCAGTATTAACGTCAGAAATACAGGTAATACTATTTTACAAGGAAAAATTATTCGGCAGGATCCTTTACAAACTATAGATTTTACAGAGGAGTTTGTATTGTTTCCAAATGAAAGTAAGAAATTTGTAATTTCTTCTGCATATAATGAGATAGTAAAGAATAGTACATTTATTTTATTTAAAAAATATGGTGATAAGAAATTAGATCAAAAAAAGATTATAGGGGAAGTGAAAAAATGAGAAAATTTTTAATTATAATTTATTTTTTATTGGTTATTAGTTTTGTGTTTTCTGTGGATGTGTATTTTTATCAAACAGATATCAGAGATGCATTAAGTCAAATTTCAATGCAGGAAGGAGTTTCCATTTTATATGATCCCCTTGTTTCTGGATTTATAACGGTAGAGGTATACGACGTATCTTTAGAAAAAGCTTTGGATTTGATGTTGCTCCCGTTAGGTTATTATTGGACCAAAGTAGATAATGTGTATTTTGTAGGGGTTGCTGATCCTGATAGTTCGGGATTTGGTCTTATATCTGAAAAATATCTGATTAATTTGTATAACATAACGTATGATAACGTTGTAAATGCACTACCAAAAATTTTTGGAAATTATATTTATAGAACTCCTAACATAAATCAGGTTTTAATATATGCTCCGCCAAAAATAGCTTCTCAAATAGCGGAGACTATTACCTATATCGATATACCAGTTTATACTGCTGAAGTCGAAGTCAAGATAATTGAAGTGGATGAAAAAGATTTTGAAAAGTTCGGAATAAATTGGGCAATAAGTTCTGAGGGAGGTCAAGGGTTCGATTTCAATTATTCACCGAATGGATTACAGGCAATTATAAATCCCCTATCATATGAGTTAAGTTTCTTGTTAGATTCACTTATACGTTCTGGGAACGCGAAAATATTAGGTCAAGGAACACTTCTTGTAAAGTCAGGGAATGTTTCAAGGATTTCAGGTTATACGACTATAGGTTTAAAACTTGTTGATGCAAATAATAATTATGTTGAAAAAAGATTAACCACAGAAGTAATTTTAACGGGTTATGTTTTTCTAAAACATATAAGTTTAAATGTTAGAACAATTGTTGAATCTGTCATGAATGATGGAATAAACGATAATCCTGTGGGTTCTTTACTTGAAACAAGTGTTGATGTTAAGTACCAAGAACCTTATTATATTGCTGGATTATCTTTTGAAACTGTATTAAAAACAAATATTGGTATTCCAGGGTTGAAGGACGTTCCAATAATTGGAAAGTTGTTTTATCAAACAAAATATGAAACACACAAAAAAAATGTAATTATTGTTATACAAGCTAAATTGGTAGGTGAGCGAAAATGAGAAAAATGATTATAGGTTTGTTTATTTTGTTACTTTTTACAGCATTGTTTGCTCAAACAAATGATGTAGTATTCCAGGAAGTGGATATCAAAGATGTTCTAACTCAACTGGGTACGATGTTTAATGCTACAATTATTTATCCAAACACTATTAGTGGCAATGTTAATGTGATTTTATATAATGTTTCTCTTGAGACAGCGTTGAAAGTGATTTTATCACCTTTTAATTTTTCATATAGTAAAGTTGAGGATATTTTTGTGGTTTTTTCTGAAGATTCTCTCTCATACTATGTTCCTCATGTCTATGAACCAAAAAATCGTTCTGCAAGTTCAATTGTAAAAGTTTTAGATACTCTTCCTATATACGCAGTAGGTGATAATGTAATAGTTTATTGTCCTGATAGTTTATGGCCTGAATATCTGAAGCGACTCCAGGAAATTGACACTGAAATGAAAAATATGGTAGTTTCATACGTGGTATATTATGTAAAGAATACTGATGCCACAAAGTATAATTTGAAGCCTGAAAAGTTGATTGATTTATTTCCTGTTCTTGAGAAAGCAAAATTTGTTTTAAATACGAATGGTTTTTTTGTTGGAAATAATGTGAAAATCAATATACAAGGTGAAATTTCAATAACAATAGAAACTGCTTCTAGTAAACTAAAATTTAATTTTCAAAAGGGAATAGATTCTGCAAAATATGAAGTGCCTTTTTCAAATGGAGTTTATAAAAACATATTAAATGGTTCTTTTGGGAAGTTTGTAGTTTTAATTAAAATAGGAGAATTAAAGAGTAAGATTGAAGAAAAAGTATCTGATGTTAACTATGTTCCAACAAAAACTATAGGATTAAAGTATTTTTCAACAAATAATTTCGAAATTTATCTATCCGATGAAAGAATAGGAGCGTTTATTTTAAAAGATGAAAGTTATTTCGTAGGGGCAAAATTAAAGTTAGTTGATTATTTTAATGTTGGTGCAATGGTTGAACTTACTAATGCAACAAATTTAATTATAACAGCAGAAGATAGTTACTATTTTGAACCGTTTTTTATAGAACTGAGGAGTTCTTTTCCTGTTGATCTCTCCAATTTAGATGGAATCGACGGTCAGTATTTAAGTGAAAATTTAAAATTTGGTTTAGGAATTGGTATGATACACAAAATCAATTATGATTTATCATTTAGTGGTAAAATAAGTGTTGATAATGATCTACAGATATCAGGTGAGATTGGTATTAAGTATTCAATTTATGATTTAAAACTATATATAGATAGTTTATTGACTTTTGGAATAGTTGTGGAAATGCATTGGTAAAATACGTTTACTTAAAATTTTAAGGAGGGGTAAACATTATGACCAGAAACAAAATTGGTAAAATTTTAGGTTTTATTGTAATTTCCTTCTGGGTGTTTATCCTTTTAGGTCATATTTTTGGAGCTGCAAATGAACATTTACAGTTTACAGAAACTGCAATAATGGAAGGTGTGATACTTACTTTGTTGATTTTTACCGAAATAGTAGGTTTTCTCCTTAATTTTAAATATAAAAGATTGGGTGCTACAATTGTAATAATTGGAGCACTTTTTCTATGTGTTTTTGCGGGTATTACAGCAGGTCACAATAAATTGTTAGCTATATCAGTGTCGGGATTACCGTTTTTAATAGTTGGTATTCTTATTTTTTAGTTGAAAGTTTGGCTAAATTTGTAAAATAAATTTAAATAAATATAATGTATGTGATAATAAAATAACAGCCTCCCTAGATATGGGAGGCATTTTTGATTTAATTTGTTAGATTTACGAAAATGGTCTGGGCGGTGGGACTTGAACCCACGACCTCCAGATCCCGATTCTGGCGTTCTAGCCAACTGAACTACGCCCAGAACATGCATTATTATTTTAACATAGTTAAAATTTTTAGGCAATACAATCATTTGTACATTTTTCTATTTAAAATTTATACGTAGATATAGCTTTTTAGTGGATTTTAAAAAATTGGCTTGAGAAGCAACAAACACAAGTTTTAATTTAAGCTATGGTATATAACAATTTGTTTTTTATCACAAATTTAGAATTTTAAAACTTGGAAGGATAGTAGTCAACAAAAGATTATAATGAAGATTTGAGAAAATTAATCTGGATAATAATCCTAAATAGGAATTGTTTACCGCAATACACCTTATTTCAAAAATATCATTTATAAATCATTTTCATAGATTATAACTAATCAATGAAGATTTGATTTTTTCCTGCTTTTTTTGCTTTATAAACTAAATCATCAACTCTTGTTATAAAAGATTCAAAATCATCTTCTGGTTTTAATTGCGTTATTCCAATACTTGCAGTGATACCATACTTTTCAAATAATTCATCTTCAATTCTTTTTCTAATTCTTTCAGCGATCATTTTAGCCTCTTTTTTTGGAGTATTGGTAAGAAGTATGATTATTTCATCTCCCCCATATCTTATTGGAAAATCCGACTTTCTTACTGATGAGTTTATAATTTCTCCAATTTTTTTAAGAATCTGGTCCCCCACTAAATGGTTATAGGTATCGTTGACATTTTTAAAGTTGTCAAGATCAATAAATATAACTGAGAGAGGTATAGACTTTTCTCTTGACTGTTTTATAAGTCTGTCAAGTTGCTCTGCAAGTACATGTCGTGTTAATAAATTAGTTAAATGATCAGTTTCAAGTAGTTTTCTAATTTTCATATTGACATTTTTTAATTCTTCAGTTTTGCTTTCTAGTTCTTTTACATATTGTTTAATCTTATCAGATTGAATAATATAATCTCTTGCAGTTTTTGCAAGTTGCCCAATCTCATCTTTTCTTTTAAAAAATTTTTCAAAGTATTGAATGTTGTGTTTTGATATTCCATTGGTGATTTTTTGTATTGGAAGTATAGTTCTGCTTATTATAAAAAAGGTAAAAAGAACAAAAATTATAAACACAACAAAAACAAAAGATAACGATATTTTAGCTATCAAATTGTGAATGTTCAATAGTCCAAATGATTTTCTTGAAACTTCGAAAATGGCAACATTATTTCCGTTTTCATCTTTAAGATATTTACGGTATAAGAGAGTAAATTTATCATATTTTGGGATATAAAAAGATGCTAAGTTTGTGTAAATTTTAACGTTTGATGATAATATTTCTTGAATTTTCTTAAATTTTTCCTCTGACAAGATCATTCCCATTACCAAATATCCAGCTGGAGGAGTTAATCTTTGTTCATCATCTGTGGGTTGTATAGTAGAATACACTAAAACTAAAACTAAATTTATTTTAGAAAGGTACTTGTAAATAGGAGTTCCTATTTCCAAATGTGAAAAAAGTTTTTTTGCATTAATGTTTTTCAAAAATTGTAATAAAGAATCGTATTTTGTATCAGCATAAATATTGTATCCTTCTGGGGTATAGACAGCTAAAAAATCTATATTGAAATTGCTAAAGTAACTTATATTTAGATATTTCTTTGCCCACATCATATCTAAAGAATTAACAAAATTAACGGTATCATCCCATAAAGAATAATCAAGACAAAAATCAACAATTGGCTCAATTTCGCTATTGAAAAGCCTTTCCGCACTATTTTGAAAAACTTGTTGGTTTTTTCTAATGGAAGCATCTAAATCCTGCTCAAGAAAATTTAATGTGATAATAATCATAGTTAGAATTATAACCAGAGCAATTAGCTGAATCATTAAAAATTGCTTAAATAATTTCAATTTTGTTCCTCCAACTAATTTTTTTGTTTATTATATTCTTCTATCCCTTTTGCCATAATTTTTATTGCATCTTTTATCTTTTCCGAGTCAAGAACGTACGCTATTCTGATTTCTTTAAGTCCAAAATTTGGGGTCGCATAAAAACCAGAAAGAGGAGCTACCATTGTAGTCTTACCGTCAACATTGAATTTTGAAAGCATCCATTTTATAAAATTTTCTGCATTGTCTACTGGGAGTTTTGCGGAAAGATAGAAAGCACCTTCTGGCTTATGAGCAATTACACCTGGTATTTTTTTAATTTCTTCGTAGGCTACATCTCTTCTTTTTTCGTATTCTTTCATAACTTTTTTCATGTATTCTTCACTAGAATTTAAAAGACCAATAGTCCCATATTGGGTAATCTCTGCGGGAGAAAGCCTGGCTTGAGCCAATTTCAATGCTGCTGAATAAAAATTTTTATTTTTGGTTATAAAAGTCCCTATTCTTGCTCCGCAAGCACTATATCTCTTGGATACGCTGTCAACAATGATCAGTCTATCATGAATTTCGTTAAATTCGAACGCAGAAATTGAATTCTTGTTATCAAATGCAAATTCTCTATATACTTCATCAGAGATAATTACAAGATCATTTTCTTTTGCAATTTCAACGATTGTTTGAATTTCCTCTCTTGTGTATACTACTCCTGTAGGGTTTGAAGGATTTGAGAAAAGAATAGCTTTTGTTTTAGGAGTAATTACTTTTTCAAAGTCACTTTTTTTCGGCATTCTATATCCATTTTCTGGTGTAGCAGTTACTGGAACAAGTTTTACATTGAGATAAGCTGCAAAGCCAGCGTAATTTGCATAGAAAGGTTCTATTACAATTACCTCATCTTCGGGATCACAAACAACACCGAGAGCAAACATTATTGCTTCACTGCCACCATTGGTCACAATAATTTCATCGGGCATAACTTCTATGTTCCATTTTCTATAATATTCGGCAAATTTTTCTCTCAAAGGTAAGATCCCTTGTGAATGAGTGTAAGCGACTACTTTGTTTTTGAATTTTTCTATATATTTATACCATTCGGAAGGAGTTTCAATATCAGGTTGACCAATGTTCAAATGATATACATGTATTCCTTTTTTCTTTGCTTTGTCAGCAAATGGAACAAGTCTTCTTATAGGACTTGCTGGGACTCTTAGTGCCCTACTAGAAATCATTTAGGTCGCCTCCTTAATATATTTTGTTGCTTTCTCAATTATTTCGTAGCCTTCTAAATTACCATTGCCTATTAAATCTATGTAAGCATATTCCTCATCAAAAGTAGAATTTAAAATTGTAAATCCCTTATAATGTAGTTCTTGCATGGCCTTTCCATATTTATCATAGTTTAATTTAATTTTATAATATGGAACGGCTATCAGTTTCACAATTTCTAGGTTTTGAATTAATTCTTCCACGCTTTTGGAATAAGCGTCAATCAATCCTCTGATTCCTAATTTAATTCCTCCAAAATATCTTGTAACAACTACAGCAACATTTAAAAGTTCATACTTTTTCAATATTCCAATTATAGGTCTACCAGCTGTACCAGAAGGTTCGCCGGCATCAGAGAAGTATTCAACAATTTTTTTGTCTTCAAGTATTCTATAAGCCGGACAATTATGAGTGGCATTGTTATATTTTTTTGAAATGCCTTTAAAAAACTCTTTTGCTTCATTTATATTCTCAACATGGGTGATTGTGGCTATGAAAATTGAACGATTAATGTTTAATTTATTTTCATGTGTTCCAAAAATTGTTTTGTAATTTTTCATATGACTTTTGAAATCACCTCATCATTATCTAAAGTGTAAATCGATATTTTTAATTTTGTTGAGAAATTCAAAATCATATATGTTGGAACATTATTATTTTTTGGTAAAGAAAGACTCCCAGGATTTGCAATAATAACCCCATCTTTTTCTTCAATTTTTGGGATATGTGTATGTCCATGCAATAATACATTTGCTTTATGCTTTTTTGCAATATCTACAAGATTAACATTATCATTTTCTACAATTTCCCCATGGACCATGAATATAGAGTAATCCCCAAAAAACTCGAAAATTTGTTTGGGCATTTCTTGTACACCAAGTACTTTTAAATCAACGTCAGCATCACAATTTCCCCTAATATAATGAATGTTGTATTTTTTTAATTCTTCTGCCAATTCTTTTGGATTATATCCATTAGGTAAAGGATTTCTAGGCCCGTGATATAGAATATCTCCTAGATGAAATATCTCATCTACCTTGTTAGCAACGTCTTTAATTTTATTCCAGAATAATAATGAACCATGGGTATCAGAAATTATTAGAACTTTCACGATTCCACCTCTTCACTTGAGATTAATTGTTCAATTAAAATATATCAAAAAAATTATTTTTTGTCATCAATAACAAAAAATATTGTTTATATAAGTTTTGCAATTTTACACGCTAATTTCACATTATTTTCTAAAAGTGCAATATTAGATTTAAGTGTTTTACCATTTGAAAGCTCGACAAGTCTCTTAAGCATATATGGTGTAACTTCTTTGCCTTTTAAATGTCTTGCTGTCATTTCTTTTTCAATTAATTTTATGTATTTTTCAGTTTCATCAATTGGAATAATGTATTCTTTTGGTACAGGGTTTGCGACAAGTATTGAACTGTTTAAATTGTATTTATTTTTGGCCTTGAAAATATTTGCTATTTCTAAGGGAGTGTTGGTTTCAAAAATTTTAAATTTGGAAAGACCGTTGTAGAAAACAGGGAATTTATTTGTCTTGTATCCGACCACTAATATTTGAAAACTTTCTAAAAATTCGAGTGTTTTTTCTATATCTAATATAGACTTACATCCAGCAGAAACAACTATTATATTTGTTTTGGAAAGTTCGAAAATATCTTGTGAGACATCCCATTCTCCTCTATGAACTCCTCCAATACCACCGGTTGCAAAAACATTTATACCGATTGTAGATGCAATATAAGCTGTAGAACTAACTGTAGTTGCAGCATATTTTTTCATTGCGATGGCGTACGGTAATTCCCTGGTACCAATTTTCAAAGGATCATTTTCTATTAGCTTTTTTACATCATCCTTAGTAAGTCCAATTTTTACTTCACCTTTTAATACTCCTATGGTTGCGGGGATACATCCGTTTTCACGTACGATGTTTTCAAGTTTTTCGAAAACTTCAATATTTTGAGGGAACGGAAGTCCGTGGGCTAATACAGTACTTTCGAGTGCAACGATGGGAATTTGTTCTTCTAACGCTTTTTTTACCTCATTTGTGATGATCAATTTTAACACCTCGCTTATTTAACTGTAATGGTTTTTGTAAATGTACCAAGGTTTTCAAAGTTCGCAGTTATAGTATAGATTCCTTTTTTCAATTTTCCTATGTTTATTTGTATAGCTGGGTTAGTAAATACTTGAGTTACAGGTTCTCCTTTTTCTGGTTCGATTAGCTTACCATTAATTAAAATTTCTTTTTCAGAGATGATAACATCTTCAATTTCTATAGAAAAACCACCAGTTTTCTTTAAACCGGCGCTAATTCTAATAAGGACATTTTCTTCAGGTGTAAATTCATCTTTAATTATTACTTTATTGTCTAATATTGTGAATGTTTCTAAACCAATCTCTGTTGTCTTTGGAAAAGGAATATCTATAACTGTGAATTTTCTTGAAGGAATTTTCAAATTTCCAATTGATATTACTGCTTCTGAAGGGCAAATAATTAAATGTAAAGGAATAGTGGAGTAGACTTTTTCGATTTCGTTTGTTACCAAATATTGAATTTTTATATTGTCGTATTCAACGATGATTTGCGTATTTTTTACAGGTTTTGTGGGTGTAAAATACCATCCTGTAACAAGATAACCTTTTTCTTTCCCATCATTGAACAGTTCAAGGTAGTAGATCATGTTACTTCGTGAACCAATATAATCAAAAAGCTGTTGAGGGATTTTTGCTTCGACTTTGTGGATATATATTGTATCCGCAAATAATATAAAAGCTATAAAAACAATTAAAAATATGAAGAGTCTTTTCATATTTTCACTCCTTTTTTACATGTTAATTATAGCACATTGTTATTGAAAGAATTCCAAAAGTAAATTATATGTTGAATATTTATGATAAAATACTTGGTAGATTTTACAAAGGAGGATCAAGATGGCAAGAAAGTTAATTGTAATTCTTTTTGCGACAATACTTCTAGTTTTAACTTCTTGTGTTCCTTTTTGGTTTTCCTCTTCACCTGAGCAAAGTAGTAATATAATGTATTTGATTTTTGTCCGTTCGTTTTATGATTCCAACGGTGATGGAATAGGTGATTTAAGAGGTGTGGGAGAGAAAGCATCTTATCTTAAAGAATTGGGAATAGATATAGTATGGTTAATGCCTATAAACGAGGCAGTAAGTTATCATGGTTACGATCCAATTAATTTATATTCGATCGAAAGTGATTATGGAAGTTTTGATGACTTTTTTTATATGGTAAGTATGTTACACAAAAATGGGATAAGAGTAGTTTTAGATTTAGTGATAAATCATACTTCAAATAAGAATCCATACTTTTTAGATGCTATAGAAAACACAACAAACTCAAAGTATTGGGATTGGTTTATTATGTCACTTGATGATCATTCAGGTCAAAATCACTGGCATTATATGATAAATTCCAAAGGACAAATGGTATGGTATTTTGGCCTTTTTTCTGAAACAATGCCCGATTATAATTATGATAATCCAAGTGTTCGTGAAGAAATACGAAGAGTTATAGATTTTTGGCTTGAAAGAGGGGTTGATGGTTTCAGATTTGACGCTTTGAAAAATATCTATGGGTATGATTACGATGATGGAATATTTGAATCAGCTACCTTTGCAAAAGAGTTGGCCCAATATGTGTATTCAAAAAAACCTAATGCTATAATTGTTGGAGAAGTTTATTCAGGTGATCAAAACGTTTTAAAATCTTTTTATCCTATGCCGGTATTTAATTTCACTTTTATGTACAATGTTAGAAGTAATCCTGAAGGTGCAGATTGGTTAGTGAGTAACAGCTATTTATGGTATGATTCAGAAAATTTTCTGTTTATTGATAATCATGATTTAAGTGATAGATTTATAAGTAATCTTGAAGAAAATTTATATAAAAATTCTGGTTCTCCTCGTTTTTATGCAAAAGCACAATTTGCTTTGCTTAATACTTTGATGGTTTCTATGAAAGGAATACCTGTTATTTATTATGGAAATGAAATAGGACAAAAGGGTTTTAAATGGAATACAGATCCTTATGATGTCCCGATGAGAGAACCTTTCCAATGGTATGCTTCAAAAAGAGATTCAGGACAAACTTATTGGACAAAGTTATTATATAGCAATGCTAAAATTACATTTGGGAATGCTAATCAAGATGGAGCAATGTATGATGATCCAGATGATGGGATATCGGTTGAGGAACAAGAGAAAATTAGTAATTCTTTACTTAATTATTTTAAGACTATTTTTAATATAAGAAAAAGATATAAAAGTCTTTCAATTGGTGAAATGAGTATAAAATCGGATCAAAAAAATTTAGTAGTAATTGAAAGAAGCTATTATAATCAAAAGGCACTAGTTTTGATAAATTTGGATCCATTCAAAGAAAATTATTACGTAATTCCTACTGGTTACAAGCAGGTTTTTTATGCTGATCTAAACTCACCAGCAAATGGTTTTATATTTTCAACTGAAGAGAAAATAATAAAACAAAGTATAACTTACACAGTTAAGCCAAGGCAGGTTTATATCTTTGTTTATGAATGAGAATTAAAACTATATATTCATACTTTCGATTAGATTTTGCAGAGAAATTTCGGCTTCGTTGGGAAGTTTATCTCTTCCACCATTTTCGGATTTTTTAAGAACAATGAATTTTAGTCTTTTTAATAAGGATTCTTTTAATAGATGGGTATATTTTTCGTCTTTTGGGGGGATGAATCCATCGATTTTTGCATAACTTAAGTTTTTAAACCATTGGACCCATTCAATTTTTTTCTCAATAACTTTCTCGACTAAGGAAATTGTTAATTCTTTAGGTACTTTTTTATTCAAAAAGTAACCAGTGTTTAAAATATAGCACATCACGTCTTTTTGGAAAAGTTCTTTAAATTTGTTAAAATCATCCGATAAGGGATAAGTTCTGAATGGATTTGCGTATGGTTCAAATACAAGAGCGTTTGGATCCACGTTGCTGTCAAGTTTTTCTGCAGAAGTTCTTTTAGTGGTCAAAGTAGCACCAAGCGTGGAAGCTAAGATAGGATCTTCAACTTTTAGTATTGGTGGAAGTACGGGATCTTTCATGAGCCAAAATACTGCGTTAATAGGTTCATCTATTTTATCAACCCTGTTAGGTGACCACAATCTAGATTTAATAGCTCTACCATTGCCGTTTCTTATATCTTCCATAATTGGAACAATTTTTCCATTGCTATCTTTTGTAGCACCACAGTTTTGTATTGTGAGAAGATATTTATTATCAAGTGAATCGGAAGGATAATCTGCAGTTTTGTCAAAATAAGAAGGTTCAAGAGCTATTGAAGATAAGTCTTTCAGTGATATTATGAAAGCATCATCATGTAAAACGGTAATTTTGTACTTTCCACCATGCTTCGCATGTGTTAGAGTTGACTTTCCAGACCCTGAAAGGCCAAAAAAAGCCGCAACGAAATAAGTATTATTTTTTTCAAATTTTTTTAATCCACCATGACATGAAACATAGTTATTTCTGTTTGCTATGCTCCATCCAAGTGTTAAAGTTCCTTTTTTGAATTCACCAAAATACCTCATTCCTAATATTGCACCGCAGTTGTGTTCTGGATCAAAAATTGCCAATCCTAGAGGATAATCTGGATGATACCAGTCGGGATCCGAAAAAATGTATATATCTCCTTCGTTTAATTGAGAAGATTCTTTATACATTTTTTCATATTCGATGGATGGGTATTGAAAATTTAAAAGCCAGTTGTACAATAAATTTTCGTGTCCTTCGGGAATAAGAATATGATTTTTTACTATGAATTCTTTTGAAAGCCCAGTGAAGGATACTGCATGATACATTTTTTTATATCTACTTTTATAAACAGCTTCTCTAATTATTTCAGCAAAACTATTTTCATCAATTCCAGGAGTGCCAATAATTCTTCTTCCAGCAGCATATCTCCCTGTAACTGCCCCATCATTGAATAGAAGGACTTTTGTTCCTTGGTCAAGCCCAAGTAATTCCGGTTTATATACTTCCCAGTCTGTTGTTATTGTACCCATTGAATTTTTGGCAAGTTTGTATGCTTCCCTTGGAGTTGTTACCAATTCAACATTGTTTCTATAAAAAGCAGTTTCAATAGTTACTCTTATTTTGGAAAACAAAGGATTAGTTTTTGAAATTTCAGAAATATTAAAAAATTCTTTCGTTGCCATTAAACTCCCCCCTTTTTTTCACACACTTTGTATTTTATCAATGAATGGGGGAGTTTCATAGGAACAGATTGTATAGCATACAAAAGCATAAACTTATATAGATGATTATATAACGATTTAAAAATTATATTTCGACTTATTCAATCAATTTAAAAGAAAAAGATTAAGATAAAAATAAGGCGGCCTTTTTTAGAGGCCGCCTGCTGTTATTCGACTTTTATATCTATTACTTTTCTAGTTTTATCTTCTTTTTTAGGAATTTCTATTTTTAAGATACCATCGTCAAATTTTGCTTTGATTTTTTCTACATCGACATATTCAGGAAGAGTAAATGATCTTTCAAATTTTCCTTCGATTCTTTCGATGAGTTTGTAATTCTTCTTTTTGTCTTCTCTGTTAAATTTCCTTTCTCCTTTTATTGTCAAAACCCCATCTTCAATTGTAATTTTAACATCTTCTTTCTTTAAACCAGGTAATTCGGCTTCTATTACAATTTCGTTGTCGGTTTCATATGCATCTACTCTTGGCACAAAGGAGTACTCTCTTCTGGTAGGTGAGATAAAGTCTTCAAATAATTTATCAATCTCTCTTTGAAGTTCTACGAATGGATCGAAGAAATTTCTTCTTGCTAACATACTCTCACCTCCCCGTTTCAATTTTTACTTTTTTAATTGTTCAATTATTGATTACCTGCCTCCTGATTGCCTTGGTTTTGTTGTTGTTGTTTGTAAATATATTCACCAATTTTTGTCTTTTCTTTATCAAGTTCGTCAAAGAGCATTTTTATTCTTGGAATATCATTTTTGTTAATAGCATCTCTTAGATCGTTAATAAGGGTTTGTAATTTGTTCTTTTCATTTTCAGGTATCTTGTCACCGTATTCCTTCAAAGATTTTTCAATGAAGTAGGCAAGATCGTCTGCTTTGTTTTTGAGTTCAACTTCTTCCTTTCTTCTTTTATCCTGTTCTTCAAATTTTTTAGCATCTTCAATAATTTTGTTAATTTCATCTTCGCTTAGTTGATGTCTTCCAGATACAACCATAGATTGTTCTTTTCCTGTTCCGAGATCTTTTGCGGAAACGTGTACTATACCGTCACTGTCAATATCAAAGGTAACTTCAATTTGTGGAACTCCTCTTGGAGCTGGTGGAATTCCGACAAGTCTAAAACTACCGAGTAGAATGTTGTCAGCAGCTATAGGCCTTTCACCTTGGAAGATTCGCACTTCAACTTCAGTTTGTCCGTCTTCAGCTGTTGTAAATACTTTGCTCTTTTTAATTGGAATTGTTGAGTTTCTAGGAATAATTGGTTCAAATAATCCACCTTTTACTTCGATACCTAGTGTTAGTGGAGTAACGTCTACTAGCACGATATCTTTTCCTTGAGCACCTTCTTCACCTGCAAGAATTGCTGCTTGTATTGCTGCTCCCATTGCTACAGCTTCATCTGGGTTTACACCTTTGTTTGGTTCTTTTCCGAAAATATCTATTATGAATTTTTGTACCATTGGAACTCTTGTCATTCCACCCACTAATATAATTTCGTCAATATCTTCTGGTTTAAGTTTCGCATCGGATAAAGCTTGCTCAATTGGTTTTCTAGTCATTTCAACAAGATCTTTGGTTAATGATTCAAACATTGATCTTGTAAGTCTCATCTCTAAATGTAAAGGTCCTTCTGCAGTTGCAGTTATATATGGCAAGCTAATATCTGTTTCAAGTTTGCTTGAAAGTTCTATTTTAGCTTTTTCAGCAGCATCTCTTAACCTTTGGAGAGCTTGTTTATCTTGTCTCAAATCAATACCATGTTGTTTTTTGAATTCTTCGGCCATCCAGTCAATAATTCTTTGGTCAAAATCATCTCCTCCAAGATGATTATTTCCAGATGTAGCTATAACTTGAATTACACCGTCTCCAATTTCAAGAATTGAAACATCAAATGTTCCACCGCCAAGGTCGTATACAAGAACTTTTTCTTCTTTACCTTTTTTATCAAGTCCATATGCAAGAGCTGCAGCAGTTGGTTCGTTAATAATTCTTAATACATCAAATCCTGCTATTATACCAGCTTCTTTTGTTGCTTGTCTTTGAGCATCATTGAAATATGCAGGACATGTAATAACTGCTTTTTTAATTTCACCACCCAAGTATTCCTCAGCATCTCTCTTTAGTTTTTTGAGAATGAATGCGCTGATTTCCTGGGGAGTATAATCTTTATCATCAATTTTTACTTTGTAATCTGTTCCCATTTTTCTTTTAATTGATTTTATAGTTCTTTCAGAGTTTAATATTAACTGTCTTTTTGCAGGTTCACCAACAAGTATTTCTCCAGATTTTGTAAAGGCTACTATTGAAGGTGTTGTTCTTGCTCCTTCTGCATTAGGAATAACTTCAACGCTGGAGTCAGGTTTCATCCATGCAATAACGCTATTTGTTGTTCCCAGGTCTATTCCTACAACGTATTCTTTTCTTTTTGCCATTTTTTCACCTCCCGATTATATTATAAGATATTAGCACTCTCTTGTCAAGAGTGATAAATGAAGTTAACCAAAAAAAGATAGCCATTTAAATAAACGGCTATCTAAGTGTTTAATATAAAGTTAACTAAAAATTATAGCAATCGTAATTTATGTTTGTGATTAGTCTTTTTTCTTTAATTTTACAGCTGTGCCATATGCGAGCATTTCAGCAGCGCCAGACATAACAGCTGAACTTCCAAATCTGACTCCGATTATCGCATCAGCACCTAATTTTTCTGCTTCATCTATCATTCTTTCCAGTGCTTTGTTTCTTGCTTCAGTCATCATTTCAGTATATGATTTAATTTCGCCACCTGCTAATGTTTTAAAAGCTGCAGCTATATCTTTACCTAAATGTTTTGAGTGAACAATATTGCCAATTACTAAACCTAATGTTTTTTCAACTTCATATTCTGGAATTTTTTCTGTAGTTGTTACTATCATAATATACCTCCTCCTTTCTTAAAAACTACTATTATTTTCATTATTTGACATTGAAT
This sequence comes from Thermosipho atlanticus DSM 15807, assembly GCF_900129985.1. Taxonomy (NCBI): domain Bacteria; kingdom Thermotogati; phylum Thermotogota; class Thermotogae; order Thermotogales; family Fervidobacteriaceae; genus Thermosipho; species Thermosipho atlanticus. The sequence goes on along the minus strand of NZ_FQXN01000008.1, from coordinate 27,017 downwards.
TATATCTCTTTTCGTTTAAACACAATATAGGAAAAGATTATCAATATAACGCTTAGTAAAGCAAGTGTAATCGAATATTTCCAGTCTATAGAACCAGTTTTAAATATGGTACTTCCAAGAATGTAGTTATACGTATTGAGTATTTTTAAAGGTCTTAAAATTCCCAAAGCAGTTGAAATTGCTAAAATAGCTACTGGAAATAAAATAGGTTTTACTTGATCGTTAAATTGTACTGTAAATACTAAAGTTAATGAATACCAAAAAATAGCCCCAATTAATGAGTGGATTAAAAATTTTGAGGTATAACTACTGTTAAGTTCCTTAGAAAACAAAATAGAATATATTAATGGTAAAAGTGAAAGTATGGTTATTTCCACTAAAAGAACGATAAAACTCGTTGAGAATTTATTTAAAAATACCCTTTTTCTAGAAGCTCTTGTCAATAGGAAATCCATGGTGCCATTTTCATATTCCCTAGAAAAAAGAGGAAAAGCAAATATAATGGCGATAATAGGAATGAATTGTCCAAAATTTTTGCCAAACCATTGTGAATATATATAAAAGTCCCATTTTTTAAGTGCTTCAACAAAATCCTTATTTACATACTTTTGGGTTACTGAGGAATATTCGTTTAAAATATTTATAGTCCAGTTTTGAAGAGGAGCAAGTGAAATAAAGATTCCAAACAGAATTATAAAAATTATTATAGCCCTTAATTTCATTTCTTCCCATTCTTTTTTCATTTTTTCACCCCTTTTACAAGTGCTTCAAATATTAGATCAAATGTGACTGGTTCTATTTTTCCTTTTGCCTTTTCCCTAGTGGTTATATAAATTTTTTCATTTTCTGTTTGTTTGTATAAATAACCATCTACATCTTCATTTGTTACAATACATGCTACATATTTTTCTTTAATATTATCAAGATAATCATTTTCTAATATTTTTCCTCTAGACATTATGGCTACTTTTTCTGCTATCTTTTCAACTTCTGAGAGGATGTGACTCGTATAAACTATTGTTTTTCCTTTATTTGACATAATGCGAATTAAATTGAGTACTTTATTTCTCATTAAAGGATCAAGCCCCCAAGTTGGTTCGTCAAGAAAATAAATATCTACATCTTCTGAAAATACTATAGAAATATAAAGTTGAGTAAGCATTCCATGGGATAAATTTGCAATTTTTTCGGTTAAATTTATTTTAAAATCTTCTAATAATTCTATAGCTTTTTGTTTTGAAAAATATTTTGAAAGTTCTTCTGTAACATTTAACATTTTTTCAACCGTTAAATGATGATAAAGTTCTTTTTTTTCTGGTAAATATGCATAAGTTCCATTTAAAGTAATATTTCCTTCATTTTTTTTTCTTAACCCTAGAATACATTTTAATGTAGTAGTTTTACCAGCGCCATTTGGTCCTAAAAGTGCAAATACTTCACCTTTTTGCACTTCGAAACTAATATTATCTACAGCTTTATTTTTCCCATAATATTTTTTTAGATTTTTAACTTTTAGAATCATTTTTTAACCTCCCCAGTTTTTTATCCAAAACTTTCAATATTGTTTCATATGATATTCCTGCTTTAATACATTTTTCTATGCTTTCTTCTAATTCCATCAAAAGTAATTTATTGAATTTTTCAAAATGTTCCTTTTTTACAATATATCCCTCTCCACGAACTGGTTCGACAACACCTTCATTAACAAGCTCTCGATATGCTTTTGATACTGTGTTTAAATTAACTCCTAAGGTATCTGCCATCTTCCTTATAGAAGGCAAAAATTCTCCTTTTTTAATGTTTCCCTGAATAATTTCTATTTTAATTTTTTCTACAATTTGTTTATATACTGGTACATGTGATGAAAAATCAATTGAAAACCACACAATTTAACCTCCCTACTGTACTATTATAATATTACAGTATAAATTTGTCAAATTTTTCGAAAAGACTGTACTTGAATTGTTTTGAAAAATCAGCTTTTAATAGATTTAGGGGAATAATATAGAGATAGAGGTTAAGAAATAATATGAAAAAATTTTAAAATAAAAAAAAATAAGGCTCCAGTAAGCACTGGAGCCAACTTAATTAATTACGTATGTACTATTCTACTATTTGGAGAACTCCAAGGTTCAAATTGTGGGGATATCTATCGTTACAAAAGCATCTTCTCCATTGATAGTAACAGTTTGTGAAGCATCTTCACTTATATTTGTAATGTTAGTGCCCAAATCAGTAATTTTGTAAACTTTAATTACGTAATCTCCATTTTTCCATTTACCTAAACAAAAGTGACCATCAGATTTTGTTAGGGTTGTTCTCAAAACGGTAGATTCATTTGTATCAAATAATGCCACATATGCAGAGGTAACTGGCATTGAACTTTCCGTTACGAGTCCAGAAATTTTATATACTTCTCCCCTTCTAAATGTGGGTCTAAATACAGGTTTAAGTCTATATTCTCCGGTACCTGGTACGTAATTTAACGATTTTAAAACATCAAAATCAAGAATTAATTGACCACTATCAGAAACAAATATATTTATGAGCGGAATTTTAACCTCAGGATTTGGTATGGTTACAGGATAATCCACACCGCTAACAGTTACAGTTGCGTTGTCTATATAAAATCTTAACTGGGTAATTGTAGCTGGGGTTGGTATGTCAACTGTTAACCAAGAAACTTCAGTGCCAGCAAGAGAGAGTATATCTACAATTGTTGCTACGTTAGTAGGTGTAGCCCAAACACCTATTTCATTTCCAGAAGCATCCTCATATGAATAATGATAGGAAAACTCTACAATGTGTACTAATAATTTGTCAACATCTGATACAGGTTTGTCAGTAAGGAGAACTTCAACAGTTGATGTTTGGTTTTGTAGAGGGTTATTTAGCATACATCCGAATAAGACCAAAAGTAAAGCAGTTACAAGAAATATTACGTTTCTTAATCTCATTTTCCCACCTCCTTTTAATATCAGGTTTCTCAATTTCATTTTCTTACTTCTTTTTTGTACCTACTATTAATTTTATCAAATTTAGTGCAATTAAATATTAAGGACTATTAATTAAATGTAAAAAAGCTTTTTTCTAATCTTTTATGAATTTAAAAATTTATCAATGGAATATGCTGCTTTTTTACCAGCTCCCATTGCAAGTATTACTGTTGCAGAACCAGTTACAATATCACCTCCAGCAAATACTTTTGGAAGACTTGTTTGTCCGTTTTCATCTGTTACAATATAGCCCCATTTATTTAAGTTCAACCCTTTGAATTGAGATAAAAGAAACTTGTTTGATTGTGTACCAATTGCTTCAATAGCTAGTTCTGTTTCAATAATGAAATTACTATTTTCAATAGGTATGGGTCTTCTTCTGCCACTTTCATCGGGCTCTCCAAGTTTCATTTTTACACATTCAATTCCAACTAGTTTTCCCTTTTCGCCAATATACCTTATTGGTTGAGTAAGAGTTAAGAATTTTATTCCTTCTTCTTTCGCATGATGTATTTCAGCTTTTCTTGCAGGCATTTCTTTTTCACTTCGTCTATAGACAATTGTCACATCTGCTCCCAATCTTAACGCACTTCTAGCAGCATCCATTGCAGTATTACCACCACCTATGACTACAACCTTTTTGGCAAATTTTACAGGAGTGTCTGTGTTGGGAAATTTGTATGCCTTCATTAAATTAATTCTTGTGAGAAATTCATTTGCAGAATAAACGCCGTTAAGTTCGGTTCCTTCTATTCCCATAAATTTAGGTGTACCAGCTCCAACACCAATAAAAATTGCATCATAATTTTCAAGTAATTCTCTTGGATGTATTGCAAATCCCACAGGAATATCTAACAAGATATTAACTCCAAGCATTTCTAAAAATTTTACTTCTTTTTTAACGATTTCTTTGGGTAATCTGAATTCAGGGATTCCGTATACTAACACACCACCCGCGGTATGAAAGACTTCATATAAATCAACAGAATAACCTCTTTTGGCGAGTTCAGCTGAATTGGTGAGCCCAGCTGGCCCCGATCCTATTACAGCAATTTTTTGCTTTTTCTTCTTTTCAATTTTTATCTCATCATTAATATTTTCTTTAAAAGCCCAATCAGCTGCAAATCTTTCAAGGTTCCCAATTGAAATAGGTTGGTTGACTTTATTCAAAACACAAGCACTTTCACATTGAACTTCTTGTGGACAAACTCTTCCACAGATAGCTGGTAAAGAATTATATTTTTTTAAAATTTTATAAGCTTTTTCAAAGTTTTTTTCGGCAATTTGTTTTATAAAACCAGGTATGTCTATGCCTACAGGACACCCTTTTATACAGGTAGGGATTTTACACTGTAAACATCTTTTTGCTTCAGCAACCGCTCTTTTTTCATCAAAGCCTAGAGAAACTTCATCAAAATCTTTTGCTCTTTCCTTAGGGTTTCTTTCAATTGGTTTTGTTCTTTCTTTTATAGCCATATAGGATCGCCTACCTTTTCAAGATATTTTTTAAGTGCAAGCTTTTCTTCTTCTTTATATTGTGTTAATCTAGTGTTGAAGCTTTCCCAGTCAACAAATCTTCCGTCAAATTCGGGACCATCTACACAAGTGTATTTTAATTCATCATTTATTTTTACTCTACATCCTCCACACATTCCTGTTCCATCAACCATTATAGCGTTAAGCGAAACCCAAATTTTTAAATTATATTTTCTACTTATATCAGAACAAGCTTTCATCATCAAAGAAGGACCAATTGCCCAAGCTACGTCATAATTTTTTTCTTTTAGTAGTTTTTCCATCATTTCATGAGCAAAACCTTTAAATCCCCTACTTCCGTCATCAGTTACAAAATAGAGATTATCAACTTCATGAAATTCTTCTTCAAGAATAAAATAATTTTTGTTTCTTGCAGCTAATATTACATCTACTTTGTTGTTATGTTTTTTCAATTCATTGACAATAGGAATGATAGTTGCTATACCTACTCCTCCACCAACAACTAAAACATTACCGTATTTTCTTATTTCGCTTGGTTGACCTAGCGGTCCTACTACATCTTGAATGTAATCTCCTTCTCTTAAACGACATAGTTCATATGTGCTTTTGCCAACAGCCTTAACAATTACTCTAAACTCATTGTTTTTAGTACCAGCTATTGTTATTGGAATCCTTTCTCCGTTTTCATAAATTCTGAATATTACAAATTGACCTGCTTTTGCATTTTTTGCAACTAGTTCATTTTCTATCCAAAGCATGTGTATTCCATACGCTAACTTCTCTTTTCTGGTGATTTTGTTAGAAAGTTTCAATTTTCTCCCCCCTTAAGTTGAAAATTTACTTCTTAAAATTTGAGTTGAATACTCAATACAAAACGAAAGAACTTTTTCAATGTGCCAATTTTTAAGAATCCCGTAGATAAAAGCTGCGGATGTGGCATCACCAGCACCCGTAGAATTTTTTACATTTATTTTTTTGGCAGGGATGGTGTATAATTTTCCATGTTCATCTAGGTAAATTAGGCCCTTCTCCCCCACTTTTAGCAATATATTATTAGCGAATTTTGAGAGAAGTTCCAAATTTTTTTCAGTATTATTAGTTCTAAAAATACTATTTATTTCATGTTCATTTAACGAAACGTATTTAATTTTTTTAAGATGATATTTCAATTTTTCAAATTGAGAAGTTTCGGAAAGTTCTAAGAAAACATTTTTTGAAGCATCTATGGTCTTTATAATTGAATTACAATCAATTCCTGATTGTATGAATGAAAAATCCAATTTATCTGGTATTAAATCTGGAGAGAATTTCGAGTTTGCTCCAAGGTTGTGAAACATTGTGTTTTTACCATTTTTGTCTACTATTATACTTGTTATAGCAGTATCTTCCTCAATTGTTTTACCTAAAAATGTAATATTTTTATTTTTCAATATTTCAAGGATTTTATTTCCAAAAATATCTTTTCCAATTACTGAAATTAAAGCTACTTTTAATCCCAGGTTGGAAAGATTTATGGCAACATTGGTAGCTTTTCCGCCAACATAATAATAAAATTCATTTGCAATGTGATTTTCTTCAAGTTTAATAGAATTAACATAATAAAAAATGTCGAGATTTGTTTTTCCAATGCAATAAATATCAAATTTTTCAAGTTGTTTTTCTTCGTTGTAAAACAATTGAAGCAGCCCCCAATATACTTGCATTTTCTACTAAAGGACTTTGTATTATTTCAAATGAATTTTTAAAAGAAGGCATAACAAGTTCATTAACTCTACTTTTTAATGGCTTAAATAAAAATTCTCCTGCTTTTGAAATTCCACCACCGATTATGACAACTTCTGGATTGAAAGTGTGAATAAAACTGGCAATTGCAACAGCAAGTGCTTCGACTACTTCGTCTCTTATTATCAACCCAAGCCTATCATTTGATTTTGCGGCGTCAAAGACAGCTTTAGCTGTAACTTTATCGTTTTTGAATATGATTGAGTCAGGAAATTTTTTGCGTCCCTCGTATGCCATTTTGATAATTGCAGTGGCAGAAGCATAAGCTTCCAAACAACCGTAATTTCCACACCCACATAATCGACCTTTAGGATTAATTATGACATGCCCAAGTTCCGCGCCAATACCGTTTGCACCGGTGATAAGAATATCATGAGATATTATTCCACCACCCACACCTGTTCCTAACGTCAATACAATTATATGTTTTTTTCCTTTGCCAGCGCCAAACCACTTTTCTCCCAAAGCAAATGAATTTGCATCATTTTCAACGTAAACTTTTTTATTTAATAAGTTCGATAGCTTAGGCCCAAGTGGAAAGTCTATCCAATCTGGAAAATTTGGTGAAAATCGAACAATTCCGTTTTCTATATCAATTGAGCCTGGTGAACCAATTCCAACAGCTTCATATGTTTCGCTTCCAACGAGTTCATTAATACCTTCTGATATTCTTTTAACTACAGCATCTCCTCCAAGCTCTACCATTGTTTCTATTTCCTTTTTTTTAATGATCTTACCTGTATTAGAATCTACAAGGCCAATTTTTGTGAAAGTTCCACCAAGATCTACTCCTATTATTTTCACAATTTAACCTCCTTGTTTTTTTCCTTTTTTACTTCGAAGAGTGAGCAACATCCCTTAAAATCATATTCTTTACTTGCAGAATTAACAAAGATGTTAAGATAGTCGGAAATTTCTAAAAGAAGTTTTTCTCGATATTTTCCATGAGGGTGCATGCAACCTAAAATTACATTTTTAAATCTTTTATTTGCTTCTTTAAAAACCTCTTTAACATTTTCAATCTTTGGAGGAGTACATTTTTCATATATAGTATTTTTTGTTGGGATAAGTATGTTCAATACTATTGTATCAAAATATTTACTTAAAATTTTGATGCTTTCTATTTCGTGTGTTATTTTGCCGCATAAAATTCCTATTGTTATATGTGGAACTTTTCGTGTCTTTAAAGGCAATACAGAATTTAAAATATCATTTGGAGTTCTTTTAATTCCATAGATTTCTTCTAAAATTTCTGGATCAGAAAAAAAGTCAAAGCTAATTACATCAGCTATTTTATCGATTTCGAAAGGAGGGGCTTTTGGAAAACCAATATGAAAATTATATGTCAAATGATATTTCTGTTTTAGTTCAAAAAGTTTGGGAAGATAACTTTTAAATGGTATCTTCCCATCTTTTGTCATTCCGCCACTAATTAGGAAAGAATTATATCTTTTTACATATTTTTCCATATTTGAAATGTGAACCATACTTTTTATATATACTCCACCGCAATGTTTACAGTTCATGGCGCAAGAATAAGTAACTGAGATAGGTAGAGTAGCAGAGGGATTAACTATTTTCATAACCATTTCACGCCCTTTGTTGTAAGTTTTTCTTTTTCATTTGTTTGAACCCATCCTCTTAAGCCTAAAAGTTCCATATATTCAATAGCCTCTTGATATTCTGCTTTTGTAATTCTTCTATTAAGTAAAGGATCGTTTTTTGCACCAAAAACAGGCATATATTGAGACATCAATGATATAGGGATTTCAATATCAAGATTTGCTACAAATCTCATAGCTTCAAAATGTCCTGAGATTTTATTAGGAAGGACAAGAATTCTTATGATTAAGCCTTTTCCTTTTTCTTCACTGAATGGTCCCACTTGTTTGTACATTTCTTTTATAGCAACTTGAGCTATTTCCCAATAGTTTGGTGCTTTAGAGTAAATCTCACCATAATATGAATTTGTGTATCTTATATCTGCAAGGTATATATCTACGTAATTTCTCATTAACTCTAATGTTTCGATATTTTCATAACTGGAAGTGTTGTATACTACAGGAAGGTTAAATCCTCTTTTTCTAGCTATTTCTAAAGCTTCAATTATACCTAAAACATGAGGAGTCGGAGTAACTAAATCAAGAGTTTGGGCCCCATTTTCCTGAAGGATTAAAAATGCTTCTGCAAGTTTTTCAACAGAGATTTCTTTTCCAACACCTTTTTGAGAAAATCCCATGTTTTGACAGTAAACACATTTCATAGGACAACCAGAAAAAAATACAACGCCTGCTCCATTTTTACCTGAAATTGGTGGCTCTTCACCTTTGTGAAGTAAAATATTAGAAACTAATATTTGATCTTTAACTCCACAAACTCCTTTTTGTTTATACCTGTTTATTTTACAATTTCTTGGACAGAGGGTGCATCTTTCTAACATATCTTCCTCCTTATTTATTTGTCATTTATTTTCCACTTTTTTAAATTATACAACAAAAAGTTATTTTATGATAAAATAAAAAACATGGGTTGTTAGTCATTAAAATAATTGTTTAAGATTGGAGAGGTGAAAATGTGCCTCTTATTAATTTGTATGGCAATTCAGTTTTAAAAAAGGAACTTTACATTAAAAGTTTTTTGAATCAAAACACGGAATATATAAGGCTTTATTCAGATGATAGAGATAAAATAGAAATTATATCTGGAAAAGCAAGAAATATTAGTCTTTTTTCGAAAAAAACAGTTATTGATTTAGTAGATTTTGACAAGTGGAAATCGGCTGAAAAGAAAAATTTATTAAGTTTAAGCATTCCTGAGAATGTGACAGTTTTTGTAAGAACAGAAAAACAGTTAAGTGAGAAGAATGAAAATATTAAGTCTGAGAAGAGTGAAAATATTAAGTCAAAAAAATTCACAGTTCCGGAGCCATGGAAAAAAAGCGAATGGATTTCGTATATAGAAGAACTATTAACGAGAGAAAAAATAGAGTATGAATCAAACGTTCCTGAATACTTGTTCGAAGTTATTGGTGCTAATGAATTAGCAATATACAATGAAATAAAAAAATTAAAAGTGTTGGATGAGAAAATAAATATAGATTTGGCAAAGAAATTTGTTCATAAGTATGCTGTTTCAAAATTAGACGAATTTTGCTTTTTAATTTCTGAAAAAAGTGATTTCGCTTATAGTGTTTTAGACGACATTTTAAAAGATTTTGAACCAAAAATAATTATGTTTGTACTTTCAAAACATTTTATAGAATTGTTTAACATTATGTTGAATGTAGAGTACAAAGAAAAGTATATTTGGCCTGAAATAAAAAGTATTTCAAAAAAACTTGGAATAAGTTTATCAAAAGTTTCTAGATTTTTAGGATTTAAATTTTCCGGACAAGATTTTCAACCAAAAAATCACCTTAAAATTTACGGTGTAACTACTTTAAAGGATATAATTAAAAAACTGTACGTAATGGAGAGGTCACTAAAAAGTGGAGGGATATTTAAAGTTGAATTAATTGAATTTATAAAATACATTAGGGAGGAATAGTCATGAAAACCTATGTAGATTTTTTTAAAAAATATGGCAGGATTTTAATGATTGTCCTAGTTTTACTTAATGTTTTCTTTTTTATAGGTCTTTTTAGAGTCAAAATAAATCCAGATTTTACTTTGTTTATGTCTAAAAATTCAGAATATATGGAAATTCTGAACAGAATGGAAAAAGTATTTCAATCAAATGATCAGGTCAATGTCGTATTAGAGCTAAATACTAATCCATATTCAATAGATGGGTTAAAAAGAATTAAAGAAATAGAAAAGCAAATCAGAAAGTTATCTAATGTTTTAAGTGTTATTTCCCCAATACCAGATGAGATCCCTGTGGGATTTAGAAAAATTAATGTTTCGGAAATCAATGAAGATAACTATAAGTACGTTTTGAATTTTTTAAAGCAAATAAATACTGAAAATATCGTGGAAAAGAATGGAAAGTATTATGTAATGTTTTATGTGATCCCCAAGAATGGGAAAATAATCGAAAGTTTAGAAAATATTTTAAAAGATACTCCCCACTATTTTGCAGGAACGAAATACCTTGAAGAAAAAATATTTGATTATATGTTATATTTTATCTTTTCTTTGCCTCCACTTGCAATTTTGACTGTATTTTTGGTTTTTAGATGGCGATTGGGTAGTTTGAAGGCAACGTTTTTTTCCGTCTTTCCCGCGGGAATAGGTGCTTTATGGACAATGGGCTTTATTGGTTGGTATAAAGGCGAGATATCTATTCTAACTATTTTGGCACCTATTTTTACTATAGTAATGGGAAGTGCTGATGGATTACATTTTGTTTCACACTATATAGATTTAAAAAAGAATCGTACAAAAGACGAGGCACTTGCAGAAACTTTATTGAGTACAGGTGTTGCTATGATTTTGACAACAGTCACAACTATTGCCGGATTTTTGTCTTTAGCATTTATAAATTCTGAAGCACTTGCGGAACTTGCGATTTTGAGTAGTATAGGTATAGCATTTGCAGGGATAGCTACTTGGCTTTTCATTCCGATAATTTTATTGCACAGTGAGATTAAAGTTGAACAAAAGGGAAGTAAAATAGCAATGTTTTTTGAAGGATTTCTTGGAAAAAAATCTGTAGTAATTTCACTATTGTTGTTCTTAGTATTTTTCCCAGGAATATTTAGAATTAATACAGAGTTTTATATGATAGATATGTACAAAGATAGGACTCAAGTAAAGAAAAACATAGATGTTGTGCAGGATGTTTATGGTATGACTGTGCCAGTTTTTGCTTATTTCGAAACGGATTTTGATCCTATCACTCCGGAATTTGCTGATAAAGTTTTAAGAATTGAAGAACAATTAAGGGAAGATGGAAACAAAGTGGTTTCTTTTTATGATTTTGTTACAAACATTAATGAAAAAATTTTGAAAAGAAAAGGTTATCCTGAAAATATTGCACAAGTTAAAATCTTATTAAATTTAATTCCAAATATATATACGAATTTTCTAAACAGAGACGAAAAAGCTGGAAGAATTTTGATATTTCCAAACGAAATTACAAAAGAGAAATTAAATGAAATAGAAGAAGTAATGGAACCTCCTATTAAAGTTACAGGAGTTCCTTATATAATGAAGGAGATGAATGAAATCATTGTACCCCAACAAATTTTATCTTTATTTGTTGCGGTTCTGATAGTATTTCTAATTGTTCTTTTAAGGTTCAAGAATTTTGTGAAAGCTTTTGTTTCAATTATACCCATTAGTTTGACATTAGTTATATTATTTGGTTTTATGGGATTTACGGGAATAAAATTGAGTATTATAACAGCAACTATGGGGAGTATTGTTGTAGGAGTTGGTATAGATTATGCAATACATTTTGTCGAAAGCTTTGGTTATAATCTGAAAAAATTTAAAGATATTAATATTGTGATAGAAGAAACGTATAAAACTACATCTAAACCTATACTTGCAAATGCATTGGGACTTGCAATAGGGTTATCTGTACTCGTTTTATCGCCATTTAAAATACATGAATATCTTGTCATGATTATGTGGGTTACGATGATTTCAAGTTCGTTTTTAAGTTTGAGTCTTCTCCCAACTTTACTAAAGTATATTTATAGAGAATAATTAATTACTTGCATATAGTTGTATATTTAGAGTATAATATAAATTGATTATGGAAAAAAGTGAATGGGAAATTTTATCAAGTATTTTAAAAAAAGAGGTAGAATCCTCTAATTTATCTTTATTGCATATTTCTATAAAACTAGGTATAGATAAAAATACCTTAGCTAAGTATTTAAGTGGAGACTTTTCTGGACCAGAAATATATGTCAAGAATCACTTGAGAAAGTTGAAAAAATTTTTGGGAATTGAAGAGAATTTAGAGTCTTTATATCTAGCTGGAAAAAAAGAAAAGAGCGAGAATGTAGCAAAAGATGATGAGAAGAAAAAGAAAGTTGTAAGTTTTTATTTAGTTCCTTATTTAATATTTTTCATTTCTGTATTTTTGTTTGTTCTGTCATTAGTTATATTTTTTAAAGTGCAGAATACTCCAATTGTCAAAGTAAAAGCAATTAAAAATTATGTTGAAATAAATGGAACCCCTTTAAAAGAAACCAGTTTAGATATAGGAGAGTATTATATAAAAGGTCCTGCTTTATTTGAAAAAATTGATAAAAAAATAAAGAAGGTTTTAATGGACGAGTACCGGGTGGTGATAAAATGGGGAAAATAAGACGAGTAGACTTGGTAAATTTGGTGATGTTCTTTTTTTCATCTCAGGTGGAATATTGGTTTGATGAAGTGAAAGATACTTTGATAGGAAATTTTGGCCCTATTGATTATATTTCTGATATTTTAGATTTTGAAAAATATACTTTATACTACAACAAAGAGATGGGAGAAGGAGTAAAAGGGATATTAATAAGTTTTGAAAGACTTATTCATCCATATCAATTAGCTGATATAAAAAATATCACAAACGACATCGAACAAAAGTTTGCGGTAAATGGAAATAGAAGATTTAACATTGATCCGGGTTATATACATCATATGCAGTTTGTTCTTGCGACTACGAAAATGTGGCCACATAGAATTTATATAGGGAAAGGAATCTATGCTGAACCAACACTCATGTATATCAACGGCGTATGGAAAGATTATGATTTTACTTATCCCAATTACAAAGAAAAGGAATATAAAGAAGAACTGGAGAAAATAAGAACAATGTACTTGGAAAAAAGAAAAAGGTATTTAAAACTAAGTGAGGGAAAAAATAAATGAATTTCTACGTAGAAGTTTTAGGGTGTCCGAAAAATATTGCCGATTGTGCTATTTTAAAGGCAAAGTTAAAAAAATATGGTCATAACGTGGTGGAGGATATAGAACGTGCTGATGCGATTATTATTGATACGTGTGGTTTTATATTAGAATCTAAAAAAGAATCAATAGAAGAAATACTTGTAAATATTGAAAGAAAAAAATTCGACAAAGAATTCAAAGTTTTTGTAAAAGGTTGTTTGGTTCAAAGATATGGCAAGGAATTAGAGAAAGAAATACCAGAAGTTGACGGATGGTTTGGAGTAGTCACTCCTGAAGAAATTGCAAAAAACATTGGGAAGAGAAGTTTAATATCAAAAAATCCAGAACCAGTATATGAATTTGAAGATAGGATTGATGAGGACGTCCAATACGCATATGTGAAAATAGCTGATGGTTGTGATAGGGCATGCGCATTCTGTACTATTCCTTTATTTAAGGGGAGTTTTAAAAGTAGGAAGATTGAAGATATAGTAAAAGAAGTAGAAACTTTAGTAAAACGTGGAAAAAAGGAAATTATTTTAGTTGCACAAGATACTACAGGATATGGAGTAGATTTGTATGGTGAACAAGCACTTTCAAAACTGTTAAAATCTTTAAATGATATCGAAGGTGATTTTTGGCTTAGAGTATTGTACATGCATCCGGATCATATTACTGACGAAATCATTGAAGCTTTTTCTTATTCAAAAGTTTTAAAATATTTCGATATTCCTGTACAACATGGAAGCGATAGAATTTTGAAGTTGATGAACAGAACAAAAGATTCGAAAGAGTTAAAAAAGTTAATATTAAAAATAAGAGATAAATATCCAAATGCTGTTATTAGAACAAGTATTATTGTTGGCTTTCCAGGAGAGACGGAAAAAGATTTTGAAAAGTTAATTAAATTTGTTCAGGAGGTGAGGTTTGACAGATTAGGAGCATTCTTGTATTCAGATGAAGAGGAAGCTATATCGTATAATTTACCAAACAAGGTAGCCGAAGATGTGGCGCAGGAGAGATTAGATTTACTAATGGAAATTCAATCAACAATCTCTTTTGAGAAAAATAATAAACTTATAGGAAAGGTTTTTGATGTTTTGTTTGACGACGAGGAATATGGGGTGTTAGTGGGTAGAACTTATATGGATAGTCCAGAAATTGATGGTAATGTTTTTGTAAAAGGAAAGTTTAAAAAGGGATTTCATAGAGTGAGAATCACCTTTGCCGATTTGTATGATCTTGAAGGGGAATTAATAGAGGAGTGATCTTGTGAATATTCCCAATATTATTACTTGGATTAGGGTTGTTTTAACGGCGATTCTGGTTGCTTTTCTTATCCAGCAGAATTATATAGTTGCGTTTATTTTATTTTTAATTGCTTCTTTCAGCGATTATTTGGATGGTTATTTTGCAAGAAAATTAAATCAGGTTAGTAATTTTGGAAAGATATTTGATCAAATGAGTGACAAAATTTTGATTACTAGTATTTTAATTGTATTTGTTCAGCAAAATCTCATACCAAGTTGGATATTAGTTGTTATTGTTTTTCGCGATACTCTTGTGACTACAATACGAATGGCTGCAGTGAATTTGGGCACAGTTGTAGCAGCAAATTATTTTGGAAAATTGAAAACAGTTTCTCAAATAGTATGGGTTATTAGTTTGTTTTTGCAGGTACTGTATTTCAAAAATCTTGAGAGTTTTAATAATGTTATAGGGTATTTGGTGGTAATTGTGACAATCCTTTCTGGGTTAATTTATATGGTGCAGAATAGGGAAGTTTTAAAGGGGTGAGTGAATGCGAACTTTTATTGCTTTAGATATAAATTCGGAGGTTAATGAAATTGCTAATGAAACAATTTCAAAGCTTATGAGAATGGGTTTCAAAGCTTCATGGGTGAAGCCTGAAAATATGCATCTAACACTGTTTTTTTTGGGAGATGTAAAAGAAGCGTTGGTTGAAACTCTTGCAAATCGTTTGCAAAAAAGGCTTGCTGGATTTCCTTCTTTTTCTTTTGACGTTTCGGGTTTTGGTTATTTTAGGTTTAAAAATAGACCAAGGGTCTTTTTTCTGAAAGTTGTTCAAAATAAAGCATTGCAGACATTGTATCTTGAAATGAGATCTGAAATGAAGAAACTTAGAATGTCTTTTGAAGATCAAGGAAATTTTGTTCCTCATATAACTCTTGGAAGAGTTAAATTTAGCCCGGAAAAATGGGAGAGTTTGGTTGAAGGCATTACAACACCTAAGATCACAGTACCGGTTGATAGTGTGACTATTTATTCATCAACTTTAACACCCGCTGGACCTATTTATAAATGGCTTTACAGGATTAAATTTGAAGGAGGTTTGATGAAAAATGAGCAATAATGAAAAGATGGAGGTTCTTAAAAAAGCGATTAATAAAATTGAAAAAACTTATGGGAAAGGTGCTATAATGCTTTTAGGTGAGGATTCGCATGTACAAAATATAGAAGTTATTCCAAGTGGTTCGGTAGCTATTGATATTGCTTCAGGAGTAGGTGGCTATCCTCGAGGAAGAATTATTGAAATATACGGTCCAGAATCAAGTGGTAAAACCACAATAGCGCTCCATGCAATAGCGTCTGCACAAAAAAATGGAGGAATAGCTGCTTTCATTGACGCAGAGCATGCTCTTGATCCAGTTTATGCTCAAAATTTAGGTGTTGATGTATCGAATTTATTAATTGCTCAACCAGATTATGGAGAGCAAGCTCTTGAGATAGTGGATGATTTAGTAAGAAGTAATGCTGTTGATTTAGTAGTTATTGATTCTGTTGCGGCATTGGTACCAAGAGCTGAAATAGAAGGTGCTATGGGGGATGTACAGGTGGGGCTTCAAGCAAGATTAATGTCTCAAGCTTTAAGAAAACTTGCAGGGAATATTAATAAATCGAAATCTGTTGTTATTTTTATAAATCAAACTCGTATGAAAATTGGGGTAATGTATGGAAATCCGGAAACAACAACAGGTGGAGTAGCATTAAAATTCTATTCAACAATGCGTCTTGAAGTTAGAAACATAGGGAAGTTGACTGAAGGACAGAATCATATAGGAAATGAAGTAAGAGTAAAATTTGTGAAAAATAAAGTTGCCCCACCATTTAAAGAAGCAATTGTAGATATCATTTATGGAAAAGGAATAGTAAGAGAATACGAATTATTCAATCTAGCGGTTGATGAAGGTTTAGTTACGAGACGTGGGAGTTGGTTCTCTTATGTTGACTTGAATGGTACTGAACATTCCTTAGGTCAGGGGAAGAATAATTCGATTGAGTATCTTGTTAATCATTCAGAATTGTTAAATGAAATTGAGATAAGGATTAGAGAAAAACATGGATTAATTAAAGGAGAAGAATCAAGTGAAAAGAAAGAAACAAAGAAATCCAATAAATGATGCTTTAAGGCTTTTGAAGTATCGTATTAGATCTGAAAATGAGCTTAGATTTAGATTGAAGGAAAAAGGATACGAGAGTGAGGAAATAGAAAAAACGATAAGTTATTTAAAAGAAAAAGGATTTATAGACGACGAAAAATTTGCATATCTATATGTTTACGATTCATTGACTTTACACAAAAAAGGTCCTTTTAGGATCAAGTTAGAGTTGAAAAAGCTTGGAGTTGATGAGTATATTATAGAAGATGCAATAAAAAAAGTTTTAGAGGAAGTTGATCTGGAAGAAATAAAGAAGGAAATTACAAAAGGTATGGATGAAAAAAAAGCACGAGAACTACTTTATAGAAAAGGATTTGGAGGTGAATAGTAATGTTGACATATATTATTAGTGGCATTGCTTTTCTATTTGGTTTAACTTTAGGATATGTAATTTCAAAAAGGAAAATAGAAAAAGATCTATTTAAAGCTAAAAAGGATGCAGAACATATAATAAAAGAAGCAGAGAAAGAAGCAAATGAAATAAAAAAGAAAGCGATTATAGAATCAAGGGAAGAGATTCATAAGTTAAGGGAAGAATGGGAAAGAGAAAGAAGAGCAAGAGAAGAAGAAATCAGACATTCCGAAGAGAGATTGATAAAGAGAGAAGAAATGGTTGCAAAGAGAGAAGAGCTTCTTGACAAAAAAGAAACTTATATTGAAGAATTGAGACATGAACTTGAATTAAAGCAAAGAAATATATTAGAAAAAGAGAAGGAGCTTGAAGAAAAATTCCAAAAACTTGCGGGAATAACTTCAGAACAAGCTAAAGAAATGGTTCTAGAAGAAGCGAGAGAGAAATATGAATACGAAATTGCAAAGGTTTATTCTCAAATAAAGGCAAGATATGATGAAGATTCCGAAAAATATGCTAAAAAAGTAATTGCTGATGCAATTCAGAGATATGCACCAGAATATTCTGGTGAAATTACAATTAGCACTGTGATGCTTCCAAACGATGATATGAAAGGAAGATTAATTGGAAGAGAAGGTAGAAATATTAGAGCATTTGAAAAAGTTACAGGTGTTGACTTGATTATTGATGATACACCTGAAATGGTTACGGTCAGTTGTTTTAATCCTTTAAGAAGGGAAATTGCAAGAAGAACAATTGAAAAGTTAGTTGCTGATGGAAGGATTCATCCAACACGTATAGAAGAAATGTATGAAAAATCTAAGGCGGAAGTAGAAAAGATTATTAAGGAAGCAGGTCAAGAGGCTACTTTTGTCACAGGTGTGGGAGGATTACACCCTGAAATAATTAAATTGCTTGGTAGACTTAAATTTAGGACAAGTTATGGTCAAAATGTTTTGGCACATTCTATAGAAGTAGCTTTGATTGCAGGGTTAATTGCTTCTGAATTAGGTTTGAATGTTGAAAAAACAAAAAGAGGAGCATTATTACATGACATAGGAAAGGCTTTAGATCATGAAGTTGAAGGTTCACATACGGTAATTGGTGCAGAAATTTTAAAAAGATATGGTGAAAGTAAAGAAATTATCAATATGGTTATGGCACACCACGGCGAAGAAGAACCAATAACTCCAGAAGCAGTTATAGTTGCAGCTGCAGATGCCTTATCTGCTGCTCGACCAGGTGCAAGGCGTGAAGATGTAGAAAATTATATCAAGAGATTATTTAAACTTGAAGAAATTGCGAAAAGCTTTAAATATGTTGAAAATGCTTACGCTATTCAAGCTGGTAGAGAAGTAAGAGTAATAGTTCAACCTGATAAAGTTGATGATACTTTGGCAGAGAAACTTTCGCATGATATAGCAATGAAAATAGAAGAAGAATTACAATACCCGGGAGTTTTAAAAGTGGTAGTGATAAGAGAAAAGAGAAGTGTTGCATATGCAAAATAAGGATTGAAAATAATAATAATAAAAATTTGTTATTAGCTTTAACCCTCCTCAAAATATTTGAGGAGGGTTTTTCATTTTTTTAATACTTTGTAATTAGGTAAAAAAGAGCTATAGATTATTATAAATTTAAAATGGAAAAATATTCCTAATTAATAACATCGCTTTATTTTTATATCGCAATTAATGTTGGGCTTTTGTCAGTTAATTAGAAAAATTTTAAGGTAATCATGAAAAATTATTATTTATGTAATAACATTTAAAAACCTAACTATTTTGCAATTAAAATTAGATAAATCTGAAAAAACAGAAAAAATTGTAGGTTTTAATATTTTGTTAATTAAGATTAATTTTATTATAATATACTAAAAACGTTGGGGAGGATGTCTTATGAGATTAAAGTTAATGTTTAAAGTTAATTCAAAAATAATTCCATTAGATTATAGAAGAATGTTTATAAGTTTCTTTAAATATTCTTTAGGAAACTACGATAAAGAAGTTTTAGAAAAATATTACAAAAAGAAAGATCCAATACTAAAGGATTTTACTTTTTCTGTGTTCATGAAGAATTGTGAATTTCATAAAAATTTTATTCAGCTTGAAACTAATTTTATAAATTTATTTTTTTCAACATACAGTTATGAAACATTAATCTATTTTTACAATGCATTTGTAAATATGATAAGTCATGAATTTAATTATAAAGAAACAAGGCTTGAACTTTATAATATTCTAAAAATTCCAAGTAAAAATATAGAAAGTAATCTTATAACTGTAAAAACATTATCACCAATTTTAATTAGAAATCACACAAGACAAAGTGACGAATATTTATATTTTTCAGAAGAAGGAGCAATTGATATATTGAAAAAAAACACACATTATCAGCTGAAAAAAATCTTTGTGATGGATAATTCAGAGTTTGATATAGAAATTTTAAAACTGAAAAAAGTGACAGTTATGAATTACAATAAAAAGTTGAGAGCAAATTTAGGAATTTTCAGAATAAAGAGCGAGAAAAAAGTATTAGAATTTTTATATAGATCAGGCATTGGAAGTAAAAGAAGTTCAGGCTTTGGAATGATAGAGATATTATGAGGTGATAAAATGGCAAAAACAATTACGTTAAAACTCTCGAATTGGTTATATAATGCAGGGTTGGTAGGGATAATAAATGTTTTAGGAAGAGATAATGTTGAATTAAATGATGAAGAGCTAATTATTGATTTAGATAAGCTGGAAAATTATGATGAATTATACTTTAATTATTTTATAAATACTTATAAAAACTTATTTTTTAACAGGTTAATTGAAAAGAAAAAAATAATTGAAAAAAAAGACGCTGCTGAAATCAGCGCAAGTGAAATTAACGAATTTATAAGACTTATTAAAGATAAGAACAGTGGTTTGCTAAGAAGTAGTTATCGAAAACTTTTACCTCTTATAGAAGAAAAAACTGGTAAAAAGTTTTTTATTGAAGAACACTTAGATAAGTTAGATTTAAAAGTAAGTAAAGAAGAAAATCTCAGTATTTTAAAATTTATTTTTGAATTTCTCGATAATGATATTGTGAAAAAATATTTACCAGTAGCTGATGTAAGTTATAATGTTATAAATAAATTTTGGTCTAATGTAAGTTTTTTAAACAAAAACAACAAAGAATTGGATTTTTACAAAGCTTATAAAGAGTATTTTATAGAACCTCTTTTTGAGTACATAAAAAGTGATAAATCAGGGTATAAACATAACTGTTTTGTTTGCAACAATAAGATAAATAAACAATTTTCCAATTCAATTTCGTTTATAAATAATATTGGTTTTGATATTACAAGAAAAACATCAAATGTTTGGAATTTTAATAACGACATATTTTTATGCCCTGTTTGTACTTTTGTGTATTCAAATATACCTGCTGGTTTTATATATACTTTAGGAAAAGGCATATTTGTTAATATAAACACATCAATAGAAGATATGTATACGACAAATTTAAGAATCAAGATGGAAGTATTTTCAGAATATAGAGAAAGGTTTGAGGCTTCATACCTTGCGCTGTTGAAAAATATTTATCAAAATTTAAATAAAACAGCTAGGCTAGAGTATTCAGAAATTCAAATTGTTAAACTTGATAATGACGCTTACAAATTTAATTTTATTTCTAAAGAAACTTTGAAAATCCTTAAAAATAACGAGAAAAGATTAAATGCTCTTCTAAATAATTATTATGTAATTTCAAACAGTGATAACAAAAAAATTACCAATTCAATATACGAAGAGGCTTTATACAAAATAATTAATAAAAGTCCTTTAGAGCCATTGATTTATAAACTTTTGTATTTAAGAATAAATTCGGAAAATGAAGGTTTTAATTATAATACTATAAATAATCTGTTAAACATTATGTATTACATAACAAGCGAGGTGAGAAAATTGAATGGTAAAGAAGAATTAGTTAGAAAAGCTAATTATGCAGGTTATAAACTTTGGGAAGAATACAAAAAAAGAGATTCAGTAAACAAAATTCCTGGAATTGCTTACAGGCTTTTAAACAGTTTGAAAGTTGAAAAGTTCGATCAGTTTTTGGATATCCTTCTAAATTGTTATTTATATGTAAACAAAGATATACCAAAGCTTATAATAGATACCCTATATGATAAAGAATTATTCAAAATAGTAGCTTATTCATTTATAGCCGGTATGATAAATGAAAAAGTTGAAAAGGAGGAAATAGTATGAAAGTAAAAGGGGTAACGATGACAATTATTTTTGAAGCTGAAAGTCTTAATTATGGAGAAGGAATTGGTAATGTAACAACGCTAAAAAAATTGTCTAGAGAGGGTAAACAATTAAGCTATATTTCTAGACAAGCAATTAGATACAATATAGTTAATCAATTTGGTGAAGAACTAACACCAGTGGAAAAAGAGAAAGGTAACAAAAGTGTTATTCAATTCAAACCAGATGCAACTATTGAAAAATATCCTGAGATAGACTTTTTTGGTTATATGAAAACTAAGAAAAGTAAGCAAGCCTTAACAAGAAGTGCAAAGGTAAGAATTTCAAACGCAATTTCTTTAGAAGAATTTAAAGGAGATATAGATTTTCTCACAAATAAGGGACTTGCTGATAGAATAAATGCAGATCCTAACATTGCACAATCAGAAATGCACAGAGCATTTTATAGATATACTGTTAATATTGATTTAGATCAAATAGGCATTGATGAAAATGACAATGTAAACCTTTCGCCCGATGAAAAAATTAGAAGGATACATAAATTGTTTGATGTAATAATGTTTTTGTATAGAGATATTAAAGGAAGACGGGAATCTTTGGCGCCACTATTTGTAATAGGTGGGGTTTATGATATAAAAAATCCGTTTTTTCAGAATATTGTAATGATCGAAAATCGAAAATTAAAATTGGAGCCTATTCTGGAGATTTTAAATCTTAATGAAAATATAAAAGAAAATACAAAAAGTGGACTTATGCGTGGAATATTTGAAAACGAACATGAAATTTTTGAAAAATTAAATGCTGTAAGTATTAAAGAATTTTTTGAATTTTTGAAAGAGAGGGTAAAGAAATATTATGAAAGCAGTGCGAGTTAAAATTGAACAAGAAACAGCAAATTACAAGATACCAGTAGCATTTTCTCTAAGAGAATCGTATCCACTTCCACCATACTCAACAGTAATCGGAATGATTCACAATCTATGTAATTTTGAAGAATACAAAAAAATGAAATTAAGTATTTGTGGAAGGCACTATTCGAAATTCTACGATATGTTCACAAGATACGAATTTTCTCCTGAAAATAGATTCGAAGAAAAGAGGCATCAATTAATCGTCAATGGATACGGTATAACAAAAGGAATAGGGACAACAGAAGTTCTAGTTAATGTCGAATTAATCATTCATATAGTTCCTGAGGATGATACTCTTTTAAGCGTGATTGAAACTGCTTTAAAGTTTCCTAAAGAGTATCCTTCATTAGGAAGAAGGGAAGACTTAGCTATAATAAGAGAAGTTAAAATAGTAGATATAGAAAAAGTAATGTTGGAAAAATCATTAAGATTAAAAGATGAGTTAAAAAATTATTCATATTATATTCCTACAAATTATGTTAATGCAATAAAATTTAGAAACAAACTGGAAGAATATAGTATAGTTGGGACTTATTATGATTTAAATAAAAACTATATCTTAGAAAAATTTGGAAAAAATAAATTTTATAGAAAATGGAAAAAAGTAAAAGTATTATACAGCTCTAATATATTGTCGTTATTAAAAGGGTATGAATTTTTAATTGATCAAGATGAAAATCCTGTATTTTTAGTATAGTGATATTATGGAATTCTTAGCTAAATCAAACCCAAAAGAAACTATTCAAGAACATACTGATAATCTATTAAAACAACTAAATACCTTAAGAACTTTATATCCTAACATACCGATAAATTGGAAGCTTTTAGAGTATGCATGTGTTTTGCATGATCTAGGAAAAATTAATGAAAAATTTCAGAAAAAAATAAAATTTGGGAAAAGAGATCCAAAAGAAATTCCGCATTCTCTTTTAAGTTTACTCTTTATAGATCCTGATAAATTAGATCTTTCAGAAGAAGAAATTGTAATTTTATTTCATTCTATAGCTTACCATCATGAAAGAGATTTTTCTGACATTGAAATTGAAGATATAGAAAATGAAGTGGAATCACTTAAGAGAAATATCGATAAATTTGTATATGATAAACTTCCTAAGTTAGAAGTACAAGAATCAATAGAAGATTATTATTTCACGTTAGGAGATAGAATTTATAAGAGAGAACAAAAAACTTTCAAGAATTATGTCTTAGTAAAAGGATTATTAAATAAATTGGACTATGCTGCAAGTGCTCATATAGAAGTTGAACAAAAAAATGATTTTTTACGGACATCCTTAAATAACCTGGGTTATAAGTGGAATGATTTACAAAAATTTGCAATAGAAAATGAAAATAAGAATATTATTGTTACAGCACAAACTGGCATGGGAAAGACAGAAGCTGGATTACTTTGGATAGGAGACAACAAGGGATTCTACACATTACCTTTGAAAGTATCAATCAATGCAATATACGATAGAATTATTCAAAAGATATTAAAAGGAGAAAATAAAGAAAAAGTAGGCATCCTGCATTCAGATAGTTTTTTTGAGTATGTTAAAAGGGAAAATTTATTTGAAAATACGCCTTTAGATGTCTACTACACTAAAACCAAACAACTATCACTTGCCTTGACAATCTCCACTCTTGATCAACTTTTTGACATAGTTTATAGATATCGAGGATTTGAGGTGAAATTAGCTACATTATCGTATTCAAAAATCATAATTGATGAAGTTCAAATGTACTCTTCACAGCTTTTAGCATATTTGATTATTGGATTAAAAATGATAACGGATTTTGGTGGAAAATTTGCAATATTAACTGCTACTCTACCAGAAGTTTTGTTGGATTACTTAAACAAATACAAAATAGAATACGAACTTTCACCTCCTTTCACTAATAACCTGCTAAGGCATAGTGTAAAAGTTATAGAGGATGTATTAAATCCAGATTTAATTTTAAAATTGTACAACCGAAATAGAATACTAGTTATTTGTAACACAGTGAGAAAAGCTCAGCAAATTTATAATGAGTTAAGACAAAGAATTCCAGAATGTGAAGTAAAATTACTGCATAGCAAATTTATAAAGATGGATAGGGACAGCAAAGAAAATGAAATTATAAAGTTAGGGAAAAATTATAATGGAAAAGGTATTTGGATTACTACACCAATAGTAGAAGCTTCTCTTGATATTGATTTTGATATTTTAGTAACTGAACTCTCAGATATAAACAGTCTTTTTCAAAGGTTAGGAAGAGTTTATAGAAAAAGGGCATTCAAGGGGGATTATAACGCATTCATATTTATCGGAGACGAATCCAACAATCCCTCAGGAGTTGGAACAATAATAGATGAAGATATATTTAAATTATCAAGATCAGAAATAAAAAAAATAGATGGATATTTGCATGAAATGGATAAAATGAATTTAGTAAAAAAAGTATATTCAAAAGCTAAATTAAAAGAAACAAAATATCTTGAAAATCTTGAAAAAAACCTAAATTATGTCAAATCGTTTAAAGAATATGAGGCAGATAAAAATGAAATCAGAAAAATATTCAGAGATATTGACAGTATAACCATAATTCCTAAACCAGTATATAATAAATTCAAGGATAAAATAAAAAATATAATAGAAAAATACAAATTATTGACAAAATCTATTAAAGAGTCAAAAGATAATGAAGAAAGAAAAAACATTCTAAAAGAGATATATTTAAACAAAATGAATTTATACAAATACACTACTTCTCTTGGAATTTATGAAATAGGAAAATACAAAAAGGAATATATAGAATTAAACGATCGAGAAACCATTACGATAGTGGACTGTGAATATTCCTCCGAGCTTGGAGCCATTACAGCTACTAAAACAAATGAAGATTTAGATAACATTATATGAAGAGAGGTCTTAAATTGGTTAGTGGTATAGAATTTTATTATTACCACATCTGCAAAAGAAAGCTATGGTTTTTTGTACATGAAATAGGGTTGGAAGAGGAAAACGAGGATGTACAAATCGGAAAAAATCTTGAAAAATTCTCTTATAGAAATGTTGAAAAAGGCATTTTAATAAATGACATTCGAATAGACTTTGTAAAGAAAAATAAGATAGTATATGAAATAAAAAAATCAAAAACGTTTGAAAATGCAAATATTTGGCAGATAAAGTACTATATTTACTATTTGAGGAAATTAGGTGTGGATATAAAACAAGGAATAATAAATTATCCAAATTTAAGAATAAGAACATTGATAGAATATGAAAAGAGTGATGATGAATACATAACATTTGTAATTGATGAAATAAAAAAGATAAAAAACTCAAAGATCATTCCAGAAGTTCTTAATGCAAAATTTTGTAAAAAGTGTGCATATTACGAGTTTTGTTATGTATAAACTATGAAAAAATCATTTTATTTGTTCTCAAGTGGTAAGTTAAGAAGGAAAGATAACAGTTTAATTTTTGAATCTAAAAATAAATCGTATATCCCAATTGAAAATGTATACGATATTTTTGTTTTTGGAGAATTAGAAATAAACTCCAAATTAATAGATTTTTTATCACAAAATGGTATACCTATTCATTTTTTTAATTATTATGGTTTTTACAGTGGAAGTTTTTATCCTCGTGAAAAATACGTATCAGGAAATTTACTTGTAAAACAAGTAGAACATTACATAAACTCTCAGAAAAGAATAGAAATAGCAAAAGAACTAGTTGATTCAGCAGCTTATAACATGTTTAGAAATCTAAGATATTATAATTCCAGAAAAAAAGGATTAAAAGAATTCCTTTTAGAAATTGAAAATTTTCGTAATAAAATAAGTTTTCAAAAAAACATACAAGCGCTTATGGGAATCGAAGGTAATATAAGAGAAACATACTACAAATCTTGGGAAAAAATTACAAAATACACTTTTGAAAAACGTGTAAAAAGACCTCCAAGCAATCTTGTCAATACGCTTATTTCTTTTCTTAATTCGATTATGTATACTACCACTCTCACTGAAATTTACAAAACATATTTAAATCCTACAATAAGTTACTTACACGAACCTGGTAAAAAAAGATTTTCTTTAAGTTTGGATATTTCAGAAGTTTTCAAACCATTGATAGTTGATAGGCTTATATTTACACTTCTAAACAAAAATATAATAACAGAAAAAGATTTAAAAAAGGAACTTGATTATACGCACATTAAAGAAGATGCAAAGAAAACAATTGTAAGAATGTATGATGAAAGATTGAAAAATAAGGTTTACCATAAAACCTTGAAAAAGAATGTTTCTTATAAGCAATTGATCAGATTAGAATGCTATAAGCTGGTTAAACACCTTTTAGAAGAGAAAAAATATGAAGCTTTTAAACTTTGGTGGTGAAAAACATGTATGTAATACTAATTTACGATATCAATACTGAAAAAAATCAAAAAGTTTTATCAAAAGTTTTCAAAATTTGTAAAAAGTACTTATTCCATGTTCAAAAATCAGTATTTGAAGGGGAGTTAACAAAATCACAACTTTTCAAATTAAAAAAAGAATTAGAAAACACTATTAGAAAAGATGTTGATTCAATAATAATTTTTAAAAGCAGAAATGAAAAATGGTTGAGCAAAGATTTTTTAGGAAAATCTGAAACCTCAACTGATAATTTATTATAATTGTCGATGTTTATTTACAAAATAATAATTAGAGATAGACAAACAGCATATTTAAAATAACTTCGAAAACTTTAACACGGAATTTTGTTCCATTTTTTAAAAAATTTGAATTACAATATTTGAGATAGACAAAACATGTTTAAGTTTTACACATTTTTCTTATTTTAGAGTTTAATGGGGTTATTAATTATCCATAGTGGAATGTAAAGCTTCAATACCAAGCTGGTCTCTTCGCCCCCACTCTTCGTTATTAATTATCCATAGTGGAATGTAAAGCCC
>NZ_FQXN01000007.1 GCF_900129985.1 Thermosipho atlanticus DSM 15807 | reverse complement strand
CAGGCCACTGGAAAATGGATAGCAGTCCCATAGAACTCCTTAGAAAGGAGGTGATCCAGGCGCACCTTCCGGTACACCTACCTTGTTACGACTTCGCCCCCCTCGCCAGCCTCGCCCTCAATAGGTTTCCTCCCTTTCGGGTTGGAATACCCATCTTCGGGCGCTGCCAACTCGGGTGGCGTGACGGGCGGTGTGTACAAACCCCGGGAACGTATTCACCGCGGCGTGGCTGATCCGCGATTACTAGCGATTCCGGCTTCATGCAGGCGGGTTTCAGCCTGCAATCCGAACTGGGGGTGGGTTTAAGGGATTAGCTCCCCATCGCTGGGTCGCAACCCGCTGTCCCACCCATTGTAGCGCGTGTGTCGCCCAGGGCATAAGGGGCACGAGTATCTGACGTCATCCCCTCCTTCCTCCGGCTCGTCGCCGGCAGTCCCCTTAGAGTGCCCGGCCGAACCGCTGGCAACTAAGGGCAGGGGTTGCGCTCGTTGCGGGACTTAACCCAACACCTCACGGCACGAGCTGACGACGACCGTGCACCACCTGTGCTGGCTCCCACGTCTTACGACGCGGGTCCCTCCCCTTTCGGGTCAGTACCACCAGCATGTCAAGCCCTGGTAAGGTTCTTGGCTTAGCGTCCAATTAAACCACACGCTCCACCGCTTGTGCGGGGTCCCGTCAATTCCTTTGAGTTTCACCCTTGCGGGCATACTCCCCAGGCGGCCCACTTAACGCGTTAGCTACAGCACGGAGGAATTATTCCCCCACACCTAGTGGGCATCGTTTACGGCTAGGACTACCCGGGTATCTAATCCGGTTTGCTCCCCTAGCTTTCGGGCCTCAGCGTCAGGAACGGCCCAGGAGACCGGCTTCCCCACCGGCGTTCCTGCTGATATCTACGGATTTCACCCCTACACCAGCAGTTCCGTCTCCCTCTACCGTCCTCAAGCCGTGTAGTTTCCAGCGCAGTTCCACGGTTGAGCCGTGGCATTTCACACCGGACTTACACGGCCGCCTACGCCCCCTTTACGCCCAGTAAATCCGGGTAACGCTTGCCCCCTACGTATTACCGCGGCTGCTGGCACGTAGTTAGCCGGGGCTTTCTAGTGGGATACCGTCATCACCGAGGCTTTCCACTCCTCGGCTTATTCGTCTCCCACCACAGCGGTTTACACCCCGAAGGGCTTCTTCCCGCACGCGGCGTCGCTGGATCAGGCTTTCGCCCATTGTCCAAAATCCCCCACTGCTGCCTCCCGTAGGAGTAGGGCCCGTGTCTCAGTGCCCTTGTGGCCGGCCATCCTCTCAGACCGGCTACCCGTCGTAGGCTTGGTGAGCCATTACCTCACCAACTACCTGATGGGACGCAGGCCCCTCCCTCAGCGGAGCAGTTGCTCCCTTTCTTCCGTACCACTTACAGTACGGAACGTATGGGGTATTAGCTGGAGTTTCCCCCAGTTATCCCCCTCTGAGGGGTAGGTCACCTACGCGTTACTCACCCGTCCGCCGCTCAGTCTACTAGACGTCACCCCGAAGGGATCTGTCTAGCAGCTTCGCTCGACTTGCATGTGTTAGGCACGCCGCCAGCGTTCACCCTGAGCCAGGATCAAACCCTCCATGAATAACTCACGAAGGATTTTTAATCCTGATTGTTTTTTCCTTACTTCTGGGACTGCTATCCATTTTTCAATGACCCTTCTCTCTTTCTCCTCTATCCTTATCCAGGTCTTCCTTCATCACGCGATATTTAATTTACCACGTTTAAGCACCTTAGTCAAGTTACGAGAAGGGATATTGTACTATACAATATTGTTAACGTTACCACGTTTCCAGGTGTTTTGCATATACTTATTGCTTTATTCTATACTTTGAAGTCTTTCATTTGCTATATAAATTCTTCAATTGGTTGTAACATATATTCTATTTTTTTATTTTGAAAGGCGTTATAATTAATTTTGGAGGTGAAAATATGGCGTTTCTAAAGTTTAAAATTTCAGCTGAAAGTGAGAATCCTACCAAAACATTAATCAACGCAAGGAATTTCAAAATGATAATTGACGAACCTGAAAGTCTTGGTGGAAAAGATGAAGGCGCTAATCCTGTTGAATATCTCTTATCTGCTTTGGCAGGATGTTTAAATGTTGTAGGTCATTTAGTTGCAAAAGAAATGGGTTTTGAATTAAAAAAATTAAAAATCGACATCGATGGAAATTTAAATCCTGACAAATTTCTAGGAAAACTTTCAGAAGATAGGACAGGATTCACTCAAATTAATGTTTCTCTTTCTCTTGAAACAAATGCTTCTGAAGAAATATTAAAAGAATGGCTAAAAAAAGTCAAACAAAGATGTCCTGTTTCAGATAATTTATCAAATCCTACACCAATAAAATTTTCTTTAAGTAAATTTTGAGAAAATAATGTAAGGAAAGAGCATGAGCAGTAGTTTATATGCTCATGCTCTTTTTTTAATTAATTGTATTTTTCGAATTTTGTATGGATTCAACTTAAATGCTTTCCTATATAAATATTCATTTAACTAAAAACTATTTTAACCCTCCAACGTCCAAAATATTTTTCACACATTTTTTACTTTTCCCTACTTCTATAGCCAACTTTTTAACGAATTTTTCCAAATTTTTAGAACTTTTACAAACTATATATAGTATTGTTAAACTTATAAACTACTATATATGGTATAATTCTTATGCTAAAATTGTCGGAAAGTTATTATAATTATCTTTTAACATTTAATCTGTATTAATTAATGTATTAATCAATAAAAGGGAGGGCTTCTTTATGTATAATGATGTTTTAGAAAAATGGTTAAATGTGGAACCATCTAAGAATGCTTATAAAATTCTTTCCGAAAGATATTTTGTAAGGGATATTAATGGTGAATACTTGGAAACAAAATGGGAAGATGTTTGTAGAAGAGTTGCACGAGTTATTGCTACTTCAGAACTTGTTAATAATCCAGAAATTGAAACATTAGATGACGTAAAAAAACTTGAGAAACTTAAAGAAACAGAAGAAACGTTCTTTAAGTTTCTAAAAGCAAGGCTTTTCATTCCTAATAGCCCTACTCTTTTTAATGCAGGTATGGGTGTACGATACGAGCTTCTTTGGAAACCAATAGAAAATATGACTCTTTCAGATTATTGGGAAATTTTCAATACAAGAAACCATCTTCATATGCTATCAGCATGTTTTGTAGTTCCTGTCGAAGACAGTATTGAAAAAATTTTTGATGCTGTTAAGGAATATGCTCTTATTACAAAAGCTGGAGGAGGGGTGGGGTCGAACTTCTCAAGCCTTAGACCACGTGGAAGCTTTGTTGCAGGAACTCATGGGCAAGCATCTGGCCCCGTATCTTTTATGCATGTATTTAATTCAGCTATTGCTGTTGTCGAACAAGGTTACAAAAGACGAGGAGCTTTAATGGGAATATTAAATATTAACCATCCAGACATCGAAGAATTTATTACAGCGAAAGAGAACAACGATGGTGAAAAAGTCCTAAGATACTTTAACATTTCTGTAGGTATTCCATTTGAGAAAGAATTATTTTTAAAACTTTATGAAGAAAATGGTGAGTTAACTTTAACACATCCAAAATATACAAATGTGAAAAAAATCAAAATAAGAGAACTAATGAACAAAATTGCAAAAAACGCTTGGAAATCAGGAGACCCTGGTTTAGCATTTTTACACGAAATGAATAAATATTACGCTCTATATCCTGAATTAGAAATTGTATCGACCAATCCTTGTGGAGAGATAGGCCTTGCACCATATGAAGCTTGCAACCTAGGCTCAATAGATGTCGCAAAATTTGCAAATGAAAAAGGAAATTACGATTGGGATGCCCTTGAAACAGCGACAAGACTTGCAGTGAGATTTTTAGACAATGTTATCGATGTGAACGTTTTCCCATTGGAAAAAATCACAAAAGCAGTAAGAGATAGCAGAAGATTGGGACTTGGTATAATGGGATTTGCTGACCTTTTATACAAACTCGAAATCCCTTACAACTCACAAGAGGGAAGACAAACCGCAGCCAACTTGATGAGTTTTATTGCCGTACACGCACATGATGAATCAAACAAGCTTGGAAGAGCAAAGGGAAGTTTTCCATTGTTCAAAAAAAGTAGATACTATCGTGAAGAAAACTTTGTTCCTTTTGCAATGGGAATGAGTAAATATGATGACGAGATAAAAGAAATCATGAAAGAAGCAAAGGTAGGTAAAAGAAATGTTGCAGTTTTGACAATCGCTCCTACAGGATCAATTTCAAATATAGCTGACACAAGTAGTGGCTTAGAACCGAATTTTCTATTAGCATACATAAGGTATATGAACAAACATGATGGCACTAAAGAAGCATTATTCTATGCTAATAAAGTCTTAGAACAAAAATTAGGTGCTGAAAGCCTTGAGAAGATTAAAAATGAGTTATTGGAAAGAGGTTCCCTTCAGAACATCGATGATATCCCTGAAAATATCAAAAAAGTTTTTGTTACTGCTATGGATATTTCTCCAATGGATCATTTACTTATGCAAGATGCATTCCAAAGATACACTGATAACAACATCTCAAAAACTATTAACATGCCTTCAACTGCAACTGAAGAAGATGTTTTAAACATTTATCTTGAAGCATTTAAATTAAATGTTAGAGGTTTAACCATTTATAGAGATGGTTCTCTTCAAACTCAAGTTCTCACTGCTGCAAAACAAGTTAAAACAAAAGACGCTCCAAAAGTACAGTTTTTTGTGTTAGATGAAAAGCACAAACTCAGGCCAAAACCAAGGAAAAATACACTCAGAAGTGTTACTAGGAAATACAAATCAAAAAGTAGTACTACTTACATAACAGTTTCTTTCGATGATAACGGAGAAGCTGTCGAAATATTCCTTTCAAATGGTACTGAACTTGCAGAATCAATTGGGAGACTATCTTCAATTGCGTTGAGAGCCGGAGTTTCAGCCGATGAGATACTTGAACAACTTAGAAAAGTTAATGGTGAATATACTAAAGGACTAGCTGAAGAAATTGCAAAAGCTATTGAAGATTTTGTGGAACTTTGGGGCTCCAGCGAAATTGAAAGCAATGAAGCTTTTGTAATTGATGGAACAATAAAATCAGCTGAAGAAGTAGAAAAATTTGTAATGGTAAATGAACTTGAATGGAGTGAAGGTTATTATATAGATGCTGATGGTAACACTTATTGTCCATCCTGTTTATCAAAAAATAGTATCATAAAGCAGGAAGGATGCATGAGTTGCAGAAAATGTGGCTGGAGTAAATGTAGCTGATATGAAAATTGTGTAAAAAAGCTGTGATTACGTTTTTTCATAACTATACATAAAATAAAAGCATATAATACAAGGGGGGAATTCTCCCCCCCCTTTGTTTCTATAATTAATTATTCAATATAATTTGTCATTTACCAGTTCCAATCACAAATGTTTCTCTTGACAAGGAATATCCCGCCAATCTTGCTATTATTCTTGGAATATCAGTATTGTCCATGAAACCTCCAAAATTCTCTGCTCCAGCGCCAAATGCAAATACAGGTACTGGTGCTGCTGTATGATCGTGTGTTGTCCATCCTATTTTTGCTTTTTCACTTATTATTTCTCCAAATACATTGCCAAGGGCATATGGATTAGATGATTTTTTTGCTTCTTTTAATCTTGCTATATCATCTTTCGTCAAATCAATACCAAAGAATTTTTTCACTGCTGCTTTAAATTCTTGTTCATTTTCAACATCATAATTTCTAACCATCCAGTCTGCTGTTTTTTGATATTTTTTTACTAAGTCAGTATCAAGGGTATATCCCCCGGTAGAAAGTCCAAGGCCACCAGTTTCATGATCAGCTGTAACAACTATAAGCGTATCTGGATGAGTTTCCAAAAATTTCAATGCTACACCTATAGCTTTATCAAACTCCATCATTTCTTTCCAAACACCGTATGGATCATTCCCGTGACCCTCCCAGTCTATTTGGGAACCTTCTACCATCAGGAAGAATGGTTGTCCATCTTTGGAAAGTATTTCAAGTGCCTTTTCAACCATCTCATATAACATTGGCTGTTCGCCAGATCGTTCACTTGCAGCAGAAAGGTGACTGGAAGAAAATAATGCAAGTAATCTATCTCCATTGTAATTCATAAGTTCTGATTTTGTTGTAATATAATCAAAACCTTTTTTCTTTGCAAGTGCTATAAGATCTTTTCCATCTTTCCTTTTTCCACCAGTTGCAACAAAATTCCTCCATCCGCCACCCATAACAACATCTATACTACTATTAATTAACTGTTCTGCAAGTGTATTTTCATCCTTTCGGCTTGTTACATGGCCATAAAATGCTCCAGGAGTAGCATGAGTTACTCTACAAGTAACAACTATTCCTGTTTTGACGCCATATTTAGAAACTACTTCAAAAATTGATGGTACAATTGTTCCGTCAGGAAGCATACCAATCATTCCATTGTTTGTTTTGAACCCTGCAGCCAAAGCCGTTCCAGCTGCTGCTGAATCTGTAACCAAAGAATTTGCAGAATATGTTGTAGCAAATCCAACATAAGGTGCTTTCATGATATTCAAAGTTCTTCCTTCGATATAACTTGCCAGAAGTATCTGATTAATTCCCATACCGTCACCAATAAAATAAATAACGTTTTTCACACCAAAGTTCCCAAGTACTATAACCACTAAAAGTAAGCTAAGAAGTAGACTAATGTACTTTTTCATATTTACCCCTCCCATTCATAAAGTTAGATGCTTTTAATTTTACCATACTTTACTAAAAATTAAATTTACCAAATTCACAGCTATTATCAGAAATATAAACAAAATAATCTATTAATTGCTTCTAAACAACAATAATCTATAATAATCCAATATAAATAAAGACAGATTTCTTATACCCTTGTTTTTTGTAAGGAAATGTTGATTAAAAAAGTTTTCTAAATCTTAAAGACATTTTTAGATAATCATTTTTACTCCCTTCTCTAACTCTCAATTTTATTCTCTAATCAAATCAATTAAAACCTCCAACATATTAAGATACCTTTCTAATATTTTCATTAAAAACTCAACCTTTTAATTAAATTAGAAAAACTCAATTTCATCAAACATTTTTGAATTCTTCATTTTAAAGTCCTTATCAGTAATCTCAAAAACAATTAAAAATACAACCAAAAATGAAAAATAAAAATTGTTGCAATGGAAGGACAAAATTTTTGAAACTATACCTATAACTTTGAAAACAAGTTGGATTACATTACTAAAACAAAAAAATTAAAAACATGACTTCAATAGAACTTTGAAGTCATGTTTGTTGTTTATAAATAGCAACTATCCAATTTTTGAAAATCATACAATTTAAATATATTATCTATTTTAATAATATTTTAAGAACTTTTCCACTTCTTGCTTTGTTGGTATAGAACTTTGCGCTCCTTTTCTTGTTACAGATATTGCTGCAGCAGCTGTAGCAAATTTAATAGCTTCTTTTATGTTTTTTCCTTCAGTTAAAGCAACAGCGAATGCTCCATTGAACACATCTCCAGCTGCTGTTGTATCAACTGCTTTGACTTTAAACGATGGTTGCTCAATTATTTGTGTTTCATCAAAATATTTAATCCCTTTATCTCCTAATTTAACTAAAAGTTTTTTCAATCCTAATTTTCTAAATTTATGATAACTATCTTCTAAAGAAATAAATTTACCAAAAAATTTAATTGTTAATAATCTAATTTCTTCTTCGTTTGGAGTTAAATAATCAACATATTCAAATATTTCTTTAGATATACCTTCAACAGGTGCAGGATCAAAAATTACTATTTTACCGCTTTTTTTAAATATTTCCGCTACATATATAGTTGTACTAAATGGTATTTCATTTTGAAGAAGAACCATATTAGATTTGATAAGAATATCTATTCTTTCTTCAACTAGTTTTTTAGTTAAATAATTGTTTGCTCCTTGAAAAATAATTATCCTATTTTCTCCCCATTGAGTAACTTCAATAAAAGCTAAACCGTTACTTTCGTCAACAACATTATAACCTGATATATTTAGTTCATCATATCGTCTTTTTAAAAACTTTCCATATGAATCATTACCTATACAAGTCAAAAAATATAATTTTTGATTTGATAATTTTGCTACTGTAACAGCCTGATTTGAACCCTTTCCTCCAGGAAAGAACTCTAATTTTTTTGCCTTTTGAGTTTCACCAGGTTTTGTAAATTGTTCTACTGATAATACTATATCCATATTAGAACTACCTACAACCGATATCATTTATTTACCATCTCCTTAGTAGATTCTCTGATAATAAGTTGGGGTGATAAAATTACTCCTTTGTTTATTAACTTCTCACCCTTTATAATTTTTAATAATAATTCTGCGGCTTTTTTTCCCATTTCATACATTGGTTGATAAACAGTAGTTAATGGAGGCTTAAAATGTTTTGAAAAAGGAATGTCATCAAATCCCGTAACACTCACATCTTCAGGAACCTTATATCCTTTTTCTTCCAATGCATCAATTACTCCATAAGCAATCAAGTCATTCCCACATAAAATTACATCAGGTAATTCTTTTAATTTTTTAGCTTTTGAATAACCCGCTTCATATGAAAATTCGGTAAAATAATGTTTGAACTTCAAATTTTCGGTTCTAATTCTTTTAACAAAAGTCTCATATCTTATCCTTGCACTAAAAGTTTCTTTGTTTCCATTAATGAAAACAAAATTTTTATGACCTTTTCCTATCAAATAATCTAAAAGCAAATTCATTCCTTTTTTGTTATCAATAATAACATAAGAAGAGTTAATTCCCTGTATAATCCTATCCAGAAAAACTACCTTTAATCCATGTTGAATCTTTTCCAATAACAACGGATTGGAAGATCCAGTACCCGTAAAAAGTAATCCATCAATGTTTTTAGAAATCAAAACCTTGAGAAGTTCTATTTCTTGCATCTGGTTTTGGTCTGAATTGCATAAAATTAAGTTATATCCTTCATTTCTTAAATAGTCTTCTGCTCCTCTAACAATATTTGCAAAAAATGGGTTAGTAATATCTGGTAGAATAAATCCTATTGTTCCAGTTTCACCTTTTCTTAAACTTTTAGCTAAATGGCTGGGATAATATCCAAGCTCTTCTATAGCTTTTTCTACTTTCCGTCTTAATTTTTCTGAAACTGGTGCAGAATTATTTAATACCCTTGAAACTGTTGAAATTGATACACCTGCTTTTTTTGCTACTTCCTTAATACTATGTTTTCCCATATTTCCCTCCAAAGCAAACACTTAGGGGGAAACCCCCTAAGTGTTTATTTCATCATTCTGTTACTAATTTTAACTCAACTGGTATGTAAATTGTATGGGTTTCTAGATATTCGTATGCCTTTTGGACAGCTAGCTGACCCATTAAATATGGTTGTTGAGCGATTGTAGCTGCCATCTCTCCCTTTTTAACTGCTTCAATTGCATCGGGGATAGCATCAAACCCCACAACAATTATTTTATCAAGTTTTCCTGCAGCTTTTATTGCTTCAATTGCTCCTAACGCCATTTCATCATTTTGTGCAAAAACAGCATCAATATCAGGATATGCTTCAAGTAAATTCTCCATTACCGTTAATCCTTCAGCTCTGTTGAAATTAGCTGTTTGTTTTGCTACAAGAACAAGTCCAGGATATTTTTTTAATTCAGTTTCAAATCCCAAGCCTCTATCCCTTGCAGCTGACGTTCCTGGAATACCAACTAGTTCCACAACTTTACCTTTTCCATTTAACATTTCAGCGATAAATTTTGCTGCCATTGCTCCACCCAATACATTATCCGAAGCAATATGTGCTACCACTTTTCCACCATTTGAACCCCTGTCTACCGTTATAACTGGAATCCCTGCATCATTTGCTTCTTCAACAGCAACAACGATTGCGTCACTATCTGTTGGATTGATAATGATTAAATCAACTCTTTGCTGAATCAAATCTTCAATATCATTGAGTTGTTTAGATGGTTTATCTTGAGCATCAACTACAATTAAATCTATTCCCAATTCCTTTGCTTTATCAATTGCCCCATCCCTAAGAGTCACAAAAAATGGGTTGTTAAGTGTAGACAAAGATAGCCCTATTTTGTAGCTAAATGCACTTACCACAAACATCACTAAAATAAGCATCACGAAAAACACTTTTTTCATACTTCCACCTCCTAGTTTTCTCTTTCAAGCAACACCGCAATTAATATGACTATACCTTTTACACCTTGTTGGTAGAATGGAGAAACATTAAGTAAATTTAACCCATTATTCAAGATGCCCATAATCAAAGCTCCAAATAAAGTACCAACAACAGAACCTTTACCACCTGCTAAACTAGCCCCTCCCAAAACAACCGCTGCAATAGCATCTAATTCATATCCCGTACCAAATGTAGGTTGAGCACTGTTTAAACGTGAAGTAAGAATAATAGCACTTGCAGCTGAAAGAAGTCCGCTTATTGTATAAATAATTATTTTATATTTATCTACTTTTACTCCACTAAGTTTTGCGGCAATTTCATTACCACCTATTGCATATGTATAAAGCCCCAGTTTTGTATACATGGATATATAATAAATAATCCCGAATACAATAAACATTATAATAATCGGAATCGGAATTCCTAAGACATCTCCTCGACCTATTGTTCTAAAAGAACGTGGAAAACCTGTTATCGGCATCCCCTGAGAATAAACTAAAGTTAAAGATCTTGCAATCGCCATAGTGGCCAGTGTAACAATAAACGGTTGAATTTTTCCCTTGGTAATAATTAGCCCGTTAACAGCTCCTAAAATTGCCCCAACAAGTAATGCAGCTAATATACCCAAAAATACCGAGCCGCCTTTCACAATCGAAGCCATTACAACTGCTGAAAAAGCCAAAACTGAACCAACCGATAAATCAATACCACCAGAAATAATTACTAAAGTCATACCAAAAGCAATAATTGCTTGGATAGAAACTTGTCTAAACACATTAATAAAATTTGATAGAGACAAAAACCTGTCACTTAACAAAGAAAAGAAAATCACTATTCCAAAAAAACCTACTATCGCTGGATACTCTTTGAGTTTTTTTAAAACATTTCTCCAACTCATTAAATATCAACTCCTGTCGCTAATTTTAATATATTTTCCTGATTTATTTCATCTTTTTCAAGAATACCCATGGATCGTCCTCTATGCATTACCAATACTCTATCACAAAGACTGACAATTTCGGGAAGTTCTGAAGAAATAAATACTACCCCAACACCTTCATTAGCTAACCTATTTACGATATTATAAACCTCAACTTTTGCTCCCACATCGATCCCCCTAGTTGGTTCCACTAAAAAAATTATTTTCGGTCTTTTTCTTAAAACCTTTGATAAAACAACTTTTTGCTGATTTCCTCCCGACAAAGTTTTTACTTTTTGTTTAATTGATGAAACCTTTACTGCATATTTTTCAACTTCTTCCTGAACTATCATTTTTGATTTTTTCCACGAAATTTTCCCAAACTTTGTTACCTCATCAACATTTGGTAAAATTATATTCTTCATCACATCTAAATCTAACACTAGCCCCATTTGTTTCCTGTCCTCAGGAACTAAAGCAATTCCATACTTTAACATGTTTTTACTTGGTAAATAATTTTTCCCATCCAACACTAATTTTTCCCATTTTGAACGCAAGTAACCATATATACCCAAAGCAATCTCCAACTTTCCTGAACCCACTAAACCAGCAATACCAAAAATCTCTCCTCTGTTTACATTGAAAGAAACATCGCGAACATAGTTACCAACCATTAGATTTTCTATTCTAAATATTTCTTTATTTGTAATAACGTTAAACTTTGGATACATTTCTTCGATTTTTCTTCCAACCATCATTTTAATTAACTTTTCTTTCGAAAACTCTTCTATTTTCCCTGTTCCAATAAGTACCCCGTCTCTCAAGACTGTCACTCTATCGGCAATTTCAAAAACCTCCTCAAGCCTATGCGAAATAAAAATGATCGAAATTCCCTTCTTTTTTAAATCTTTTATTATTTCAAAAAGTCTTATAGTTTCATGCTCAGTAATTGCCGCTGTTGGTTCATCCATTATAATTATCTTTGCATTTAATGACAAAGCTTTTGCTATTGAAACTAATTGTTTTTCCGATGTATTTAAATTTTTTATTTTCTCCTCTGCCCTTATTGGAAATCCCAATTCATTTAACAACCGCTCAGCAAACTTCAACATTTTAAATTTTGAAAAAGTAAATTTTTCAATGTTGCCAACAAATATATTTTCAAATACTGTCAATTCCTCAAATAAATTTAATTCCTGGTGAATGGTAGCTATTCCTTCCTTTATAGCTTCTGTTGGATTTGAAAAAAGTGTTTTTTTACCATTAATAATCATTTCTCCAGAATCTGGTTTATGAACACCGCTGATTATTTTGATTAAAGTGCTTTTTCCAGCACCATTTTCTCCCAATAACGCATGAACTTCTCCCTCGTAAAGATCAAAATCTACATTTTTTAACGCAACAACTCCTGGAAAAGTCTTTGTAATTTTCTTCATTTCTAATATCTTTCCCATTTAAAAAATCACCCCAGAAATTAGTATTGCATTACTGTATGGCGTAACATCACCCGTTCTTATGACAGCTACCACTTCTTTAATAGCAGCTTTAAGTTCTTCATGTGTAACTTTCTTAATTTCAACTTCGGGAATATTTTTCCTAAAAATCTGTTCAAAAGCTTTCGAAGATTCTTTTGCAATAACTATTCCTTCAACTTTTAACTCTTTTAATATTACCTTTAAAACTTCTTCAAATGTTGGTTTGCCATAATCAAGAACTATATCTATTCTTTCCACACAATTAGGAATAGGAAATCCCATATCAACAATTGCAATCTTATCTTTATGTCCTAATCTAGCTATTATTCTTGAAATTTCAGAATTAAAAATTCCAGTCTTTTTCAATTTTTTTCACCTCTCTGAAATCGTTTTCGAAAACGTTTTCATAATACTTTTACCAAAAATTCTATACCTAAGTCAAATTAGAAATCTAATAAAATTAACTGAAAAACAGCGAATAATTTCTTTAAAGTGCTATAATCCTATCTTTCGAATATTTTTTCAACACAAACAAAAAACCCCGGTTATACAAATACCGGGGTTTTTAATAACTGTTATTTTTAACTTTAAGATCAAAAACTCACATTTCCAAAAATATCAATGTAGATATTTGACATTTCAAATCTAATTCCTAAATTCACATTATAATCATCATCGTATAGTCCTAACCCTCCGGAAAATTCATCAGTAGATATTTTATGTTCATAACCACCAAACAATTGGAATTTTTCGAAAACTGGAACATACAAGGAGAAATTGTAAGTACCATCCAAGAAAGAATACTTCCCAAGCATTTCCCATTTAAACATTACAAAATTAGTCGAAAGCGAATTTTCTTTATAAAGTAAATCTACGCTCCAGTTGCTACCATTTATTTGTAAAAATACCATGGGATTAAAAGTTTCAATTGAAACTCCACCTAAAACATTGGAATCAATTCCTAAATAATCGAAATTATACCCCGCTAATATGGTATTTTCGTTGTTAAAATAGTTACTTCCGTATGAAACTGAAAAGTTGTTAAAATTAATACCAACGAGGAAAGATACTTGATTGTTATTAATCCCAATATCTCCAAATAACATATCTTTATATGCAATATAAATTCCGTTTCTTGCTCCTTCTATTGGATAATCAATTGGGGTATTGTAATGAGCCATAATTGTAAAATTTTTCCATCCAAAATTTAGTTGTGCATATTCTATATTGGCCCCAGAAAAATTTAAAGCAAAATTGATCTCATCTGAAGGAGTAAAAACTAAAGTTAACGAA
Source organism: Thermosipho atlanticus DSM 15807 (assembly GCF_900129985.1). Lineage (NCBI taxonomy): Bacteria > Thermotogati > Thermotogota > Thermotogae > Thermotogales > Fervidobacteriaceae > Thermosipho > Thermosipho atlanticus. Next base: position 44,441 of record NZ_FQXN01000007.1, on the reverse strand, counting down.
TTTGTAAAGCTAACACCTTGTAAAATGTTGGTAGGATCATATTTATAAGTTAAATTGAAAGAATAATTTCCGCTGATACCAACTTGCGATTGTGAAGATACCTCTTCAGGGGCTTCAATGGTTAATTCACCATCTTTTTTCACAAGATTAAAAGCCGAATTTTTCCCTCCAAAGCCATCTGGAACATATGCAGGTGAATATGGATCTTCCTTCCAGTTTTGATTACCATTAATAATAAACACATATTTGTATTGATAACTTCCAGGACTTAACTCTAATGAAACTTGCCAATAACCATCTACCATTTTCATCTCTATTGATTGAGGATCCCAGTTGTTAAAACTCCCTGCAAGATAAGCTTTTGAAGCTTCCTTTTTTTCCACTTTGAAATAAACTTTTCCATTAATAACACTAACTCCCAAAGGAACTTCCTCAACTTCCTTTTCAACAACTTCATTTGTTAAACCAGATAATCCTGGAGCTTTTACTGATAGTCTTCCGTTTTCTACATAGACCTCGAGAACAGAATTCTTTCCTCCAAAACCATCCGGAGCATATGCAAAAGCATTTGGATCTTCTACCCATTGTTCCCCATTCACTACAAATTTGTATTGATAAACCCCAGGATCAAGTTCAAGTACTGCTTCCCACCATCCATCATCAATTTCGTACATTTCTAAACTTTCTGGATCCCAATCATTAAAATCACCAGCTATCATTACATAGTCTGCTTCAGGATTGTAATATCTTATAACCACATATCCTTCTCCATCAACAAATATTGTGTCTTCTCTGTTTTCGTTATATTCATATTCCATTTTTTCTTCTACACTTTCCCCAACTGGTTTTATTACTAACTTACCATTCTCATTAGCAAGAAGAAACGCTCCATTTTTCCCTCCAAATCCATCATCAACAAAAGAAGGAGCATCTGGATCCTCTATCCATTGTTCTCCATTTACCACAAATTTATATTGATATTCACCTGGTTGAAGTTCTAGTGAAATCATCCATATCCCATTCACATTTTTCATTGGTAAAGATGTAGGAGACCAATTGTTAAAATTACCAGCTAAATATACTTGTTCTGCATCATATTCAAACGAAAAAAATACTTTATCATTTTCAACATAAACATTTGAAAATGAAAGTATAACTATTGACAATATAACTAAAATAAAAATTTTCTTTACCATTCTCACACCTCCAATTACCACCAAGTGTTAAACTCTAAAGAAACAATTTCCTTGAAAGTATTGACATTATAAAAATCTCCATTTCCTATCGATAATTTTACTTCTCCATTTGAAAATCCTGTAAGTTTCAATTCCGCATACAAGGTATTTCTTATTTCATACACTCCAACTATCCTTTGAAATTTACTGAAAATCGAAAGATTCCCAAAGGTTTTCGACAATTCTAAATAGTACACTTCTCCCAAAGTTCCTATAGTATTATGCGCTGGATTTCCAAAAGAATAGGAAACCTTTCCATTAAATCCAAAAAGTTTAAATGAACTATTTATAGTAAAATTAAACTTTCCCCATTGTTCTGGAGTTAAACCAAAATCATTAAAGCCAATTTTCGAAAAAGAAGCGGAAAAATTTGAAAAATTCATGTTAAACCCTATTTCACTCAAATCTTGAAAGTTTAAACCATTCTCATCACTTTTAATATTAGTCCAGACACTTACATTCTGAAAATTGTACCAAAGATTAATCAAATGCTTATTAAAAATATTTATATTAGTATATTCTGGCAACGAAACTTCAGAACCCACATAAGTATATTTAAGTCCCCAATTCCAGTTTCTATCAGTTATACCTATTTGATAAACTCCCTTTTCAAAACTCAAGTTTTCATAATTTGTATAAATAGTTTCCAGAGAAATATTCACAAAAGTTGGAAAAGATATTTGAAAGAGAAAATCAGTCCTATTGTCTCTCGATCCAAATACGATTTTTTTGTTATATCCTTCATATTTTAAATAATTTAAATTCAAACTGTTGTATAAAAATAAATAAAAATTTGAATATTTGACCATTATTCCATCTGAACCTATATCAAATTTATACAAACCCAAATTATCATCTGTATTTCCAAATACCCTATTTTTGTAAACATTGAATCCAAATTTATTTTTTGAAAAATTTAATTCAGCAGAGTCTAAACTACTTCCTCCTATCGAAAAGGTTCCAGAAAAATTACTTCCAAGAATACTTGTGTTAATCCAAAAGTTTGTTGAAATATAATAACTTGGAACTAGTTCTGGAAAATTGTTCGTAAAGTCAGCTGTATAAGTTAATTTAAGTGAAAATGAAGGAGATATATATGCAAAAGAAATAGAAACAATAATTAACAAAAAAAGTAACGTACTTTTCACTTTCACATTATCACCTCACTTAACATAAGCCTTAAGAATGCTCAATTTTGGATCATACTCAATCACAATTGAAGTTCCAGATTTATCAGCTACAAAATAAGCATCCTGACCATAACCAGCATTGTAATTTTTTCCGTCAAATTGCTCTTCATATGGTTTCCAATCCAAATTTCTTGCAATTTTGTAATAAAAACTATCTCCCTGATTTACACTTATTTCCAAAGTATACACAAATTTTCCATCAATTTTATTCATCGGTGCCAGTTGCCAGTTATTAAATTCACCTGCACAATACCAATCCCCTGTTTCTTTTTCACTATCTCCTGCACCAAAAGCAAATCCATCACGCATTAAATCAGGAGAAGCATATATAGTTATAGAAGTAGCAACGCCTAAATTTTCTTGCCACACAGGAATGGAAGATTGAATTTTCGTTTCATTAGTTCCTACATATACTACTTTGTACCATCCTATATTTCCATTACTTCCTGGGGAAAAAGTAATTGAAGCTACAGGAAGCTCTATTTCATAAATACCGTTGTTTAAATACATCCGGTCATTTTCTGTTGGAATCCAATTATTCCATTCACCTACTACATATATTCCCGGTTCTAAAGACAGGTTGAATAGTTTCATACACCCAAAGAAAGAAAGTAAAATGAAAAAAAGTAAAGTAAAGAACAAAAATTTTTTCACTATTTCACCTCCATTGCAATAACAATGGGGGCAACTGCCCCCAAAAAATTATAACTCACAATATTATTTATGGCACTTGATAAAACTGAGTTATAGTCGCAGCCGGAGTAAATGAACCATCCGTTGAAGTAGCATCTTGATCTGGCGCAAAATCACCCAACCACTGCGAAGTACCATCAAAACCACCTGTTATGGATGTAACATAATTAATTTGCAAATTATCAGTTGAAGTTATACCAAGAGAACTTAAAGGAACAGCAATTTCAACAAATCTTTCTGCGCCATCAGCTGTGTTCCCTGTATATGCAAGAGTTGCTTCGCTGGTAATTTCAGTAAAAGTTCCATCTTGTGTAACTTTCCACATGGCAAAACCGTCTCCCCATGTTTCAATAACTAAATCAATATCGCCTGAATCAAACACGTAATTTCTGGTCCATGGATGCCCGACTGTACTTGTTGCACCAGTTAATGATGAAAAGTCTACTAAGAATATTAAATTATTAAATCCTTCCTTTTTAAAATCCCCAGCAAAATAAACAAAACTTGCATCAAATGAAACCCCTACTTTTATTATATCGTTACCTGCTCCCCAATAACCGTCACCTATAGCATCTTCATTCAGATTTACCCATTCGTCTAAAATGCCGTCAACTTTTATACCTTGCTCAGTTTCTACAGGTAAATTTAAACAACCAAAAAACAATCCAAGCATAAGTATTAATGATGTTACTAACAATAAAGCTCTTTTCATATATATCCCCTCCTTTCAAGTTTATTACTTTTTTATTTTATCATTTTTCAAATACACACTTTTAAAAATTCTTGGAACTCGTTCCAAAAATATTACAAAAAAAGCGAGACAAAAGTCTCGCTTTCTTTGGCGTGCCCGGGGAGATTTGAACTCCCAACCTTCAGATCCGCAGTCTGACGCTCTATCCAATTGAGCTACGGGCACTTACTATTTAAAATGGGGGATACACTCCCCCATTCTTTGGCGGAGAGGGAGGGATTCGAACCCTCGGTGGGATTACTCCCACACTTGCTTAGCAGGCAAGCGCCTTCGACCACTCGGCCACCTCTCCGTTTTATCACGTATAGATTTTAACTTAATTTTATTCTAATGTCAAGGAAAAATCAAAGTATAACAATTTCATTAGGACTTCTCAATAAAATTTCGGGTTCTCCATTATATTCCCATAATTCACCATAAAATCTTACAGTTTTACCTTTTAAATTATTTAAATCATATCCATTGAAAAAATAGTAATATTCTTCCTTTCTAATACTTATTGTAAACCAACTTGAAGATATATGCCAAAAACTACTATCACTCCATACATCTTGTACAGTCCCTTCAAGAAAGACTATTTTTCCAATGTAAGAAAGATAATTGTTTGCACTTCTTAATATTGGAGCTGTTGACCATTTGGAAAAGATTCCCACCTTTTTTTCAAATGCATAGTTATAGCCTCCAACAATTTTAGGAGTTAAATATGGATCATCGTTATCAAAATAAATCAACGGTCTTGCCAAACCTGCTTTTAAAATAGAAGATTCATAGAAAGCATAATTTTGTTCATCAACTTTTCCAAACACATAAGCCAAAATTCTTCCATAGTTATCATATCCCATTTTTAAAATATATATATCGTATTTTGAAACAAAATTTTCTAAGTAATTCTTGGCATCTTCGCCAAATTCACCTATTGGTTTACTTCCCTCATGAATCTCCGGTGTATCGATTCCTATAATTCTAACGGAATTACTACTCTCTAAAATTTTAAATGTATCCCCATCAACCACACTAACAACAGTTACATGCTCTAAAGTTTGTGATAAGTTATTTACATTTATAACATCAACAACTTCAAAAGAAGTTAAATTAACACAAGAAGAAATCAAAAGTAACAAAGAAAATAAAGTTAAAGCAAAATAATTTTTTATATTCACTAGTTTCCCTCCCGAAAATTATTATAAAGAAAAGCCGCTGCTAACAGCGGCCTAAATTTATTCAATTACTTCTATATCTTCCTGCCATCTTGGCAATATTTCATACTCACCATTGTAAATACTTAAAATTCCCTGAACTTTTACCTTCTGACCAACCTTTATGTTTGATATATCGATATTAGTACCTTTTTTCAAGTAAATTTTTATAACAAAATCTCCAGTATCCACTAAAAAGTCATATGTATTTTTCTCTTTTACCACTCCTTCTACCCATACAAAACTTGAAAGGAAAGTTTTTGATAAACTTGTAAGAACATCAGGTTTTGGTTCTGCGTTGCCCATTACCTCAACTTTATCGGCTACAATTTCAATAATGTCATACCAAACTTTACTCTTACCGGTAACTATTACAACATCCCCCACATTTAAATCCTCTGTTAATGATGGTGCATAAATCATTAATCCCGATGTTTCGTCTTGAATATAAAAACTTCCAGAACCTAACAAATCTTTTGGAGAAGTTACTATACCCTTTACAGTATATACTTGACCTTCTTCGCCCAAAATAACATCCATTATAGAATTGTATCCCATAGTCATATGTTTTCCTGCTTTAGGAGTAGCCATTGGGGCAACTTGTTTAGCTTTTTTGCCAAAATTAAATAATTTATCAAAATCTAAAGAATAGAAATAATTCAACTCTACAATTATCTTTTGTTCACCACTAATGTTACTATCCAAATCTCCATTTCCAAACTTTAATGTAAAATCTTTATAAGATAATTTCAACCCATATAATGGCAAATAATTCATATTTGCCCATACACTATTATGTCTTAAAAATGCTCCAATTGTATAGTTATTTAATACGTAATCTAAATCAGCGTACAAAGCCCATGCATTTGCTGAAAAAGCTACTTCATTCGGATCTCCAGTTTGGAAATCTGCATCATATGGATTTAAGCCTAATTGCAAATACTGTCCTGCAAAAATTACGTTTTTATACTGTAATTTTCCGCCAATTAAATATGAAAAAGCTGCAATATCTGAACTTTTCGCAGACAGTGCAGCCCATGTATCAACAGATATTTTTCCAAAATTAAAAGATTTGTTTAAATCTAAAGACACTTGTTGATATTTTGTTTCATAATAACCTCCAAGTTTGATACCGAATAGATTTGTTTGCAAATAACCAGCAATATAGCTATTGTTTATATCATAAGCAACTCCTAAATTAAATTTTCCATTTCTTATAAACAATCCTGCCCCGTAATAATCAAACTTAAGTCCTCCAACTCTTAAACCATCTAATTTTTCAGTTTGGGTTTTCTTCAATCTTGCTTTTAAAACATCTAAAGTAACATCAAAATTAAATAATTTAAACTTCCCTTCTAAATAATAATATCTTGGTTGAAAAATCGAAATACCTCCAAAATTCCATGTATCGTGAGAAAGAAGTAAATAATCACTAATTTTTAATGCCAAAAAATCTACTGGTTTGTAAGTAACATACATAATCGGAAAGTAATCTAACGAGCCGTCATTAATACCAATCGTTGTTAGATTTAACACCGATAAAGAAAAAGAACCAGAAAATACTAAAAGAGAAGCCAAAAGTATAATCATAACAAATAACCCTTTTTTCATCCCCTCACCTCCGTGAAAAACAGGGCCTTACGGCCCTGAGTGATTATGTTATTTTTTACATTAAAATTCTATGTCATCCACTGTTCTTGGATAAAGATTCCATACATATTTATAACCTGCAAGATATCCTGTTACTGTTGCTGGTACATTGGTAACAGTAGAAATAGCACTGTAAGTGTAAACAGTTACAGTTGCAGTACCAGTATCTATTGGATATTCAAGTTCGAACTTATTACCAGTAGTATCTAAAGAAGTCAACGTGCCTTTAGCTGTAACAAATCTATATATCCAAAAAGCAAGAGAAGTTGCATCTAAAGTAGTACCAGTACTATCAAACAACCAAGAATTATTCAATGCAACATTCAAGGTTACAGGTTCTACCATTGCAGCAGTTTCAGTAGCAACAACTATTACGTCCTTCATTCTTAAGTTACCATTGTAAGTGTCTTTGTATAGTGTTCCAGTAACCGTGACTTTATCTCCAACATTGAGTCCTGCAGAAGATATATCTTTTATATAAATTCCTGTAGTAGCATCGGCAAGAATTCCATAATAATTATACTTATACACTAATATGCCCGTAACCGTAGCAGATGGTGTATCGTTCAAAAGATAACCTAACTTTGCCCCCAAAATATCAGTTTCACCTGTTCCACCGTTAGTTGGAACAATTTGTTGCAAACAACCACTAAACAACACGAAAATTATAGCAATACCTAAAATAACCCCTACAAATTTTTTCATAAATCTCCCTCCTTTTCTAAAAAGATATTAAAAATATTGACAAGTAATATAACAAGCAATATGTATTATATAACATTCTTTTAATTTTTCAAAACAACAAAATTTTTCATAAAAAATTCCAAACTTAAAACATATTCCATAAGTCTTCTTTGCTTGTAGAAACAGCTACTGCTCCTGCATCCAAAATATTTTTTACTTGCTCTTCGGTTGTCACAAGTCCTCCAGAAATTATTGGTTGCTCAATTTTTTCCTTTATAAATCTAACCAATTCTGGAATTAAACCAGGTAATACCTCTACAAAATTTACTTTGTGTTTTTTTATTTGTTGAATTCCTGTTTCAACAGCTTTTGAATCAATTAAAAAAATCCTTTGAATAGTCATTAATCCCAATTTTTTGGCTATGCTAATCAGATTTGAACGTGTAGTTATTATCCCGTCAGCCCCTAAAAATTCTTTCACTAATCTAACCCCTGCCTCATCTCTTCCAATTCCATTTATTAAATCAACATGAACAAAGGTATTTTTTCCATTTCTTTTCAAGATATCTATTGCTTCTTTGATTTCAAAAATATCTCCCTCGAGTAAAAAAACACTCGAAGCTTTGGTGTTTATAATTTTATTTGCTTTTCTCAAATCTCTTATAGCCGGAACTATAGGGTATATAAAAGGATGCATTAACCTTCACTCCAATTTCTTGATCTTTTAACTGCTTCTTTCCATTTTGAATACAGTTTTTCTCTTTTTTCTTTTGAAATAACTGGTTCAAACCTTCTGTCGAGATTCCAATTTATTTCTTCTTTGTTTTCCCAAAATTTTACTGCAAGTCCTGCTAAATAGGCCGCTCCCAAAGCAGTTGTTTCAGTAACACTTGGTCTTTCAACTGGGACCCCTAAAATATCTGCTTGAAACTGCATTAAAAAATTATTGTTAGAAGCTCCACCATCAACTCTTAAAGTTCCCATCTTTATTCCTGTTTCCTTTGACATAACCTCAAGCACATCTCTTGTTTGATAAGCAATTGATTCTAAAACGGCTCTAACAATGTGCTCTTTAGTAGTCCCCCTTGTGATACCTATTAATAAACCTCGTGCATACATATCCCAGTATGGCGCACCAAGTCCAACCATAGCAGGGACAAAATAAAGTTCACCAGCATCGGGAACTGATAATGCAAGTTCTTCAGTTTCTGCAGCATGATTTATAAGCCTTAAATTATCTCTCAACCATTGGACCGCTGCTCCCGCTATAAATATACTTCCCTCAAGGGCATATTCTACTTTATTCTCAAGCCCCCATGCAACTGTAGTAAGAAGCCCTGAACTTGAGAGATACGGCTTTTCACCAGTATTCATTAGTATAAAACAACCCGTTCCATATGTGTTTTTTACCATTCCTTTTTCAAAACACGTTTGTCCAAAAAGAGATGCTTGTTGATCTCCTGCATCACCAGAAATTGGTATTTCATATCCAAAAATTGATTTTTCAGTTTTTCCGTAAATATAACTTGAAGGAAGAGGAGTGGGTAATATATTTTTCGGAATGCTTAATATTTCCAGTATCTCATCATCCCATTGCAGTTTATGAATATTAAACAACATTGTTCTTGAAGCATTTGTAAAATCAATCACATGTGCTTTACCACCCGTAAGATTCCAAATAAGCCAAGTATCAACTGTTCCGAACAATATATTTCCTTTTTCCGCTTCTTCTCTTACACCAGGTACATTATCTAATATCCACTTTATTTTAGTCCCGGAAAAATACGCATCTACAACCAAACCGGTTTTTTCCTTTATAAGCTGCTCGTAACCTTGTTCTTTCAATCTATCACATATACTTGCAGTTCGTCTACATTGCCATACAATTGCGTTATATACTGGTTTACCTGTTCTTTTATCCCATAAAATAGTTGTCTCTCTTTGATTTGTAATACCTATAGCAGCTATGTTCTGTGTTCCAACGTGCTCAGCTACCTTTTTCGCAACCTCTATTTGAGAATTTAATATATCCATTGGATCATGCTCAACCCAACCAGGCTTAGGATATATTTGTTTAAATTCCTTATTTAAACCATATACGTACTCTCCATTCTTATTAAATACTATTGCTCTTGAACTTGTTGTTCCCTGATCAAGTGCAAGAATATATTCCACTTTATCCCCCCGTTTCTTTTTTAACAGTTCTTGTTGCAACCAAATTTGCACCTGTATTAAATATGTTTTTTACAATAATATCCCCGCGATTTATCGGCGCTTCTACTTTGATTTTCTTAACATATTCTATAATATCATAAATTAACTTTTTCGGAATTGGTTTATCAGTTTTAGCAGATACAAGTTCCATTTCACCATTCTCTACTTTTACGCTTATTGGTAAAACTCTTTTGGGATTTGTTACCTCAGCAATTCCATATTCCTTCCCCCGAGGACATCTATTCCCCTTAACTATTATCTTATCATCTTTTTGTAAAACGGTAAGTTCACAACCAATCGGACACATTATACATATCATTTTTTTCTCATTCAATTTCCTTCACCTCCACTACTACTTCTTTAGGAAGGTCTTCAAAGCTTGTAACTTTTAAATCTATCATCTCACTCGGCCTTATCTTCCAGTTAAACTTTCGAACTATTTTGCCCGCAAAAGTTAGTTCAGATCTTTCTATTGTCTTTTTAGGTCTTAAGTACATCTTAAATTGTTGAGTACCTGTAAAGCGTTGAGGAAGCAAAACTCCAACATTTTTCCCACGTTTAAATTCAAACCTTACCTCTGGAAGTTTTTCTCCTAAGGCATATTTTGCCGCGTTTTCCCCGGCAATTTTCCCTTCTTCGTACACAAAGTCAACAAGATCATGTATCGCTACGTTATTTCCAGCAGCAAAAATCCATTCAACAGTTGTCCTCATCAGATCATCTATTATTGGACCTCTGTTAATTGGATCCATTTCAACAAAATCCTCAATTAATCCATTTTGAGGTATTAAACCAACCGATGCAACCAAAGTATCAACTTCAATAAATCGTTCTGTTCCGGGAATAGGTTTAAAGTTTTCATCAACCTTGCCAATTGTTACACCCTCCAATCTTTCCTTTCCATGAATTCTAAAAACTGTATGACTTAACCACAGAGGTATATCAAAATCTTCAAGACATTGGACAACATTCCTTATTAATCCACCTGGTTCAGGCATAATTTCTACTACTCCAACAACATCCATTCCTTCTATTTTTAACCTTCGAGCCATTATTAATCCTATATCTCCCGAACCAACAATAAGGACCTTTTTGCCTGGCAATCTATTGTATATATTAACCATCTTCTGAGCAACTCCTGCAGTGTATATACCAGATACTCGAGAACCAGGAATTCTTAGTGAATTGAGAGATCTTTCCCTTGCACCTGTTGCCATTACTAAAGCTTTTGGTTTAAATACAACGATACCTGATTCAGAAAGTGTAATTACTTCTCTATTTAAATGATCAATTCTCAATACAGTATAATTAGTCCTCACAATCTTATCCAAGTCTCCCAGCTCTTCCCAAAGCTTTTCCATAAATTCAGGACCTGTTAATTCCTTCTTAAAAACATGAAGTCCAAACCCATTGTGAATACACTGATTCAAAACACCTCCTGTGCTCCTATCTCTTTCTAAAAGTAAAGTTTTTACACCCATATTTTTAGCCTCAATAGCAGCTGCAAGTCCTGCAGCTCCTCCACCAATTATTAAAACATCAATATTCTCTTTTCTCATGCTCTCACCTTTCCATTTACAATCCATGAATTATTATAATTCTGCTTTATTTCTTCTAAAGGAATAGAAAGTTCTCGTGAAATTATTTCCAAAATTTTTAGGCTACAAAAGCCTCCTTGACATCTTCCAAATGAAGCTCTTGTTCGAAACTTTACACCATCCAAAGTTCTAGCTCCACGCCTTATTGCCTCTATAATCTCTGCTTCAGAAACTTTATTACAGAAACAAATCATTTTACCGTATTTAGGATCTTTTTTTACAAGTTCTTCCCACTCTTTAAGTTTATCTTCCTCAAAATGTGGTATTTTTTCTCTGAAAGGGTTAAAATCTTTTTTCTTGGTGATACTAACTTTCAAATCCTCCTGTATTACTTTTTCTACTATATATTTAGCAATAGCAGGCGCAGCAGTAAGACCTGGAGATCTCATCCCAGCTGCATTAATAAAACCCCAAACTTTAGTAGCTCCAACTATAAAGTCCTTTTTCTTTGTTTCAGGCCTTAAACCAGCAAAAGTTTTCACAGTATATGAAAGGTCTATCTTTGGAACAAGGTTTTTCGTTTTTACATATACTTCTTGTAACCCTTCATTTGTAGTGTCAAGATCATCTTTACGATCTTTTTGTAGATCTACTGCATTCGGTCCAAGCAAAATACCTCCATCGACAGTTGGAACTACAAGTATACCTTTGGATTTTTCAGTAGGCGTCGGGAATATTACTGAATTAACCAGATTTTTAAGCTTCTTATCTAGCAAAATATACTCTCCTTTTCTTGGAAATATTTCATACTCACCTACTCCCGCCATTTTTGCTATTTCATCTGCAAACAATCCTGCAGCATTAATTACAATATCTGCATTATATTCTGATTTATCAGTTAAAATCTTTCTAATTCTTCCGCTTTGAATTATAATATCTACAACTTTTTCGTTTAAATGTATTATAGCTCCATTACTTTGTGCATTTTCTATAGCAGCAATTGCAACCTCCCATGGTTCAGTTATACCTGCAGTTGGACACCAAAGAGCTGCTATAGCTTTTTCATTTATGTTAGGCTCTTTCTTTCTCAATTCATCTCCTGATATAATCTCGAGATTTTCAACACCGTTTGTTTTACCTTTCTTCAATAATGTTTTCAAATAATTTAACTCTTCATTGTTAAAAGCAACTACATACGAACCCGTTCTTTTAAATTCAAAGTCGAGTTCTTTTGACAAACGTTCATACATTGCATTGCCCAATGCCGCAAATTTAGCCCTAACACTTCCCGGAGGATCATCATACCCTCCATGAACGATTGCAGAATTTGCTTTTGTAACTCCCCAACCTATATCTGGAGATTTTTCAATAACATGTAATTCTATGTCGTATTTCGAAAGTTCTCTTGCAATGAGACTCCCAACAATACCTGCACCTATTACAAATACTTTCATATGAACACCTCCACAAATAAAAAGCCATATGCCAACTTCTGTGGCATATGGCTTCTCCATTATCTCCTAAGCCCTAAATGCTATTAAATTTACCTTGTTTATTATACCATAAAAATATTTGAACTTAAAATAAAATTAATGGTCAAAATATTCGAAAGAAATTTTACCCCTCCCTACCTCCCCAGCAATTATACGACTCGATAAAGAAAAAGGAGCCTTTGACAAGGCTCCTTTGTTATTTTATGGTGCCGAGGGCGGGACTCGAACCCGCATGGGGCGTCAACCCCAGTTGATTTTGAGTCAACCGCGTCTCCCAATTCCGCCACCTCGGCAACACCCTACATTTAGTAATTTTAACATATAAAATAACGTTGTCAACACAATATAAGGTAAGCTATTAAGCTTTTTAACTATTAAATTCTGGTAACTGTTATTTTTCTTTCAAAATATTCCATTTCAAACACAAAAAAAGTTATATAATAAATAGTAAAGTTATTTATTCAATCGGATTGGAGAGAAAAAATGGAACAAAACAAAGGAATTTACATTCTTTTTTTGATTATAACAAAAGATTTAGAAATTAGAATTGGATCTTTAGGCGAAGTTAAACTGAATAAAGGATTGTATTTGTATGTAGGATCTGCTCAAAAAAACTTACAAAAAAGGATTGAAAGACATTTAAAAAAAGAAAAGAAAACCTTCTGGCATATAGATTACCTTACAAAAAATGAATCTGTAGAAATTATAAGCGTAGCTCTAATACAGAACGCAACGAAGGAAACTGAATCTAACATCGCTTGCAAATTAATGAAAAGATTTCCCTTCGTAAAAAATTTTGGAGCATCAGATGATAAAAAATGTAATACTCATTTGTTTAGAATTCTATAATTAATTATGTTGAAAAAAATAATACACAACTCAGAAACACTTTAACAAAATTTATATGATAGAATTATCATGAGTTATTATAAGGAGGAAAAAGTATGGCACAAAAATTTTGTTCTTTTTGCGGTCGCTCATCTGACAAGGTAGAAAAACTAATAGCCGGGCCAGGTAATGTATATATATGTAATGACTGCGTTGAAATTTTCTATGACATTTTAAAAGAAGATAAAAAAGGATTTCCAGTAAAAAAAGATAAGAAAGACTTGCCAAAACCATCAGAGATAAAAAAAGAACTGGATAAATATATTATTGGCCAGGATAAGGTCAAAAAAATTCTATCAGTTGCTGTGTATAATCATTATAAAAAAGTTTTTTCAGAAGTTGATTTTGACGACGTTGAAATTGAAAAATCTAACGTAATATTAATTGGCCCTACGGGAAGCGGTAAAACATTAATTGCAAGAACTCTTGCTAAAATTTTAGATGTTCCATTTGCAATAGCAGATGCTACTCCTCTAACAGAAGCAGGTTACGTAGGCGAAGATGTAGAAAACGTTATTCTTAGGCTTCTTGAAGTTACAAATTTTGACATAGAAAGAGCTCAATATGGAATAATATACATTGATGAAATAGATAAAATTGCTAGAAAATCACCAAATCCTTCAATAACAAGAGATGTTTCAGGCGAGGGAGTACAGCAAGCGCTCTTAAAAATTGTGGAAGGCACATACGCTAATGTCCCACCCCAAGGAGGTAGAAAACATCCATATCAAGAATTTCTTAAAGTCGATACTTCAAATATTTTATTCATAGTTGGAGGAGCTTTTGACGGACTTGAAGAAATTATAAAAAGGAGAATTCAAAGTAGTGCCTTGGGATTCAACGCCCCTGTGAAAAGTAAAAAAGAAATGAAACTTGGAGAAATCCTTTCTCATGTTACTCCAGATGATTTAGTTCAATATGGATTAATTCCTGAATTTGTTGGAAGATTCCCCGTTATTGGAACACTTTCAGACCTTTCTGAAGAAGATATGGTAAGAATTTTAACTGAACCTAAAAATGCTATTCTAAAACAATATAAAAAATTATTTGAAATTGATAAAATAGATTTGGAAGTTACAGAAAAAGCTTTATATGCCATTGCCAGAAAGGCTATCGAAAGGGGAACAGGTGCTAGAGCATTAAAAAGCGTATTCGAAGAAGTGATGATTGAAGTTATGTTTGAACTTCCAGACCTTAAAAACATAGAGAAAGTTATTGTCACAGAAGAATGCGTTTACCAAAAGAAAAAACCTGAACTGGTAATGAGGGAGTCGGCATAAAAGTGGTTGTACTTGGTATTGAAACTTCATGTGATGAAACTTCTGTAGCAATTTTAAAAGATAAAGAAATCTTGAGTAACATAATCCTATCACAAGTAGAAGTTCACAAAAAATTTGGTGGTGTTGTACCGGAGGTTGCGGCACGACACCACCTTTCAAATTTACCACTAATATATAAAGAAGCTCTGAAAAAAGCTAAAATTGAACCTGAAGAAATTGATGCAGTTGCTGTAACATACGGACCTGGACTGATTGGTGCACTTCTAGTTGGACTTTCGTTTTCAAAAGGTCTTTCTCTCAGATATGGTATTCCATTAATAGGTGTGAATCATATAATAGGTCACGTATATGCAAATTATATCGCGTATCCTGATTTAAAACCCCCTTTTATAGTTTTAATGGTTTCAGGTGGTCATACAG
Organism: Thermosipho atlanticus DSM 15807; assembly: GCF_900129985.1. Classification (NCBI taxonomy): domain Bacteria; kingdom Thermotogati; phylum Thermotogota; class Thermotogae; order Thermotogales; family Fervidobacteriaceae; genus Thermosipho; species Thermosipho atlanticus. The sequence goes on along the minus strand of NZ_FQXN01000007.1, from coordinate 29,209 downwards.
AAATTTTGAAAGTCAAAGATGGAAAAATAGAAGTTCTTGGAAAAACTATGGATGATGCTGCGGGAGAAGCTTTTGATAAAGTAGCTAGAATTTTAGGATTAGGTTATCCCGGAGGGCCTGAAATAGAAAAAGTATCAAAAAATGGAGATCCCTACAAATTTAACTTTCCACGTCCAATGCTTGATTCTAACAATTACAACTTCAGCTTTTCAGGGTTAAAAACTTCTGTTCTTTACACCATTAAAAATTTAGAAACCAATATACCAGTACCTGATATTGCAGCGTCTTTTCAAGAAGCAGTCGTAGATGTTCTTTTAAAAAAGACGTTTAAAGCTGCGAGAAATAATGGTATCAACAGAATAGTTCTAGCTGGAGGAGTTGCAGCCAACTCAAGGCTTAGGGAAAAAGCAAAAATTCTTGCTAACCAATACAACTATGAGATATTAATTCCTCCTTTGGAACTTTGCACTGACAATGCCGCAATGATTGCAATGGCTGGATATCACAAGGTCTTAGAGGGAAAATATGACTCCCTTGAACTTGAAGCAATACCCAATCTCAAAATTAATTCATAAAAAAAACCATTTCAACAATTACACCTTTTCCTTTTTCTGATAATACAACCATCTTATCAGCATATCTTTTAATATTTGGGAGCCCCATTCCTGCTCCAAAACCAAGTTCTCTTACATAATCAGGAGCTGTTGAATAACCCTCTTTCATAGCTAGTTCTATGTTTTCTATTCCTTTTCCTCTATCCTCGACTCTAACCACAACACTATTTTCTTCCAAAAAACAATAAATTTCTCCCGTACTTCCACTGTGGATAACTACATTTGCTTCCGCTTCATACACACTTATTGCTATACGTCTTACAAACTTTTCATCATAACCTTTGTCCAGTAAAAACCTTTTTAATTGGGCAGCTCCTATTCCAACAGTATTAATATCAAAATAATCTATCTTGAAATAAAAATCAGCATTTAGTTTGTTAAGACTTATACCAGTTATGAGAGATTTATCTATGTCATTCTCTAATACATTTGCTCTTCGTTGATCATGCAAATATAAAATTCCTAATTTCATTGCAACCGCTTTCAAAATATCATTTTTGGTTACTATCCCTACTAATTTCCCCTTATCATCAACTACGGGAAATCTCCCAAAGCCAAATTTTTCAAAATATTTTAATACCACACTAAGAGTTTCATTGTGATTTATCGTCACAACTCTTTTTGTCATATTGTCCTCAACATTTTCATTTAATTTATCAGCCTCGATACATTTTATTATGTCCTCAATACTAATAATTCCAATAACTTTTTTCTTGTCATTCACAACAGGAACGCCGGAAATTCTTTTGATTCTCAGGATTTCCTTCACCTGAGCTATTGTCCTATTTGGTAAAACATAAATTACATCACTATTCATAAATTCAGTGACTTTCATGTGAGAGAATACTTTTTGTACCTTATCAAGTATTTTATCCATATATTCCTTCCTTTCTTTAATTGTTAATTTATAAAATAGCCCCGCATGGGGCTATTTTTAATGAATTATATACTTGAAAATTTCCAAGTCGTTTCCAAAAATAACTGTTCCATCTTTAAAAATAGAATTATACGCACTTATTGTTCTCCAGAACTCAAAAAATTCTGGATCTTTCTGATAAGCCAAAGCATAAATTCTTGTTGCACTTGCTTCACCTGTACCTTTTATTTTTTCCGCTTCACTTTGAGCTTGAGCAAGTATAACTGTTGCTTTTTTCTCCGCCTCTGCTCTAATTTTTTGAGCTTCTTTTTGTCCATCTGCACGAATTTGTGCGGCAATACTGTATCTTTCTGCTTTCATTCTTTCATACACTGCTCTAACATTTTCATTCGGTAAATCAGCTTGTTTTACTCTAACATCAACTACTTCTATCCCGAAATTTGCCAAATCCCCTCTCGCTAAATTTGTAACCTCATTTAAGAAGTTCTCTCTTTTGTCAGAGATGATTTCATCAAAAGTATGTTTAGCAAAAACATTTCTTACATGAGAATAAACAATATCGTCAATCCTGGACTCTGCCAATGAAATTGTCTTCATTGTCTCTAAAAACTTTTTCGCATCCACAATTTTCCAAAGAGCATAAGTATCAACTATAAGAGTTTTTTTATCTTCCGTGATAATCTTTTCTGGCTCTATGTCATACAAAAGTATCCTTTTTTCAAATTTCACTACATTATCAATAAGTGGCATCTTAAAATGGATACCAGGTGTTTGATAAACATTTAATATCTGACCAAATCTTAAAACAACTGCTTGCTCTGTTTGATCAACAACAAACATAGAAAGTGAAAGTATAATAAATGCTACAATTAAAATTACTATGAAACTTATTAATTTTGCACTCATTTTGAACCACCACCAATTAATTCGTTTATATTGATTAGTTTTAATGTACCACTATTATCAAGCACAAAAATGTTTTTCGTTCCAGAAAATACTTCCTGAAGCTTTTCAATTTTCAAACGTTTCACTGTTATATTAGGAGCAATTTCATATTCTTTAAGAACACTTAAAAATCTTTGTGTTTCACCTTCGGCTTCTAAAACTTTCTGTTTTGCGTACGCTTCTGCTTCTCTTAATATTTGTTCTGCTTGTCCTTGCGCTTTAGGAATTATATCATTAGCATATTTGTTCGCCTCATTTATAAATCTTTCTCTATCCTGTTTTGCGTTATTAACATCATCAAATGCCTCAACTACTTCATCAGGAGGAGCCACTTCTTGCATATACACTTTACTTATTAATATTCCCGAATCATATTGATCTAAAATCTTTTGCACTAATTCAGCTGTTTCCATAGCTACTTTATCCCTTTCAATAGTCAAAACGTCATCAATATTTCTCTCGGCAATTCTTTCCCTTAAAACAGATTCAGTTGTAAACCTCACAAGATTGCTGCCGTTAATAATATTAAAAGCAAATTTTACAGGATCTTTCACTCTATACTGCACAGCTACTTCAACACTAATTATATTACCATCACCTGTTAACATTAAAGATTCACTTGGTATCGATTTATAACTAATCTTCCCATAACTTTCTATTGTACGGAAACCTATCTCTTCTTTTCTGATAGTTTCAACATCTACTATTACATGTGTTTGAAAAGGATAAGGTAAACGATAATGAATGCCAGGACCTGTAGCATGAGAATACTTTCCAAATGTTTTAATAAGGGCTACCTCAGATGGACCTACTTGATAAATTCCTGTACTAAAGTATATCAAAACAATCACTGCAAAAATAATCCAGATAATTAGTTTCTTAACCAAAGCTTACACCTCCAAATAAACAAGGCGCCAGAGGCACCTTGTTGTTATTTTTTGTTCAAATTCGATGTTCCTGTCCTTTTCTGCATATTAGAAATCCGTACAAATATCAATTTACCTTAAAATTCTACAAAAATATCCTTAGATGCACCACACACAGGACAACTTTCTGGAACGTCATCTTCTACAGTATATCCACAAACGGGACAAATGTAAATCTTATCAGCCGAATAATCTTCTCCCTTTTCTACTAGTTCTTTCGCTTTTTTATACATCTCGGCATGTATCTTCTCTGCTTCAAGAGCAAAATGTGTACTTCTTACTGCTTCTTTTTCATCTTGAAAACCTGCGGCATTTTTATACACTGGATACATTTCTTCAATTTCAAACGTTTCACCATCAATACAAGTCTGAACATTATCTGACATGTTTTCAGAAAGCTTTCTTAAAACTTTGAAATGATTCCTTGCATGAACAAATTCAGCATATGCAATTGCTTTAAAAAGCTTTGCAAGTTTTTTCAATCCTTTCTTTTCTGCTTCTTCAGCAAAAATACTATACTTCATATGTGCCATAGACTCCCCTGCAAAAGCCGCTTCTAAAAATTGCTTTGTCATCTCTTTCATACTTTCACCCCCGTTATCATTACTATTATTATAACATATTTAATTTAATTTTTTCTCAATAACACTTAAATTTCCCAAAAGGAAAAATAAATTATCTAAATTTTTCAAGAATCCAAGCCTGTTCATTCTTATATCATCTTGCTTTGTCATAACAAAAACCTTATCGAAATAACTGTCGATATAGGGTCTTAAACTAATAAGATGTTGAAGAGCTTCTTCAAAATTTAATTCCTCCACTGCTTTTAAAACTTTTGGTTTAATTTCTATATATTTATTAAACAACAATTTTTCTTCCTTTTCCAAAAACTTAGTAGGATCAAATTCAAATTTGTCAAACTTTTTTGAAATGTTGTGGACTCTTTCAAATCCTATCAGAAGATGCTGAAATTCTTCTTGATCAACAATTTTTATCAAGGCCTCAACGATTAATTTTCCTTCATATGGTTTTCGCCAATATGATTTTACCGCTCTAGCAATATCATATCTAATGTTTGAATAGAAGAGTTCGTATCTTGATTCAAAAAATTGTTTTAAGTCTTCCGGTATTTTCTTATCTATCAACTTTGCAGAGAATTCTATGGTTTCTTCTAAATTAATATTCCATCTATATTCAGATACAATTTTAAAAATTGTATCTGTTTTCTTTCTCAAACCAAATGGATCTTTTGAACCAGTTGGAACATTACCTACAGCAAAACTTCCAACAATTGTATCAATTCTGTCAGCTAACGCAACAACTGCGCCTGTAATAAGTTGTGGAACATCTTTATAGTGATCTTCTATTCCCAAAGCTACACTTTGATCTTCGTTATCTTTGACTGCATAGATTCTTCCCATAATTCCCTGCAATTCTGGAAACTCGTAAACTACATTTGAAGCAATGTCTGCTTTACATAATTCTGCTGTCCGTAATATTCTAACTTTATCTGAGTAATTTATTTTCAGTTTTTCACAAATAAATTCTGAAATTTTCTTAATTCTTTCAACTTTATCCATAAGTGTTCCTAGTTCCTTTTGAAAAATTATTTCTTTTAATTTTTTATTAAAACTTTCAAGAGGAACTTTTAAATCTTTTTCATAATAATATCTAGCATCTTCTAGCCTAGCATTAATAACTCTTTCATATCCTTTTCTTATTTTATTAATATCTCCTGTGGGGGAATCAATAAATGATACAAATTTGTTGGTGATTTTATCCCCAACATAAGTTGTAAAAGACCTTTGATGATGCTTTATAGTAACAGTAATTAATTCTTCAGGAAGAGCAAGATATTTTTCATAAAATGTGCCATCTAATATTCCGGGATATTCTGTTAAGGTAATTACTTCCTCTATAAGTTCTTCGTCTTTTTCTACCACTAGTTCTTTAGTTTTTTCAAATTCCTCTATTTGGGTTTTGACAAATTTTACTCTTTCTTCTTCAAAAGGAATAACTTTAAACTCTTTTAACTTCAAAACATAATCGTCTATACTCTTTATTTCTATTGGTTCATCTTTAACAAATCTATGTGCATACGTTTTATTCGAAGACTTTATACCAAAGATCTCAAATTCCAATGGTTCACCATTATAAATTGACAAAATCCAATGTGGAATCCTCACAAACGAATAAACACCATTTCCCCATCTCATTGGTTTTTTAAAACTAAGCGATCCTATAATTTGGGGAATTTTCTCTCGAAATATTTCTTTCGAATATTTACCTTCGATTTGCTTTTTTATAAACACATAATTATCCTTTTGAATAACATTTTCTAAAGTTGCACCATTTGAAGCTAAAAATCCTTGAAGGGCTTTAGTTGGATGCATATTCTCATCGTATGCTATTTTCAATGACGGACCTCTTTTTTCAATAACTTTATTTTCCTGTTTTTCTTGAAGATCCTTAATAAAAAAACCAAATCTTCGTGGGGCAAAAAATGTTTTCAGTTCGCCAAAGTATAGATTTTCAGTTTTAAGCAAATTCTCTACTTTTTCTTTTACCTGAACTACTATTTTATCAACTTCTGTAGTAGGAAGTTCTTCAACTCCTATTTCAAATAAATATTCAGCCATTAGTCTCACCTTCCTCAAACTCTATAAAATTCCTAGCACATAAGGTTGCCATTGACCTAATATCCCTAATGTAACCCTGTCTTTGGGTAACACTTATTGCATTTCTAGCATCTAATAAATTAAATGTATGAGAACACTTTATTAATTGTTCATATGCCGGCAAAAACAAGTTTTTTTCAATTAAACTTTTAAATTCTTTTTTATACAAATCATATAATTGAAATAATATTTCTGTGTTTGCTTCTTCAAAATTGTATTTTGAAAATTGTTTTTCATTTTCTAAAAACAATTCCCCGTATTTGATATTTTCATTCCACATTACATCAAAAACATTTCCTACACCTTGCAAATACATTGCAATTCTTTCTAAACCGTATGTGATTTCTAGAGGTATTTGCTTTAAAGAAATTCCACCCACTTGTTGAAAATAAGTAAACTGAGTTATTTCCATCCCATCAAGCCAAACTTCCCATCCAATTCCCCATGCACCCAAACTTGGAGATTCCCAATTGTCTTCTACAAACCGTATATCATGTTCTTTTGGATTTATTCCAAGTACTTTTAAAGATTCAAGATATATCTCCTGAGAATTTATAGGATTTGGTTTTATAATTACTTGATATTGTAAGAACCTTTGCATTCTATTAGGATTTTCGCCGTACCTTCCGTCGGTTGGTCTTCTGCTTGGTTGTACAAACGCCACTTTCCAATCCCTTTTTCTTAATACTCCAAAAAATGTAGAAGTATGGAAAGTTCCCGCACCCATTTCCATATCATACGGTAAATCAATAAAACAGCCTTGTTTTGCCCAATATTCATCCAATTTTTTAATAATATCTTGAAGATACATTTCTCATCCTCCTCTACTATTTTCCTGGGACATACAGACTAAAACTTTTTCTTATATTAGTCACTTTCATATCTCTCACTTGGACTATCTTTGTCGGATGAAAACTACTTCCTACACCAAAAAACAAAAGATATACCTGTCCGGGCTTCCCTACAACTATATCTGAATCATCCGAAATTACAATGTCATAATCTGTTTTTATTCGGGGTTCTTTAAAATAATAAAATTTATATTTTGAAAGTCCAGGTTTCAATTCTCTTGAAAAATACGTAGTTTCTCCCTTTTTCACAGTAAACCAACTAGATTTACTACCAATTACAAAAACCATGAAATATCCCGTTCCCGGGTCATCCTCTAAATTACTCAAAATATATTCAAGATCAATTCCAAAATTGTTTATATAATTAGTAGATAAAATATATTTATCAACCAATGAATTAGGGCCAAGTTTTGCTTGAACATCATCTAACTTTGATTTGTAATTAGCTAGTTCTTTATTTACATAATTTTTTAATAAGCTATATTCATACAACAGATCTTTATAACGAATAAAATTTCCAATTGATAAAACCAAAGTAATTATAAAAACAAAAATAATCGAAAAAATTATCATGTAAGAAAATATAGAAACCTCACGAACTTTTTTTTGTTGGTGTCTAGTCATTTAAATCACCTTCCTCGTTTTAGTCCCAAGCGCATGAGCTTTTAATAACAATCCAATCATAAAACAAAATATAAAAGTTGAAGTACCTCCGTAACTTAAAAATGGCAAAGGTATTCCTGTCACAGGCATTATTCCAATATTCATCCCAATATTTTCAAATACATGAAACATGAAAGTTGATATTATTCCTATAGAGACAAGCTTCCAAAAACTATTTTTATAGTCTTTTATGTCCTTCAAAACCTTAAAGATAATCACACCAAATCCTACTAGAACAATTAAACTTCCTATAAAACCAAATTGCTCAGCAATAGCTGAGAAAATAAAATCGGTTTCGAATTTTGGCACAAAAGCTCCATTTACAGAAGGGGAAACAAGATAACCTCTTCCAAAGATTCCTCCAGAACCTACCGTGTTCTTTGCCATTATTACATTGTACGAAGCACTTTGAAAATATTTCTCAGGATTCAAAAACGATAAAATTCGGGATTTTTGATAATCTTCCAAAAAGAAAAAATACAAAATAGGAACTGCTCCTATCATACTTCCAAAAACCGTAGCTATAATTTTAAATGACACTCCAGAAAAAAGCAACATAATACTCCAAATAAATACATGAAGAACAGAAACACCTAAATCAGGTTCTTTCAATATTAACATTACAGGAATAACAAGTAATACGATCGAAATTAGAAAATTTTTTAAAGACTTGTGTGTAAGTATGTATGCTAATATCATTATTAACGATAGTTTTGATAATTCGGAGGGTTGAAACGATACTCCTGCAAAACGATACCACCTTATAGAACCTCCTACACGTGTACCAAAGACTAAAACACCTACAAGCAGAATTATACTAATTAAATACAACGGTAAAATTATCTTTTTTATAAAACTTTCCTTAATAAAGTAGACCAAAAATATCACAAAAACACCAAAAATATCCCACAAAACTTGTTTATAAAAAAGCGCTAAATTATTTGTGGGTCTTAAAACACTGTATAAATTTAGAAGTCCAAAAATCATCAAAAAAATTACTGAAAAAACCAGTAAAAAATCAAACCTTTTATTTTCAGTAAATTTCAAGACTCACATCCTCCAAAATAAATTATACCACAGTGTTTTTCTCAAAAAACTCAACAGTCTTTTTAAATATATAATTTTTAAATATATAAGAAGTGAGATGTCCTGAAAAGATTGTATACATCTTCTTTCTATTGCTTCCAATTCTTTCAAATAATTCTAAAGAAGAACTTTTGGGTATGAAAATATCAAAAATAGCCCTAAACATTATAGTTGGGCTTTTAACAAATTTTGCAAATACTACAGGATCATACTCATAACACGAAATAGGAGCAGAATCTTTAGAAATATTAGGCGATCTGATATCATCTATAAACTTATAAAAACTTTCCCCGTGAAAATTACGACATTTTTCCACATCACATTCTTTGTTTTCTTCATATTTCATTCTTAATACTTTTGTTGCAAAACTTTTCCAAGTAATGTGATAAAAGTTACCACCTGTTACACATAATGATAAACCATCAACTTTGTAAAAAGCTGATGCTATAGTAGAGATCATGCCTCCAAAACTAAATCCCATCAAATAACTTTTGCTATTGTGTTTATTTCTAATATATTCTAAAGAAGTTAGTGCATCAACTATCGCATGTTCAAACCTTTCTCTTAATGATTCAGGTTTTAAAAACAATTCACCACTTTTATATCCTTTGGGGGTTCTTTCAAAATGATATGGAAGTATCATTAAATAAGAATCATAACCATATTGAGAAAACTTTTCAGGAAACCATTTTAAATATTTTATATTCCCGGTTCCCAATCCATGTATAAAAAGTAATGTTTTATCAGTTTTTGGCTTTCCTGAATAGTAATATAAATGGATCACAGAAGATTCTTTATAGATTGTAGGATAATTCGATTTTAAAATTATTTTGCGGGATGATTCCTCTATTACCTTAGGATCTGTTTGGTATGATACTACGTATTTCAATTTATCACCTCAATTTTTAAAAGAATTTTAGTATTTCTGAAAAATATTATAGCATTATAATACTTTAAAATAGAGTGAAGAAAATATAAATTTTTATATTTTTATTGACACAGTAGATAGATTGTGCTAAAATTTCAATCGCGAGGCGACGTGGCCAAGTGGTCTAAGGCGGGGGTCTGCAAAATCCCTATTCGTGGGTTCAAATCCCACCGTCGCCTCCAAAAAAGTGGGCTCGTAGCTCAGTTGGCAGAGCGTCCGGCTCATAACCGGATGGTCGGGGGTTCGATTCCTCCCGAGCCCACCAAAAGGGAGCTTAAGCTCCCTTTTATTCTGAATTATTTAATTATCCCGTTCCACCAAAAGGTGGGACCAAAAAGTCCGAGGGAGGAGGTGCAAAGATGAGGATATATGAAACAATGCTTATCGTCAAACCAGATATCGCAGAAGAGGAAAGGGAAAATATTATAAACAACTTAGTAGAATTTTTAACTGAAAAACTTGGTGCACAAGTTGATAAAGTTGATAGAATGGGTATCAAAAAAACTGCATATCCACTTAAAAAGTACAACGAAGCAGATTATACTGTTATTTATTTTAAGTGTTCTGGAGAAAATCTTTCAGAACTTGAGCAGTATTTTAAAGTTAGACCTGAATTCTTAAGATGGCAAACATTTAGAAGAGAAGACCTAGAAAAGGAAGAAAAAAAACAGGCTAAGAAAGAAGAGGTGTCGGAGAATACCGAGAAGGTGGAAGAGTGAACTATAACAAAGTTGTCCTTGTCGGTCGTTTGACAAGGGACCCTGAAGTAAGGCAAACTTTAAATGGTACCTTAGTAGCAACTTTCACTTTGGCAGTAAGTAGACCAACAAGAAGAGGTTCTGAAGACAGTCAAGATGCGGATTTTATACGAATAGTAACTTTTAGTAAACTTGCTGAGTTTGTTCAAAATTATTTAAAAAAAGGAAGATTAATTTTAGTAGAAGGAAAACTCAGAATAAATCGTTGGCAAGGAAATGACGGACAATTTAGAAGTACACCAGAAATATGGGCGGATCAAGTAATGTTTATGGATAAAAAAAGTGATCTCTCTGAAGAAACAGAAACATTAGAATATGATGAACTTTTTGATGATTCTGACAATGACGAACCGCCATTTTGATCTTTGAAAAGGGAGGTAATTCATATGAAATATAGAAGAAGAAGGAAACCAAAAGTATGTAAACTATGTCAATCAAAAGTTGAATACGTTGATTATAAAGACGTAAAACTCTTAAGAGAATTTTTAACTGAAAAAGGGAAAATTATCCCAAGGAGAATTACAGGTAATTGTGCCAAACACCAAAGAATGGTTAAAATAGCAATTAAAAGAGCAAGACAGATGGCTTTGCTCCCTTATGTAAAGTATTGACACGTTCTTTGACATAGTGTATAATAGAAACCGCAGCGAGCCAGCGTAGCTCAACCGGGAGAGCGATTGATTTGTAATCAATAGGTTGAGGGTTCGAGTCCCTCCGCTGGCTCCAAGGTTAGCGGTGGTGAGGTGCCCGAGCGGCCAAAGGGGGCGGACTGTAAATCCGCTGGCAGAATGCCTTCGAAGGTTCGAATCCTTCCCTCACCACCAGATTTTTTTTAATAGGAGGGAAGATTATGAGAATCCAAGTCGCTCTTAAATGCTCTGAATGTGGTAATAAAAACTATTATACGACACGCGAAAAAAACAAAAAGGAAAAACTCCAATTAAGAAAATATTGTCCAAAATGTAATAAACATACAAATCATGTAGAAACAAAAGCCTAATTCGTTTTTTTCGCAGGGGCGTAGCTCAATTGGTAGAGCACCGGTCTCCAAAATCGGGTGTTGCGGGTTCGAGTCCTGCCGCCCCTGCCAAAATTTTTTTACGGGGGCGATTTTATGGAAAAACTTAGAAAATTTTTCAGAGAAATTAAAACTGAAGTTAAGAAAACACATTGGCCCAATAGAAAAGAATTGTTGGGAGCTACTGGTGTAGTATTGATTATATTAATTTCCACAGGTCTTTACTTTTTCGTGCTTGATTTGATCTTCTCTGGAGCAATGAGTAGTTTATTTAAGCTTTTTTAATCTTTTTTGAGGTGGTAAAATGAAAAAAAGGTGGTATATATTACAAACATTGGCAGGCTATGAAGCTGCCGCTAAAGAAAACCTTGAGGCTAAAGTTAAGGCTCAAGGATATGAGCATTTGATATCAAAAGTTTTATTACCCGAAGAAGTAGTAATAGATGCCTCTGCAAAATCTGTTGAAAGGCATATTGTTTCTTTAAACGCCAAACTTTTCGTTTCTAACGGGACAAATGTTAAAAAAGGTGATGTTTTAGCCGAAGAACCTGCTATAAGAGTAAGGAAAGACGGAAAAATTATAGATGTGAGAAATGCAAAAAAAATTGTAATTGAAACGGCAGATAAAAAATTTACTAAAACATATGTAATACCTCAGAAAAATAAACCAATCACCGGCTTAAAAGTCGGCGGATACGTTAAACAAGGTATGCCATTAACTGAGGATGGGGAAATTATTTGTGAAATTGACGGAAAAATCATTCAAACTGAGCGAATGAAAAGGATAGTAATATTAAACGCTTCTAATGAAAAGGATATTTACGCTGTACCATATGAAACTATTAATACAAGTTTAGTAAAAAAAGGAGATAACGTAAAAGCTGGCCAAATCTTAGCAGAACCCAAAAAAATCGTTACAAAAAGTTCTGGAAGAGTGGAAATAATTGATTTTCCAACAAAAAAGGAAATTAGGGTTCAGAAAGTAAGAATCCGAAAATTATTCCCGGGTTATTTATTCGTTGAAATGATCATGAATGACGAATTTTGGCATTTTGTTAGAACTGTACCTGGAATTATTGACTTTGTTTCTTCTGGTGGAAGACCAATACCTATAAAAGACAATGAAGTAAAGGTAATTTTAAGACTTTCTGGTATTGAAGAAACTCCTAAAGTTGAAAAAGTTCAACAAGTCAAAATTGAATTTGATTATGAAGTTGGAGATGTCGTCAAGATTATTTCTGGTCCTTTTGAAGGTTTCGTTGGACACGTAAAAGAAATCAATCCGGAACATAACGAACTGAAAGTTACAGTTACTATTTTTGGTAGAGAAACTCCAGTAACTGTGCACACAACTGAGGTTGAAAAAATAGATTAACTTGCAATTCGTGGGAGGGTTAACCCTATAACCACACAAAGGAGGTTAAATTATGGCAAAGAAAGTTGTAGCACAAGTAAGGTTGCAACTAGAAGCTGGTAAAGCTACTCCTGCTCCACCCGTAGGACCTGCACTTGGTCAACGTGGTGTTAATTTAATGGAATTTTGTAAAAAGTTTAACGCGGCGACTGCGGACAAAGCTGGTATGCTTATTCCAGTTATTGTTACAGTCTACGAAGACAGATCTTTCACATTCGTAACCAAAACTCCACCAGCTTCATTCTTGTTAAAAAGAGCAGCTAAAATTAATTCTGGTTCTTCAGAACCTAAGAGAAAATTTGTAGGAAAAGTTACAAGAGAGCAACTTAAAGAAATCGCTGAAATTAAAAAAGAAGATTTAAACGCAAATGATATTGAAGCAGCAATCAAGATCATTGAAGGAACCGCAAAAAGTATGGGTATAGAAGTAGTTGACTAATATTAATTAAAGGAAGGAGGAGGCAAAATGCCGAAGCACTCCAAGAGGTATAATGAAGTTAGAAAGTTAATTGACAGGGAAAAACAATATAATTTAGATGAAGCTGTTGATTTAGCCAAAAAAGTTGCCACTGCCAAATTTGATGAAACAGTTGAATTGCACATAAAAACAAACATAGACTACAGAAAATCTGACCAACAAATTAGAAGTACAGTTTCTCTGCCACACGGTACAGGAAAAGAAGTAAAAGTATTAGTTTTTGCCAAAGGTGAAAAAGCTGAGCAAGCAAAAGAAGCCGGTGCAGACTACGTCGGTGCTGAAGATCTTGCAGAAAAAATTCAAAAAGAAAACTTTTTAGATTTTGATGTTGCAATTGCCACACCCGACATGATGAGAATAATTGGTAGACTCGGTAAAATACTCGGTCCACGAGGATTAATGCCTAATCCAAAAGCTGGAACAGTCACTGAAAACGTAGCAGAAGCCGTAAAAGAATTTAAAAAGGGAAGGCTAGAAGTTAGAACTGATAAAACTGGTAATCTACATCTTCCTGTTGGCAAAGTTTCATTTGAAACAGATAAACTAAAAGAAAATATAAAATCTGCATACGAACAAATTCTCAATCTTAGACCAGCAGGTGTTAAAGGTAACTTTATAAAAAAGGTTGTACTGTCAACGACAATGGGACCAGGAATAAAGGTTGACCCAGTTACAATAGCTGAAGAAAAATAAAAAGTGGCTCAAATGAGCCACTTTTTTCCACTTTATAATTGAAAAAATAAAAAGCTCCTCGTACAAGGAGCTTTTTTGTTACATATCTCGTATTTTGGAGCGGGCGACGGGATTTGAACCCGCGACCTCCTGCTTGGCAAGCAGGCGCTCTACCGCTGAGCTACACCCGCATTCCAGCTTTGGTGCGAGAGGTGGGACTTGAACCCACACGGGCGCGAGCCCACTGGATTCTAAGTCCAGCGCGTCTGCCAATTCCGCCACTCTCGCCCCTCTGGTGACCCGGGCGGGATTCGAACCCGCGGCCCCCTGATTAAAAGTCAGGTGCTCTACCTGCTGAGCTACCAGGTCATCCAGGCTTCATGAGCCGATTAAAATAATATCATATTGTGTGTATGATGTCAAGCGTTTAAACTAACATGAAAGTAAACGATAGTTTAATTTTTCTTTTTATATCGATATTAGAAAATTTGCTAGTAATGTATTGAATTTAATAAAAATGTTTTAAAAAAAAATCACTTTTTAAAGTTTTATTAATTGACTTTTATGATTAGATATGATATATTTAATTAGAGCAAACTAATTGGAGGTGGTTCTATGGGGTGCGTAATTTTATAAATGACTTAAAAGATGTTTTCCGTGCTATAAAAAAAGATAAAGAAGAATATTTAAAAAAAGATCCTTCTATTGAGTTCAAATGGCAACTTATTTTTCATGTGGGATTTTTGTCTTTAAAACTTTACCGATGGTCTCATCTCCTTTATAAACATAATATGAAATTTCTTGCATACCTTCTCCACTTTGTTTCAAGAGTCCTTTTTGCCGTTGATATAAATCCTTCAGCGGAAATTGAACCTGGTGTAGTTATCGATCACGGAATTGGCACTGTTATTGGTTCTACTGTTACAATTGGTACGGGAACTTTAATTTATCACGGCGTAACACTCGGATCACGGAACATCCAAAAGGGAAAAAGACATCCTGACATAGGAAGAAATGTTCTAATCGGATCAGGAGCAAAAATTCTTGGCGCTATAAAAATTGGGGACGGAGCACAAATAGGTGCTAATTCTGTGGTTCTACATGATGTAGCACCGTATACTAAAGTTGTCGGAATACCAGCAAAAAAAGTGGAACAATTAACTGAAATTTATGAACACATAGAATGGATAATTTAACAAGGAGGGATAAACATGGTTGGAAATACTCCTATAGTTTTCATTGAAAAATTAGGAATTTATGCAAAATTAGAAAGAAACAACCCAGGTGGAAGTGTAAAAGACAGACCTGCCTTTTTTATGATTAACGCAGCCATTAGAGATGGTAAATTAACAAATAAAATTTTAGTGGAACCTACCAGCGGAAACACAGGAATCGCTCTCGCTTGGCTTGGGAAAAAATTGGGAATTAATGTAATACTAACAATGCCCGAAACAATGACTAAAGAAAGAATAGATATAATGAAAGCTTTTGGTGCAGATATTGTATTAACCCCCGGTGAGAAAGGAATGAAAGGAGCAATAGAAAAAGCTTTAGAAATTGTAGAAAGCAAATCAGCATATATGCCCAATCAATTTGAAAATATCAACAATGTAATATCACATGAACTAACTACCGGCCCTGAAATTCTCAGCCAAATGAATTTCAACTTGGATGCATTTGTTGCTGGTGTTGGTACCGGAGGAACTATTACTGGTGTAGGGCATGTTCTAAGAAAATATTTCAATAATAATGTAAAAATTGTAGCTGTCGAACCATCAAATTCACCCGTTCTTTCGGGTGGAAATCCTGGAAAACACAAAATTCAGGGAATTGGAGCGGGATTTATTCCAAAAATTCTGGATTTAGCAGTTATCGATGAAGTATTTACCGTTAGTGATGAAGAAGCCTTCCATATGTTCAAATATATAAACAATCAACTTGGAATTTCTGTTGGTATTTCTTCGGCGGCAAACGCATACGCAGCAATAAAAATCAAAGAAAAATACAATTTAAGTAGAGTATTAACTGTCTTTCCTGATGATAACTCAAAATATTTGTCTTTGATTTAAGGGAGGTAAAAAATGAATTTAAAAGAATGGAGAAAGTTACTTCCGGAAGTAACCGGAGGACTTGTTAGAATGAGGAAAAAAGCTTTAAATGATGGGACAATAGATTCAAAATATAAACTATTAATTGCCATTTCACTAGCTATTAGTCAAAAATGTGAACCATGTATAATATCCTATCTTGAAAAAGCCCAGGGTAAAATAACTGATGAAGAATTGAAAGAAACTCTAGAAGTTGTCATTATGTTTTTAGGATGTGTTGGTGAACAATGGGCTAAAAAAACTTGGGATTATTGGAAAAAATTAGTAAATGATGACAAAAATTCTTGTTGTGAAGGGGAATAATCTTATGGAAAAACTTGTTATAATTTGGACCACTAATGACAAACAGACTTTTAATGAAGTAATTTTTCCATATTTATACCATTCAAATGAACAAAACTGGTGGAGTGATTTAACGCTAATAATTTGGGGAGCTTCCGAAGAGTTAGTAGCTAAGACCCCACAAATTAAGGAGAAAATTAAAATACTAAAAGATAGAGGTATAAAAATCTTAGCTTGTAAATGGTGTGCCGATAATCATAGTATCACAGAAAAACTTTCTGACATTGCTGATGTCGTTTATGTTGGCAAACCAATTACCGATTTCTTGAAAGGAAATTATAAAGTTTTAACATTTTAATTGTATAAAAAGTTTTTTATAAAACAATTTAAAAGTTAATCAGACCTTTTTTAAAAAATTAACAACATTTCATTTTTTAATTATGTTATAATTAGTTTATTGAAGAAGGTGGTTATGTGCATTTAAGTATGGTAATCGTGACCGATATGTTTGGGGGAATGTTTGTCGAGGAATTTGATTCTTTAGATTGGGGCTCAAAAGAAGATAAAAACCATTTTAAAGATTTAACAACAAAAATAGGAACAGTCATTATGGGAAGAAAAACATTTGAAAGCATAGGAAGGCCACTTCCGAATAGGTTGAATATTGTACTTACACACAAAAATTACCGAAATTCTGACAATGTTATTTTTCTTCGAGGGACACCTGAAAATATAATTAATCAAATTTTAGATATGAAAATAACCGAAGCCGCTATTATAGGAGGGAAAAAAGTTTTTGAAGATTTTCTACCTTTCGTAGACAAAATATTTATAACTTTAGAACCAATCATCCTTAAAAATTCTCACAAGTTAAACCCCTCGCTATTTCTCAACTTTAAATTAGTTACTACAAATGTCCTGAACGAAAACGGAACAATTGTATTAGAATATAAAAAAATTCAATAATATCAGCTGAAGCAGAAAACTAAATAATAACTTCGCCGAAAGTAAGAATTATCTTAGACATGACAGAAAATTATATAATAATAATAAAAATTTGGCCCCAGGAAAACTGGAGCCAAATTTTTTTGAAACATATATATCAATTTGGTTAACCATACGATTCATGGCAATTATTTTCCCATTAAATATTTTATTATATTAATCGCAAGTTTTGAATCATCACCCCAGTCCCAACCATCGTGTAATGCATCGTTGATATCACCTGTTCCATCATCAAAAGGAGAACTATCCCCAATTGCCACTATTTCTCCTTTTCCATACTTTGCCAAAATTAAATATGCTTTTTTATTTTTATCTGCGAGTAACACTTCCACACTTTTATCTAAAATTTCAATCGTTGTTCCAGCCCACACTCCTACTTCATTTATATTTTGTGTTATAGGATGTTCATAAACATACTTGACAGGTTCTTCTTGAATATTGTCACCAACAAATCTAAAAACAAATCGCTCAACAAAAGTATTAAATATTTTTGGAGAATCCCAACCATTACCATTTCTGTCCGAATCACCATGATCTGCAATTAAGAACAATCCCCCACCATTTTCAACAAATTTTATTATTGATTTCACCTCATTCTCCTTGAATGGTCTATTCGGTTCAGGTATTATTAAAACTTTGTATAAACTTAAAAGTTCGTAATTCAATTCTTCTTTTGTCTCTTCAACATAACCATTTAACTGTTTTTTTATACTGTCTGCAAAATTAGAATAAGCTCCATAAATAACCCAGTCAGCGTTCCCCGCCTGTTGAGCATGCCCAGCATCAAATAAAACTCTTTTTTCATAAATATCTTTATATGGATCTAATGTCAAAACGACAGAGCCCATTTTATTTTTATTTTCGTCTTTGATGAATCTCACCATTATCTTTACAGGTGAATCTATTTTTTTATTCAATTTAAAAATAAACACCTGTCTATTAAAGTAGGACTCGTGAGTTTTTATGTTTATTCCAGAAATTTTTATAGTCTTATTATCTATTACACTACTCTCATCAATAGTTTCATTGAAAACTATATACAACTTATCTTCCTTTAGAAAGATTGATTTTACCTCTGGAGGAAATATATCCCCAGCTTCTATATCTTCAATTCCTCTAGGCCAAAGTTCAAAATATGCTTGATACCTTCCTAGTACCCCTACAACCTTCAAATGCATCCCTACTTTAAAGTAAGAAGTGTTTATCCCTGTGTTTTCTCGTATGAAAACCAGACCTTTTCCCGAGCCATCGTCAATATAAACCTTTCTACTATCACCTTTGTCTATTTCAATAACGTCACCTTCTACCATAACTAATAATCCTTGTAATTCTTTATCATTTATGCTTTTTGTTGAAATTTTTCTAGGAGTTGGTAATTGATTCCCTTTTGAAATCACTCTTGCATAATATTTATCTTTATTAGCATCTATTACTATTTCTCGATTTAACCTATGTGTCCACAAATACCCACTTATTTCAACAAGATCTCCTCTATTAATACCTTCAAAATATCCACCTTTCAAATATATATTTATTCCCCCAGTAGAATCTTGAACAAAAATGATATTTACATCAAAAGGACCAGGCTCAACAGTAACAATCCCGCGAATAACAACGTCTGTGCCATCGCTCATCTGTTTCGCTTCTGATATAGTTAAAGCTAAAGAAAGTAGAGAAACAAGTAAAAACAAAATTATAATGACTCTACGCATCTTATCCCTCCTAATCTATTTTTTTGACTATTATATAATATCACAAGAAAACCAAAATTAAGAAATTTTAAACAACTAACGAAAAATTGTTATGTTATAATCATATATATGATCATTTTTAGGGGGAATTATATGCTTAAAAAAATCTTTTTTGATCAAGTAAAACCTGCATATGGTTGTACAGAACCGATAGCTGTAGCTCTTTCCACAGCAGTGGCAAAACAATATTTAGAGAAGGACTATTTTAAAGAAATTTTGATCGAACTTGATAAAAATACATATAAAAATGGATTAGTCGTAACTATACCTGGTACAGATACTCATGGTTTAGAGTTGGCTGCTGCATTGGGATTTCTATGTGGAAATGCCAAAGATGGTTTGGAAGTACTTAAAAATATAGATACAAAATGTATTAATAAAGCCAAACAACTTATAAAAAAAATAACCATTTCTATCATAAACAAAAATAATTTATATATCAATACAAAAATTGTTTCAGACCATATTGTAAATGTAATTATCGAAGGGAAACATGACAACATAGTACACATAGAAGTTGATTCCTCCAAGATTTTAGATAAACCATTCCAACCTTCTAAAAATTTATTAGAAAAAATAAAGGAATATTCAATTGACGAAATCTTAGATTATGTTGAAAACCCCGATAAAGAAGTCATCGATTACGTTGAAAAAGCAATAGAGATGAATCTAGAAATAGCTAAGATTGGTATTAACACACCTGGCAATTTTTCAAATGCCGCGATTAATGATCATGTGAAATATGTTAGCGCCGCAGTTGATGAAAGAATGAGTGGAACTTTAAAACCTGTCATGACAGTCGCAGGTAGTGGAAATCAAGGGTTGGCATGTACCTTACCAATCGCAGTATATTTGAATAATTATCCAAAAAATCTTATTTTAAAGGCTACCCTTCTAAGTATCTTCGTAACAATTTACATTAAAGCATATACTGGTCTATTAACGCCTATTTGTGGTGCAGGAATTATTTCAGCATCTGGTAGTGCTGCAGGGTTAACTTACTTAAAAGGAGGAAATAAATTACAAATAAAAAAAGCAATAAATGATACCCTTGGAACCCTGTTCGGCTTAACATGCGATGGTGCAAAAAGAGGCTGTGCTCTTAAAGCCGCTACGGGTACAATGGTAGCTCTTCAAACAAGTAATCTTGCTCTAAAAAACATAGACGTTCCATGTGGAAATGGTATAGTTGCAAACGATGTGGAGGAAACTATAAAACGCGTAGGAAAACTAACAAATTCTGTTAAAAAATTCGATGAAGATGTTATAGAATACATCGGGAAATGTTAGGAGGTAAAGATATGAAATGTCAACACTGTAGGAAAAAAGCTATCCTTAAATCCCCAAGACTTTGTGAGGATCATTTTGTTGAGTATTTTGAAAGAAAAATTGGAAAGTTTATTGAAAAATACCACTTAAAAAATAAAAAATTATTAATCGCTATTTCTGGGGGAAAAGATTCCGTAACTGTTAGTTATGTACTATCAAAATTGAAAGAAAAATACAATCTTTCTTTAGAATATTTCTTTATTAGACTTGGTATACCTCGTTTTACAGAAAATTCTGAAGCAGTCGCAAAGCTCGTAACAGAAAAAATTGGCTATCAGTTAACGGTGTACGACTTAAAAGAAGAAGAGGGCTTCATTATTCCAGATTTTAAATATAAACCCTGTTCATATTGTGGAATGGTTAGAAGGTATATCCTAAACAAATATGCCTATGAAAACAACTTTGATTATATTGTAATGGGCCATAATCTTGACGATGAAGTTTTCTTTATTTTCAACAATTTATTTGGAAAAAACATACCACAAATCCAGCGAACTGGCCCACTAACCAAAACAATTCCAGAAAAAAAACTTGTAGGAAGAGTTAAACCTTTGTACTACCTAACAGAAGAAGAAATCATTTTATATGCTAAACTACAAAAACTTCCTCACATTGGTTGTGCGTGTCCAAATTCAATTAATAGTACTCAACGAAAGTTCAAAACTACAACTGAATTTACACGTGACCAAAAATTAAATTTAGTATATTCAATTATCGAAATAAAAAAATATTTACCAGAAGAAACAGTTGAAATTAAATTCTGTGAAAAATGTGGATTTCCAACTACATCGAATATTTGTAAATTCTGTAGAACAAAAGAAAAAATAATCTCTGAAAAAATGTTAAAAAAATAATTTAAAAAATTTTTATGCTATAATCTTTTTGAAAACAAAGGAGGGAATTCTTTTGCAGAACAGAACATTACTCTACATTTTAATTGCATTTGTTGCTATTTTTTTGATCTTCGATGTTTTTACTCTCTTTACCAAAAAGCCAAAATTTGAGATAACTTTTTATCAAACAAAAGTCGAAATAGATTATTCTGAAAATTCTACTATTACAACTTTAGCCGTTTTATCATTTAATAAGCAACAAGATATGTTTAATTACATGGAAAGTTATAATAACGCTGCATCTTCAACATTTATAGATTATTTTAAAAAAATTTCCGATGAAATCGGGAAACAACTTGTTGTTGTCAATTACAACAATAAAGCTACAGAAAGAGCAGGTGTGTTAGAAATAGAAGAACAAGCTGTTATTAAAAACCTTGTAACTAAAAAAGACAAATATTATGAACTAAGCATGGGAAAGTTACCAATAAATTCGAATAATGATTCTGAATTTATCATCTATTTACCCCAAAACACCAAAGTTATTTCAATTGATCCAACTCCTACAACAATAAGTAATAACACGTTAAAATGGAATGGAGGTGCTCTTGAATATTTTCCTACAGTAATCTACACTAAAAGTTTTTAGTTCTCCATTAAGAAGGAGGGGAAAAATGATTGGAAAACATCCATTCGTAAAATGGGCAATTGATGTCATTGAAAACTATATCAAATTTGGCAAACTAATTGAACCTGATAAGGATAAGTTACCAAAAGAAATGTTTGAAAAAAAAGCAGGATGCTTTGTAACACTGCACCTTACAAATGGAAGTTTAAGAGGATGTATAGGCACATATGAACCTACAAAACCAAATTTAGCTCTTGAAATCAGAAGTAATGCAATTGCTTCTGCCACGAGAGATCCTAGATTTCCTCCAGTAACTTCTGATGAACTTGATAAAATCATAGTTACAGTTGATGTTATTGGAAAAATCGAACCCGTCAATTCAATAAAAGAACTTGATCCAAAAAAATATGGAATAATTGTATCTAAAGGTTGGAACAGAGGACTCTTACTCCCCGACATAGAAGGTGTTGATACTGTTGAGGAACAAATTAGAATAGCCAAATTAAAAGCTGGAATATTTGATAATGACTTCGATATTTATAAATTTACTGTAGAAAGATACGAATAACTATTTATTTATCCCTCTATACACCTTATCCCAGAGCTCTCCTATAATTTTTTCATTTTCAATAAATACTTTTAAAACTTCTGGATTAAAATGTTTAGGATTTGTTTTCATGTCCCCCTGAACAATTACTTTCAAAGCTTCCTTATGAGACATCTCATCTTTGTAAGGTCTTTTTGACCTTAAAGCGTCATATACATCGCAAATCTTAACTATAGCAGCCTCAATAGGAATATCGTTACCCTTTAAACCTTTTGGATAACCCGAGCCATCATAGTTCTCATGGTGATACAACGCTATATTTCTAGCAATTTTCAGATGTGGTTTATCTCCAATTAACTCTGCTCCATATATTGTGTGTGTTTTAATTAATTCCCACTCCTGATCAGTCAATTTTGATTTCTTCATCAAAATTTTACGAGGAATTTTGATTTTACCTATATCATGTAAAGGGGCATATATCCTTATTCGTTTAATAAAATCTTTTGACAAATTAAGTTTCAAAGCTAAAAACGCTGATAAAATACCGACTCTTTCAATATGGTTACCTGTTTGCTCATCGTATATTTCGGCAACTTCAGATAATTTGGTTGCAAAATGTACATAGGCTTCTTCTACTTCTTTAATTAATACCTTTTGTGATTCAATATCTGATGATGTTTGTTCGACCATTTTGTTGTAACTATAAAAAAGATCATTTAGTTCATCAATTTTCGAATTTTGTAGATCCACCTGTTCGTATATACGAGAATCTAAAAAATTCTTCATGTTTCCAATAATTTTACTAAATGGAAAGGTTATTTGTTTAGAAAATTTTACGGAAACAAATCTAATATAAATCCCAAACATAATTAACACAATGAAAAACAAATATCCATACTTATACGCTTGATTGTAAACTATTGAAAAATCTAAATTCATTACCACAAAAATTGGACCAAATTTTTCATGTTTATCTTCTTCATCAAACATAGCATAAATTGTTACATTGCTTTTGTTTTTTTCTTCCACAATTTTACCTGTTTTAACTACTTTTTCAAAAATTTTTCTTTGTTCATCTGAAATTTGATCAATAGTCCCCAATATTGGTTGCATATCATTTGAATAAATTCCAAATGATTTTATAAAATCCAAATTTTGCAATCTCCTTATTGAATCTACAAAAACCTTTAATTCATCTAAAGGTAATGTAAAATCAATGATATATACGATGTTATTGACTCTTATATAAACTATTTTCTCTAGAGTCATTGAAAACACGTTTTTATAAATGAAATAATCAATGGGTTCATTTAATCTCTTTTTTTCAAAATCTTGCAAGGAATCAAACTTAATTTTATCTATTTTTTCTATCTTGTACCCATATGAAAGAGATACAAATTTACTTACATATAAATCAGCATTTTTTTCGTCATTTCTTATTTTATCTAGAGTTTCTTCTAAATATTCGTGAAAGTCTTTGTCAAAACTTTTAGAAACTCCTTTAATAAGCAAAAATAAATTATAAGCATAGTTGATATTTGTATATTTAACATTCTCAATTATTCTTTCTACAAAATAAAAATTTAGAATCAAAACTAACATTAACATTGATAATACTCCAAATATAACCACACGAGTGATCTCTTTTCTCAACAAATTCTCTAATTTCAATTATTTTCACCTACCTCAAAAATACTAATTTGATCTTTTGAGATTTTTGATTTTCTAGCTAATTTCTTTAATTGACCTTCTTTTAATACACGTACTTTCTTTTCTAATTCAGATTTTTCAGTAATCACCTTAAGTATTTCTTTTGCTCTTTCAACAACTCCACCTGGAACTCCTGCAATAGCTGCGACTTCAATACCGTAACTTTTATCTGCCACACCTTCAATTACTTCATAAAGAAATACTACACCATTATTTGTTTCTTCTACCTTTATCGTCAAATTCCTTATACCATTATAGACATCTGAAAGTTCTGTAAGTTCCGTAAAATGTGTCGCAAACATTGTTTTGCATTTTATCTCGTTGTACAAATATTCACTCATTGCCCAAGCAATGCTTATTCCGTCAAAAGTACTTGTACCTCTTCCCACTTCATCAAGTAAAACCAAACTATCTTTAGTGGCTTTTGAAAGGATTAAAGCAACTTCATTCATTTCAACAAGAAATGTACTTCTACCAGTGGAAATATCATCTCTTGCACCTATTCTAGTAAATATCCTATCAAAGATTGGAAGAACTGCATATTCCGCTGGTACAAAAGAACCAATCTGTGCCAGCAAGGTTATTAAACCAACCTGTCTTATATAAGTGCTTTTACCACTCATATTTGGACCTGTAATAATGTACATTCTTATATTTTCATCCATATATGTGTCATTGGGAATAAAGTTTGAAACGTATCTCTCAACTACTGCATGTCTTCCCTTTTTTATCAAAAACTTATTTTTCGAAAATTCTGGTTTGGTATAACCGTATAAGCTGGAAACATAAGCTAAATTAGTTAAAACATCTAATTGAGCAATTAATTCAGCAGTCTGCTTTATTTCAGGTATATATTTTGAAATTTCTTGACAAACATCTTCAAAAATTTTCTTTTCAATTATTTCTATTTTCTCTTTTGCAGACATTATTTTATCTTCAAATTCTTTCAATTCCGGGGTAATATATCTTTCAGAATTTACAAGAGTTTGTTTTCTAATAAAATAATCTGGAACATTTTTTATTTGACCTTTTGGTACTTCTATATAATAACCAAAAACTTGGTTATAGCCTATCTTTAACTTCTGAATACCTGTTTTTTCCTTTTCTTTTATTTCAAACTCTTTCAATTTATCGCTTGAATGCGTAAGAAGTTGCCTGTATTCATCTAGTTCAATAGAAAAGCCATCCTTTATTACTTTCCCGTCACCAGGAGTGTTTGAAGGCTCTTCAAATATGGCCTTTTCAATCAACTTTTCCACATTAGTAAAAGTTTTAATTTTCCTTGAAAATTCCACTAATTTTTCATTAGTCTCAAGAGCAGAAATTATATTCGGAATTACACTTATAGAATATCTCAAAGACACCAAATCTTTTGGAGTTGCCTTCTTGTATGAAAGTCTCGTCAAAATACGCTCTATGTCATATATAGAATTTAAATACTCGCGAACCTCGTTTAATAATAATCGATCATTAAAAAATGCTTCCACTATCTTCTGTCGCTCCATTATTTTTTCAAAGTTTCTTAATGGTTGGAGAATCCATTTTTTTAACAAACGTGCCCCCATAGAGGTCTTTGTTTTGTTTAAGATATCGTACAAATTTTTCCCACGTTCACCGGGAATCAAAGAAAGATTTTCTACTGTCCTTGAATCAAGAATCATCCAATCAGTTTCTTCAATTTTTTTGGGTGCAGACAAAGAGATGTCTACCATTAATGTATATTCAAGATATTTTATTGTCGCTCCAAAGATTCTCAAACTTTTTCCTAACTCAAAATGGTCTATCGAGGCGACTCTGTAAGTATCTTTTATCTTCTTTTCTGCTTCTTCAAAGTACCAATCATTGAGTTTTTCTATAAAAAGATTTGGGATTTCTTTTTTTAAATCATCAAAAATACTTTCCGGACATATTACTTGTGAAACTGTGTTTATTCTTAAAAAATCAATTACCGAACTCAAGCTTTCAAATTCTTTTACTAAAACCTCTCCAGTAGATACATCAACAAGAATAGAATGAAAAGTTCCATCAAAATAATCAACAGCCATTAGATAGTTATTTTCAGTTGATAGCATTTCATCTTCGATCAATGTTCCTGGAGTAACAACGCGAGTTACTTCTCTTCTCACAATTCCTTTTGCTTGCGAAGGATCTTCCATTTGTTCACAAATTGCCACTTTATAACCACTTTCAACAAGCTTCTTTAAATAATTATCGAGAGCATGATACGGAATACCCGCCATAGGAGCATTTTGCCTTTTAGTCAAAACTATATTTAAAACTTTTGAAATAACTTTTGCATCTTCAAAAAAAGCTTCATAAAAATCTCCTAATCTGAAAAGTAAAATAGCATCACTGTAATTCTTCTTTATGTCCATATATTGTTTCATCATTGGGGTTAACTTTTCCAACTTATTCACCCTTTCTTCTCTTCTCAAAGTTAATTTCAGCAATTGATTTTTGAAGATACAAAGGTTGCACTGTTTCAGCAAAGTTTTCACTTTCTATTTCCCTTTCAAAAACATATAAAAGTCTTTCAGGAGACGGATAATTAAAATCATCTTTTAAACCATTATCTTCCAAAAATTCTGAACCATCACCAATAACTATATAATCAGAACACTTTGAAATGACTTTCCTAAACCCATCTATCGAATTTATAAATGGTTCAATTAAAACGTTCAACTTACTGTCATAGACTGCTCCATACAAATAACCTTGCCTTGCTTTTCTAGCAACTACAATGTTTTTACCACAATTTAAAAGATTTGCAGCAATAATTTTTGTAGATGGAATTGTAACCATCTTTTTTCCTAAACCCAATCCTAACGCAAAAGAAATTCCAACCCGTAAACCAGTAATACTTCCAGGACCTATACCAACACCAATTATATCTAAACCATAAAAATCTATTCCTAAATCCTTTAATTTTTGAGATAACAAACCTATATTTTTTCCATGTTTGTCTTTACCTTTATATGAGAATGTCAATATTTTCTCATTATCTTTATATACCATAACTATTTTTTCTGTAGACGAATCAAGTGCAAATATTTTCATTTTATTCCTCCCTCTTTAATCTATTCTAATTTTATCACAAATAAAAAACAATAAAATAAAAAGGGGCCAAGCCCCTTTTTTTGGAAAATATTCTATTACTTATTTCTCATTTGTCTTTTTGTATTTTCAAAAAGAAAAGGAAAACACCAATGTATACGAAAATATCTCCTACACTTATTATAAACACTTCTTTCCAGGGAAGAATAATAGGGATCCAGTCTCCTAAAACAAGTTTAGCAGAAAAACTGTCTAGAAGGACATGTCTCATCCCAACTGGTAGCTGATATTTATCAGCAAGAGCCCTCAAAACCGGCATTTTCCAACCATTTATTAACATTACAAAAGAATTTAAAATAGTACCTACTGTCATTAACTTAAAGCCGGGAATATGCTTGTTTAAGATAAGAAGAGTTACTAAAATGGCAAATGACAAAGGCATCCAAACTTCCCTATACTGTGGTATCCACTGTAAAACAAATGGAACTGGAAACAGATAGAAAAACTTATAATTCCTTTGAATAACATGTTTAATCCTCTTCGTAAATATTGACAACACTAATGCAACAGCAAAAACATATACAATCATATTCTCCCCTCTTTCGCTAATTTTATAAAAATTTTTACTAATTGTGGATCAAAAATTTTCCCCGCTTCCTCCTCAATAATATTTAAAGCTTTTTCTCTGGACAAAGCGTCTCGATATGGTCTGTTACTTATTAAAGCATGGTACACGTCTGCTATAGTTAAAATTCTCGCCTCTAAAGGAATTTCTTCGCCCTTCAAACCATCAGGATATCCTTTCCCATCCCATCTTTCATGATGATGTAAAACCCATTTTGCTACGGTATCTTCAAACTCATTTATTTGCTTCAAAATTTCATAACCCTTTTTTGGATGTTCCTTCATTATTAGATATTCCTCAGGTGATAATTTACCCCTTTTTAAAATTATTAAATCTGGAATACCTATTTTTCCTATATCATGAAGAATTGCTGCAGTTTTTAACAACTCTACTTCTCTTTTTATAAAACCAAGCTCTGAAGCTATCTCGGAAGCAATTTTTGCAACTTTTTCACCGTGACCTGCAGTGTAAGGATCTTTCTCTTCAATACTCTTAATCAAAGCCATTAAAAGTTCTATTTTAGCGTTTCTATATTTATTTGCATAATAGTTACTAAGTTGAATAGTTATTAACGTAAACAAGGAAATAGGGATTGCAAAAATTCCCATATAATTATATAAAACATAAATTATTAACGTATTAATAGATGTTGAAAAAGCATTGAGGAATTTCCCCTCACCTATTACAATATCAACTAATTCCTTAGAGGTCGTTTCATAAATAGAAAATAAAAATATTATTGAAAATGACACGTTTAATGTGAAATAAATGATTGAACCAAACGTTATAAACAGTATTCCAAAATACAAATTATTTCCAAAAAAATCAAATGAAAAATGTAAAAATTTAGACGTAACATAAGTTGCTATTCCTAAAGAAGAAGTATTAAACAAAAAATAAAAATAGTTTTTACTAAAAATAACATTTATCCTTAAAAAAATATAACCTATTAAAGGAATAAGAGCGGCAAGACCTGGACTTAAAATTGCAGCTGATAATACGCTTATTATTACACCTGTGCTAAAAAATAATCCTGTTCTTTCTGAATTACCAAATTTTTTGGAAACGAAAGACTGAAAATTAATACCTATTGCCTCAAATAAAACAAAAAATAAGATTAAAATTAAAAAGTTCAAATTTGAAAAATCAAGATTTCTATTTTTCCATTCAATAAAAATAAGGACCATGTATATGGTCCAAAATATTAAAACATTTAAATTAAGTATCGAAAACTTCAAATGAGATTTTAATTTCTTAGATTGCAATTATAATCACCACTCAATGTTAAAGTCATTCCTGATTTAATTATATCATATCTTCAAAGGTTTTATAAAAAATCATCCAATCATTTTTTAAGTGGCCAAAATGTAAAATTACCTACTGCAGACATTATTAATGGAAGTGTCATTAATGCAAATAACATCACTTT
>NZ_FQXN01000006.1 GCF_900129985.1 Thermosipho atlanticus DSM 15807 | reverse complement strand
CATAAGCCGGGCTGACTGCGAGACCGACGGGTCGAGCAGAGGGGAAACCCGGTCCTAGTGACCCGGCGACTCCGAGTGGAAGGGTCGTCGATCAACGGACAAAAGTTACCCCGGGGATAACAGGCTAGTCTTGCCCGAGAGTTCACATCGACGGCAAGGATCGGCACCTCGATGTCGGCTCATCCCATCCTGGGGCTGAAGCAGGTCCCAAGGGTTAGGCTGTTCGCCTATTAAAGGGGTACGTGAGCTGGGTTCAGACCGTCGTGAGACAGGTCGGTCCCTATCTGCTGCGGGCGTAGGAGGTTTGAGGGGGCTCGCCCATTGTACGAGAGGACCTGGGTGAGGGAGCCTCTGGTGTACCGGCTGTCCTGCCAAGGGCATACGCCGGGTAGCTACGCTCCTAAGTGATAACCGCTGAAAGCATCTAAGCGGGAAGCACGCCCCAAGATGAGACCTCCCATCCCGTTAAGGGAGTAAGGCCGGTTCGAGAAGAGGACCTTGATAGGCTGGTGGTGGAAGCGCGGCAATGCGTGGAGCCAACCGGTACTAATCGGCCGAGGCCTTCACCTCTATCTGGTACTACCCTATGCATTTTTGAATGGCACCAGTTTTCCCGGGTGCCGATACCAGAGCGGGAACCACCCGGTCCCATCCCGAACCCGGCCGTTAAGCCGCTCTGGGCCGATGGTAGTAAGGGGTCCGCCCCTTGCGAGAGTAGGTAGTGCCCGGGATCGTTATGTGAATACTTTTGAAAAAAGCTCTCCTTCTCCGGAGAGCTTTTTTTGTTTGCAAAGTTGTGAGATAAATGACTTATTTGATAACTGTATAATTTTGTTTTCATAAACAATAAGTAGAGGTAATTAAAATTACAAGATTAAGTTGTAATTTATTTGGCTATTTTTTAGTACAAATTACGTAGTTGAACTAAATCATATATTTTATTCTAATTGTAAAAATATATTTCCTATTGTTGCATATTGAAAAATAATTTGTTATTATTTTTTATAGTAGGTATTTCATATATACGTAAGAAAGAAGAGGAGTTTTTAATGAACAAAAAATGTTTTTACTTAATTTTACTAATTTCTTTAGTGATTTTCTCAAGAGGAATATTTGGTAGAAATATAATTGTTGGTATTTACAACAATAAACCTTTAATTTATTATGAAAACGGAAAAGTAAAGGGATTTATAACTGAAATTTTGAATGTAATTGCTCGTAAAGAAAATTGGAAATTAACTTATAGATACCTTGATGATTTCGCTACATTATATAACGAACTAAAACAAGGAAAAATTGATATACTTTTAGATATAGCTTATTCCGACGAAAGAGCAAAGGATATCCTTTTTAATAAAGAATCGGTGTTTGTTAATTGGGGACTTGTTTATTCTTACGATAAAAGTTTGAAATCTATATTAGATTTGAATGATAAAACTGTGGCAGTGTTAAAGGGTGATATTTATTATACAGGTGATGAAGGTATAAGGAAAATTGCGGAAAGTTTCCATTTAAATATCAATTTTCTCGAATTTACATCATATGATGAAGTTTTAAAAGCAGTAAGTGAAAAAAAAGCCTATGCGGGAGTTGTAAGTAGGATATATTCTGGTAGTATTTACTCAATTTATAAAACTCCTATAATTTTTTCTCCCGTTGAAATCTACTTTGGATTTTCAAAAAATGTTGATAAAACAATAATAGATAAAATTGATTTTTATTTGAAAAAGTGGAAAGCAGATAGTACTTCAATTTATTATGAATTACTCGATAAGTATTTATTAATTGGTAAGAGTGAAATTCCAAGTTGGATAAGATGGTTTGTATCTGTAAGTTTATTAATAATTTTGGTAATATCAGTTTTTCTCTATTTACATAGAAAAGCATTAAAAGTAGCTACAAGTGAACTTTTGATAAAAAACAAGGAACTAGAAGAATTATATAAAGAAAATAAGCATTTTTCGGAAAACCTTTATAGAATGATTGATTTATTATCTACGATGACACCGGGCCAAGATATAGAAAAGTTTTATAAAGTTGTACTTGAAACAGCTGTGCAAATTGTTCCAGAAGCAGATTATGGAAGTATTATTCTTCTAAATACAAAGAATAAAACTGCAAGATTTGTAGCTGCCTATGGGCACGATTTAAAAAAGCTTCAGCAGATTAAAAAATTATTTACTTTAGTTCCTCGAAGGGAGAATATAAGAATAGTTAAAGATATTGTTAATACTGAGAAAATCGAGGAGTTTTCAGAAGAGGAGTATGAAACATTAAGAAAAGCTGCAAAGCCTTCAAAAGAGACTTTAGTTAATGAAATTCAATTGAAACCTGAACTATGGATAAAGCTTTCATTAGACATAGACGTAAAAAGTAAAAAATCTTTTTCTGAGCAATCAAAGAAGTTAATAAGTGGTTTAGGAAATTTAATGAAGGCTTTCTGGTTAGAGAAATTATCATTGGAAGAAATAAGAAGAGCATACTTAAAATTTGCAGAAAAGCTTTCAATTATAGCTGAAGCTTATGATGACATAACAGGTGCGCACGTTTATAGAGTAGGAAAAATCTCAAAATTTATTGCGGAAAAATTGAAACTTCCAACTGAGAAAATTAAAGAAATAGCATCGTTTGCTCCTTTGCATGATATTGGTAAAATATTTATTAATAGGGAATTGCTCAGAAAAAATGAAAGATTAAGTGAAGAGGAATTCGACGAAATCAAAAAACATACAATATTTGGTGCTAAACTTTTAGATGATCCATATTTTGAAACTGCGAAAAACATAGCACTATACCACCATGAAAAATATAGTGGGAAGGGATATCCATATGGGTTAAAAAACGGGGAAATTCCAATAGAAGCACAGATTGTAGCTATAGCAGATGTTTATGATGCTTTGAGATCCTCAAGGCCATACAAAAAAGAATTTACTCACGAAAAAGCACTTAGAATAATTCTAGAAGGTGATGGAAGAACATCTCCAGAAGATTTTAACCCAGAAATTCTGGAAATATTTAAAAAATATCATTTTGAAATCAAAGAAATTTATGACAAATTTTCATAATGTTAGTGGTTAAGGATCTTATATGTGAGTGGTTATTGTTTTAATGTTTATGAAATTTTTCTTTTACTTCATAATTTATATTTCTAAGTTTCCCTTCAAGATATTGTTGAATAAGCTTTTCAACTGTACCATTAGCCCCGCGTATTACTTCAATGCCAAATTGGTTAAAAAACGAAATAGCCCTTTGCCCTATACCACGAACAATTATTAAATTAACTCCTTGATTTTTTAAATATTCTGGTATTTCGCCGGGGTTGTGTTCTTCTAAAGGGTTTTTCTCGATATTTATTTCGATCTTTCCTTCGTCTAT
This sequence comes from Thermosipho atlanticus DSM 15807, assembly GCF_900129985.1. Taxonomy (NCBI): domain Bacteria; kingdom Thermotogati; phylum Thermotogota; class Thermotogae; order Thermotogales; family Fervidobacteriaceae; genus Thermosipho; species Thermosipho atlanticus. Next base: position 59,315 of record NZ_FQXN01000006.1, on the reverse strand, counting down.
TTTTACAAATGCAAAAAATGGAGCATGCCCAAAATGTTCAGATATTAAAGAATTAGCACCTCTATTCTCAACTACAGGTAGAGCTATTTTCATTTTTACACCTCCTTATATTTATTATACTACAATACTGATTAATTGTTAATAGTTTTTTTAATTGTTGAAAATGTTATAACATCGATAAGGTTGTGAATAATTATTGGATAAATAAGGCTTTTAGATATTTGAAAAGTGTAGCCAAGAATTAGTGAAATTAAAAACCTAGTAGGAAAGAGTTGCAAAAATGCCTTTAATGTCTCATTTTTGTTTTTAACATTTAAAATATGAAATAGGGAGAATATAACACTTGTTATAATAACAGAATATGAGATTTTCATAAAACTTCCTTCAATACTTTTGCTAAGATATGTTTGTATTAATCCCCTGAAAAAAGTTTCTTCAGTTAAACCAACAAAAATCCAAATATAAATCATTTGCCATTTTGAATTTATTGTTAAATATTTAAGATCATTTAACTCGCTTTTTTTAGTTAATTTTGCAAAGATATATGTCAAAATAAAGATTGGTAACCCAAAAATGCTAACAAAAGTTAAACCTTTTTTATAATCACCTATTTGAATTCCCATTTCTACAAAATTTATTTTTAAAAAATAAGCAAATATTATAGAGTATAATATAGTTATGGGGACTAGAATAATTTGAATTTTAAAAATATCTCGTGTAATTAATTTATACAACTTATTTGAAATTTTTTTAATGATTATAATGTAAAGAAATATTATAATAAAAACAATAGCAAAAGAAATAAGAATGTTCATTTTACCACCTCAGGTTAATTATATCTGATATGGGGGGAAAATCAAATGATTAAGTTGTTAAAAAATGGGATAGTTTATACTCCAAAATATTTGGGAAGAAGAGATATATTGATCTTAGGTGAAAAGATAGGATTAGTTGAGAAGGAAATAAATATTGCAACCTTTCCTTTGGAAATTGAAACATATGATTTGACCGGTAAAACAGTAGTTCCAGGATTTATTGATAGTCATGTGCACTTAACAGGCGGAGGAGGTGAAGGAGGATATTCGACGAGAACTCCTGAGATAAACTTAAGTCAATTAATAGAAGGAGGAATTACCACCGTAATTGGATGTCTTGGAACAGATGGGATTACAAGAAGTCTAGAGAATTTATATGCTAAAGCAAAAGCTTTAGATGAAGAAGGAATAACAACATTAATTTTTACTGGTTCATATGCCGTTCCTCCAGTTACTTTTACTGGAAGTATTGTGAAGGACATAGTATTAATAGATAAGGTTGTAGGTGTAGGAGAGATAGCAATTTCCGATCATAGATCAACACAGCCAACCTTAGAAGAGATAAAAAAAATAGCCTCGAATGCAAGGTTAGGTGGCCTACTTTCTGGGAAAGCAGGTATTGTTAATTTTCATGTTGGGGCAGGAGAGCGAGGAATAGATTATTTATTTGAAATAGTATTAAAATCTGAGATACCAATTACCAATTTATATCCAACTCATATGAATCGTAATGAAAAATTATTATTTCAAGGAATAGAATTTGCAAAAATGGGAGGATATTTTGATTTAACGACAAGCACATCAACTGAAGAAGGAAAAATCAAAACGGTAAAATTTCTAAAGGAATGTTATGAAAATAGGGTTATAGACAAAGTAACATTAACATCGGACGGTCAAGGTAGTCTACCTAAATTTGATGAAGAAGGGAAATTCGTAGGATTAAAAATAGGTGAAGTTACTTCTTTATTTGATATAGTAAAAACAAGTGTTGAAAAAAGCTATTTGCCTTTAGAAGAAGCATTAAAAACAATTACACTTAACCCTTCAAAAGTGTTGAAGTTAAAAACAAAAGGAAAAGTTGAGAGAAATTTTGATGCGGACTTGGTGATTTTGGATAAAGATTTTGAAATAGATGGTGTTATAAGTCGAGGTAATTTTTTAATGTATGAAAAAAAGCTATTAAAAAGAGGTACTTTTGAGACTTAATAAAAAAGGAGGTGTTCTATTTGTTTGATTTGAACGATTATACTGAAAATGGTCAAAGAGTATTAATGTCTGTTTCTGACATTTTGAAAAGATATAAACAAAATCAAATGTCGTCAGAGCATATTCTTCTAGCGATTTTAGAAGATGACGAAAACGCTGCGAAAGACATTTTAAAGTATTTAAAAATTGATTTAAGTGAATTAAAATCTGAAATAGAAACTTTTATTTCAAGATATGGAGTAAAAGCAGCAGCCCCTACTGGACAAATATTTATAACACCTGATGCGAGGCATGTAATAGAAGAAGCAAAAAAAGAAGCTAAAAGAATGGGGGATGAGAAAATAGGGACCGATCATCTTCTTTTAGCAATGACACTTTTACCAGAGAGTATGACTTTTAGAATATTGTCTAGATATGGAGTTACGCAAGATAGGATTTACCAGGCTATAAAGGAATTAAGAACCTCGGGTGAAATTTCTGAGGATGAAAATGCTGATGTTATAGCTAAATTTACGGAGGATTTAACAGAACTTGCACGTAAAAAAAAGCTGTTACCTGTTGTTGGCAGGGAAAAAGAGATTTTTAGGATGATGGAAATTTTAGGAAGAAAATTAAAGAACAATCCGGTAGTTATAGGTGATCCTGGTGTTGGTAAAACTGCTATTGTTGAAGGACTTGCACAGAAAATTGTAAAAGAAGATGTTCCAGAGTTTTTAAAGGATAAGAGAATATTAAAACTCGATTTAGCAAGGGTGATTGCAGGCACAAAATTTAGGGGGGAATTTGAAGAAAGATTAAAAAAAATAGTAGATGTGGTCAAAAAGTCACCGGATATAATTCTTTTCATAGATGAAATTCATACCGTTGTTGGTGCAGGTGCCTCCGAAGGTTCAGTAGATGCTGCAAATATTTTGAAACCGGAATTAGCAAGAGGGGAGTTAAGGTGTATTGGAGCAACTACGGTGGAAGAATATAGAAGGTATATTGAAAAAGACAAAGCCCTTGAAAGAAGATTCCAACCTATATATGTTAATGAACCAAGTGTTGAGGAAACTATAAATATTTTGAAGGGTTTGAAAAGTTCTTTTGAAGAATTTCATAAAGTGAAGATAGGAGAAAAGGCAATAGAATCTGCTGCAAAGTTAGCTGCAAGATACATTACAGATAGATTTTTGCCAGATAAAGCTGTGGATTTGATTGATGAATCAGCCTCGAGAGTGAAGATATTAGGTGGTGAGGTAGTCACAGATGAGGATATTGCTAAGACTGTTGAAATGTGGACTGGTATACCGACCGGAAAAATTTTAGAAACGGAAAAAGAAAAATTAAGAAACCTTGAAAAACTAATCCATGAAAAGTTTGTTGATCAGGAAGAAGCAGTTAAAATTGTTGCAAGTGCTATTAGAATGTCACGAACAGGTATACGAAATGAAAAAAGGCCAGCAGGTGTATTTTTGTTTTTAGGACCAACTGGAGTTGGTAAAACTGAGCTTGCAAAAAGATTGGCAGATATTTTATTTGGTTCTGAGAACACTTTAGTAAGAATTGATATGAGTGAATATATGGAAAAACATTCGGTGTCAAGACTTATAGGAGCACCACCAGGATACGTAGGTCATGAAGAAGGAGGTCAATTAACTGAAGCAGTTAGAAGGAGACCTTATAGTGTTGTTTTATTAGATGAAATTGAAAAAGCAAACTCTGAAATATTTAACATTTTGCTTCAAGTTTTTGATGATGGTAGACTCACAGATGGAAAAGGAAACACAGTTGATTTTAGAAATACAATAATAATAATGACAAGTAATGTAGGAAGTGAACTGATTACAAAAGCTATTGAAGAAAATGAGGATACAAATATCCCTGTCCTTATAGAAAATGCGGTAAAGGAAAAGCTAAAACCAGAATTTTTAAATAGACTTGATGCTATAGTTATTTTTAAACCCCTTAAAAAGGAACATATTGAGGAGATTGTTGATATTTATGTCAAGGAATTAAATAGTAAACTCAAAGGACAGGGTATAACAGTTTTGGTAGATGAAACGGCCAAAAAATATCTTGCCGAATTTGGTTATGTTCCAACAATGGGCGCAAGACCATTGCGACGGCTATTTGAAAATACAATAGAATTTACAATTTCAGATTTGATAATAAATGAAAAAATAAAAAGTGGGAATAAGATTATATTTAAGGCTATAAATAATAATATTGTTTATGAAATTGAATAATTGGAAACTGTTCCAAAATAAAACGTTTTTGAGGTAAATGTAGTATAATATTAGAGCAAACCCACATTAAAAAAGGAGGGGAAGTTTATGAAAAAGTGGCTTGTTACCATTTTATTAATGGTAGTTATTATTAGTGCTTTTGCTGTAAAAATCACTATTTGGACTTCTGAAGCCCAAGCTCCTATTCTTACAAAATTAGGTGATGAGTTCAAGTCAATATACGGTATTGATGTAGAAGTTGTACAAGTTAATTTTGGTGATATAAAATCAAAATTTTTAACAGCTGCTCCAGCGGGTGAGGGTGCAGACATTATTGTCGGAGCTCACGACTGGGTTGGTGAACTTGTAGCAAATGGACTTCTTGAACCAATTCCTGTACTTCCTGAAAAAGATCAATACTTGCCAACACCACTTAAAGCTTTTACATTTAACGGGAAACTTTATGGAATCCCATATGCATTTGATGGGCCCGCATTGGTTTACAACAAAGATTATGTTGAAGAACCACCAAAAACATTTGATGAACTTATTGAACTTGCAAAGCAAATTCAAGATGAATACGAAGGGGAAGTAAGAGGATTTGTTTACGATTTTAAAAACTTCTATTTCAGTAGTTTCGCTATTTTTGGATATGGCGGATATGTGTTTGGAGAAAAAGATGGTAAAGTTAATGTAAAAGATATAGGACTTGCTAATGAAGGAGCAATTAAAGGATTGTCATTGATTAAAAAGCTTGTTGATGAAGGAATTCTTGAATCTGGAGATAATTACAATGTTATGGACGGACTTTTCAAAGATGGGCAAGCAGCTATGATAATCAATGGTCCATGGGCAGTTCCTGGTTGGAGAGAAGCAGGAATTGATTTTGGAGTAGCTCCAATTCCTCAACTTGAACCTGGAGTTAATCCGAAACCATTCTTTGGTGCACAAGGATTTATGGTTAACGCAAAGAGCCCAAATAAACTTTATGCAATTGAATTTTTAACCAAATTTATTGCAACAAAAGATGTAATGTACAGGATTTACCTTGCTGATCCAAGGGTACCTTCAAGAAAAGATTTATTACCATTGGTTGATGATGTAACAAAGGCATTTGCAGAATTCTTAGGAAACTATGGTCTTCCAATGCCAAATGTACCTGAAATGGCTGGTGTATGGGGAGCAATGGGAGATGCAATTTCTAAAGCACTTGATCAAGGAATTCCCGTTGAACAAGCTTTGAAAGAAGCTGTTGATACAATATTGGCAGGTATAAAATAATTTTAAAGTGATATATTGCTAGGGGGGAATTGTAATTCCCCCCTTTTTAAAATAAGCGGGAGGAGATGTGATGAAAAAATTTTGGAAATTGATGGGTTGGCTTTCACTTGCTTTGTTTAACGCTTTTTCTATTTGGGGAGCGTTGTTTTTATTTCAAAAAGGATTTTATGAATTATCGGTCACATTTTTTGTATTAATAGTATTGATTGATTATTTTATCTTTAATAAAAATTCATATCCTTTTAGATATATGATTCCTGCGATTATTTTGTTGTTTATATTGGTTTTATATCCAATTGCTTTTACGATAAAAACTGCATTTACAAATTATGGAACTGGACATATAATGACTCGACAGGAAGTTGTAGATAGACTTTTGACTGATCCTGTGTTTACGTACATTCCTGAAAATTCCAAAGAATATAACTATGAAGTATTTGTAAGATTTGATGGGATCAATCCCACGGAAGATTTCAAATTATTGGTAATTTCTCAAGATGGAAAAGAATATATAATGGGTGATATAAAGAGTATAAGAGTTCAATCGGGAAAAATGTTGCTTGGGGAAGCAGAATTGAAAGATATTGAAGGATTTGACTTAATTAGAGAAAACGGGAGAATAATGGCCATCTTAGAGAATGGCAAAACATACAATTATTTTTATTCTCCAGATGATAAAGATACAGCAATTAATGAGACGTTTTTTAAATCTCATATAGGATTTCCTTTACTAAGTAAGGTTGAAATTGTTGACAAAGAAGGAAACAGGTTATCAATGAGATTTAGTGAAGATGGGACTTTACGATTGAAAACTATTCGACATTTATATAGACTGGCATTAGCGGAAGTAATAGAAAATGGAAGAAATGTTGTGAAAACTGTTTTGGTAAATGATATGACAAATAAGCCTTTATTGGAAGAGAATGGAACCTTTTATGATTTTGATAAAAATGGTGAGAAAGTACCGATAATGGGTTACATTTCTTACGTTGGTCCAGAAAATTTTATTCAAATTTTTACCAACCCAACTATCTCAGGTCCATTTTTGAAAATATTTTTATGGAATTTCACATATGCTGCTCTAAGTGTGTTATTTACGTTTGTAATAGGGTTAGTTTTCGCATTAGTGTTGAACAACAATACTCTTGGAGGAAGATCTGTATATAGAACATTATTAATTATTCCCTGGGCTATTCCTGCATTTATTTCGGTGCTCATATGGAAAAATGGATTTTTCAATGAGACATATGGAATAATTAACAAATTCATTTTAAACGGATTGTTAAACAAAGAATCAATTCAATGGATGACAAATCCGTTTTGGGCTAAAGTAGCTGTTTTAATAGTTAATACTTGGCTTGGTTTTCCATACATGATGACTGTTAGTTTGGGAGCTCTTCAAAGTATACCTGATGAATTATACGAAGCGGCGTCAATTGATGGTGCCTCAAAGTCGCAAAGATTTTGGAAAATTACTTTTCCACTTTTAATGACTACAGTTGCTCCACTTTTAGTTGGTAGTTTTGCATTTAATTTCAATAACTTTGTAAATATTTATCTTTTAACAGGAGGAGGCCCGGCTATACCGAATACATCTACACCTGCTGGTGCAACTGATATTTTGATATCTTATACATACAAACTTGCATTTGAAGCGGGTAGGGGACAAGATTTTGGTTTTGCAAGTGCTATTTCAATTTTAATATTCTTTATTGTGGCAGGAATAAGCTTTGTAAACTTTAGAATTTCAGGTTCTTTTGAAGAGGTGAATAGATAATGGTTGTAAAAAGAAGAAATTTTTTGACACATTTTATTTTAATTGTCTTAATTATATTAATACTTTTTCCTATAGTTTGGGTTGTCTCTACCTCACTTAGACGAGATAACGCTGCTTTTTCAACCAAATTATTTTCTTCTAGACTAAGTATACAAAATTATAAAGATTTACTATTTCCTGAACAAAACGTTTTAAGACTGCTTAAAGACATAGAATCAATTACGACTAATTCATCACCATATACGGAAAAAACTTACGATGCCCTCATTGCAAAATTTAACAAAGATATTGAGAGGTTAAAAAATTATTCAATAGAAACTAGATCATTGATTGAGAAGTCAGATGAAAAATATGAAGCTATACAACAATTTATTATGGACAACTCTGATGAATTAGTTTCAAATTTGGTAAATAATGCAAAACTTATGAAAGAAAAATCCAAAGAAACAGTTCCTCAAGAAAGAGAGTTGTATATTGCGATAAATGTTCTTTTGAAAGAATCTAAAGTAAAAGAAAGAGATATAAAAAAGTATTTTGATATGAATAAGGTTGAGTCATACTATAAAGAATGGGAAAGTTTATACTCCGATTTAATCAATAATATAGAGAAGAAAAAAGAAAGTATAAAAAGTTTAGAGGCTCAAATTAATTCATTGAAAAAAAGCTTAGATGTTTATCAAAGAGAATATACTAGAATTTCAGGAATTATTAAGGAATCTATTTTTCCAAGATTTTTAAGTTTTGAGGATACATTGATTGTAGCATTGGATATTTTAAACAATTTTGATAATTCTGTGAAAGCGTTAGTAACCGAAACAAATGAAATGGAAGAATTTGAAAAAATTAGAAATTATCTGCAAGAATTGGCAACACTAAAATTTACTGATGAGTTTTCTGAATTTTCTAAAAAAATACAGAAATTAAATAATCTTGCAGATGAAATTTTAGAAAAGTGGAAAAATTATCCTGGGAAATCGACAAGTAGATATGCAGATTTCTTATCTACTATAAGGCTTTTTAATTTAAAAGCTTCAAAACAGTTAAAGGAAAGCGTTGGATTGTTGGTTAATTTTTCTGGAATAGTTGATAAGTATGTTGAGCTTTCAAACTTACTTGAGTCAGTAAATATGGAATTGGTAAAGAGTAAATCTGAATTGTCTGAATTAACAGCTGAATATGATTCAAAATTAAAGGAACTTCAACCTGCTGAAAAATATGTTTTTAGCGTAATATTGAGTGATAAAATTGATTCATTTATTAATAAAGTGAAAAAATATAAACTTCCTAAGGATATAAACAAGGCTTATCTTGCGATAAGAATTTTAAGAACAAATTTAAATAATTATCTATCTTATGTAGATGATGACACTGAGCGAAAGGAATTAAGGTCCTATCTAAGAAGCATGGATTGGGTAGAAACGTATAAAAATTTCAAAAAAAGATATGAGACGTTTTCAAAAGATATGAAAGCTTTTTTGGATGAATTTGATAAACATGTTAGTAATATAGAGGAAATAGGGCCTAACGCAATTCGGTCTGCAAAAAACGGTTTAAAGATTCGAATATCAGCACTTGCACAATTATTTCCAAAAATTCAGTCAGATTATCCTGCAAGAATAGGTTCAAATTTAAGTTTATCTTCAAAGGGTTCCACAGATTTAATTGATTTGTTACCTCTTAAAGGAGCAAATTCAGAGTTAAAGATAATAGATCAAAGTTTGTTTAGAATTGATCAAATTTGGAAAGAGAAAACGGAACATCATTTAATTAGGTGGATTATAAACAGTGTAATTGTAGCAGGTCTTGTTGCAATTATTACTACTTTAGTTAACGCACTGGCAGCCTATCCATTTAGTAGAATGAGATTTAGAGGTAGAAGATATGGTATAATGTCATTACTTCTTATCCAGATGTTCCCAGCAATTATGTATATGGTTGCATTATATGGATTTTTGAGTTTCTTGGGAAGATATATTCCGGTTCTTGGTTTGAATACACTTGGAGGTTTGATATTTGTATATTTAGGTGGTATAGCATTTAATATGTATTTAATTAAAGGTTTTTATGACACAATTCCAAGTTCTCTTGAAGAAGCTGCGATGATTGATGGAGCAACTCGATGGCAAACATTCTGGAGAATTGTTCTTCCGCTTGCTTCACCAATATTGGCTGTGGTTGTAATCTTGTCTTTTATGGGCACGTTTAATGAATTTGTGTTAGCTAGAATCATTTTGCAAGATGTTGAAAAATATACTTATGCTGTTGGGCTTTGGACTTTTTCAACTGGTCCGTACGAGACAGAGTGGGGATTATTCTCAGCTGCAGCATTAATAGGGATGGCGCCAATGGTTATCTTGTTCCTTTCAATGCAAAAATATCTTGTTGGTGGCTTAACAAAAGGATCGGTAAAGGGTTAAAGAAACATATCTGTTAGTTTATAGTTCTATTTTTGGAGGATAATATGTTGAAGCCAGATTACAAAAATAGTATAGTAGCTTTTGTTAATGTATTATTGAGTAAGTTTAAATCAGAAGTTATTCATGAAGAATTTAATGATATGAAGGATCTTTTAGCTCCTGAGCTTGAGGGAGCAGATAAAATAATTGTGTTGATTATCGATAGTTTAGGGTATAATAAATTTTTAACACTAAATGAAAAATTAAAGTTTGAAAAGTATTACAAATTAAGTAGTGTATTTCCTACCACTACTGTTTCTGCAATAACAAGTTATATGACAGGACTCACCCCACAAGAACATGGATTATTAGGATATATCCAGTTTTTGCGGGAATTAGGTACAATTTTGAATATGATTGATTTCAGTTATCCTGGAATGTCTAGTACTAGTTTTGATACATTAATAAAAAGAAAAATTAAGAGATTACCAAATGTTTTTCAAAAAATAAAGAAAGAAGGTTATTATGCAGGTATATTAACTGGTTCTAACATTGCAAATTCTGGCCTTTCGTTCTTGATTCAAAAAGATGCAAATGTTTTGACGTATTATACTTTGGGAGATATGTTTGCAACGATATCAAAATTATTTCAAAAAGAATTTAAGGGTTTAGTTTATGTATACTATGGAATGCTTGATGGTTTAGGTCACAAAAAAGGTCCGGATAGCTATTCGTATGAGACAGAAGCAGAATATATATTGCGTGAGTTAAAGAGAATTATAGAATTGCAAAAAGGTAAAAACACAAGAGTATTTATTACAGCTGATCATGGAATGGTTCAGATACCAAGGAATAAAAATGTATTTTTAGGGGATGAATTAAGAAAGTTTTTGAGAATACCTCCAACAGGAGAAATGCGAATGATGTATTTGTACACAAAAGTGGGTAAAAAACAACAACTAGTAGATTATTTTAATGACAATTTTAAAAATCGTTTTGAATTAATTTCATCGAAAGAAGCGCTAGCAGAAGGTTATTTTGGCATCGGGAAACTTCATCCGGAAACATTAAATAGAATTGGCGATTTGGTTCTTGTAACCAAAGAAAATTACGCATTTACATATCTCTATACCGGTGGAGAAGACAAACTTGAAGGGATGCATGGTGCGCTGACCGAAGAAGAACTTTATGTTCCCTTGATTGTTTTGTAAAATATTGACATTTAATTTGCGTTTGATAAAATAAGACTAGGTGACAGGCCAACGTAGCTCAATCGGTAGAGCGGCGCATTCGTAATGCGTAGGTTGAGGGTTCGAGTCCCTCCGTTGGCTCCACACCCCCTTTTAGGGGGATTTTTTGTTTTGGTAAAATATTATTGAGGTGATATGTATGAAAAAAGCAGACTTTATTGATCGTGTAATAATTTATGTAAAAGGTGGTAAAGGCGGAGATGGCTCTGCAAGTTTTAGACATGAAAAATATGTACCAAAAGGTGGACCTGATGGAGGTGACGGAGGCGACGGTGGTTTTGTTTTTTTGAGAGCAAATCCCAATCTTTCTACCTTATTAAGTGTTTCAGAGAAGAAAAAATATATAGCACAAAATGGTGAAAATGGTATGGGGGGCAAAAAACATGGGAAAAATGGTGAAGATATTATAATTGATGTACCTGTAGGAACAGTAGTAAAAGATTTAGAAACAGGAGAGCTTATAGCGGATTTAGATAAACCGGGTATGGTTGTTTGTGTAGCGCGAGGTGGTAGAGGTGGAAGAGGGAATGTACATTTTAAATCCCCAACCATGAGGACTCCTAAAATAGCTGAAAGAGGGTCAGATGGTGAAGAACGAAAGCTAATACTAGAGCTGAAGCTTCTCGCAGATGTAGCCTTAGTTGGTTATCCTAATGTTGGTAAGAGTTCCTTTATTTCAAAGGTGAGCAATGCACGTCCAAAGATAGCTGAATATCCTTTTACCACATTAATTCCTAATTTAGGTGTTGTTACGGTTAATGATACACAATTTGTTATAGCTGATATTCCAGGATTAATAAAAGGGGCGCATAAGGGTGTAGGATTAGGTAACATCTTTTTAAGACATGTAGAACGTTGCAGCGTTATAGCACATATTATTGACATTTCAGGAATAGAAGGTCGTGACCCTGTTCAAGATTACTTTGATATTAGGAATGAATTGGAGTTTTTTAGTAAAGAATTGGCAAAAAAAGAAGAAATAGTAATAGCTAACAAAATAGATTTAATAGATGAAAAAGAGCTAAATGAAAAGATCAAAAAATTAGAGCATGCTATTGGAAAAGAAATATTTCCTATCAGTACGTTAACAGGCGAAGGTATAAAAAAAGTAATGTACACATTGTATGAAAAAATCAAAGAGAGTAAAAAACTTTACGAAAATAAAGAGATTATTAATGAAAAAATCAAGAGGCCAAAGCCTGTATGGATAAGATTACCTGAAAGATTTCCGATTGAAATTGAAAGAGATGAAGATGGTGAATATATAGTTACGGGAACTTATGTTGAACAATGGGCTAAAAGATTAAATTTAAATCAAAGGGATGGATTTAAAAGATTTATGGAGTTATTGAATAAAAACGGCCTAGAAGAAAAACTTAGAAAGGCTGGTGTGAAAAATGGGGATACAGTTTGGATTGCCGGAAGAGCTTTTGAATACAAAGAATAGTATAGTAATTTTTGGTGGTTCATTTAATCCCCCACATAATGGTCATATCATAATAGCACAACTTGTTAGAGAAATGTTTGGCAATTCTGTTGATATGCATGTTGTTACAAATTCAATTCCTCCACATAAAGAAGTAGATGTTCCTTTTGGTATAAGATTTGAGTTAACCAAAATTGCATTTAAGAAAACGGGTTTGCTTGTAAGTGATATTGAAAATAAACTTGGAGGAATAAGTTATGCAATAAACACTGTGGCATACTACAAGAAGATGTACAACAACATTTTTTATCTAGTAGGCGAAGATGCTTTGTTAACAATTGAAAAATGGTACAAATATGACGAGCTTTTGAAAAAAATAAAGATGATAGTATATCCAAGATATAAAGATATAAAGATTGTAGAGAGAGCCGAAAATATTTTAGGTAATTTAGCAAATTCAGTTTATATATTAGATCTTCCTTTGATTCAGATTTCTTCCACAATGATACGAGAAAGAGTAAAAAATAAACAAAGTATATATGGATTTGTTCCTGATGAATTAATACCATATATTGAGGAGGTTTATGGTGATAGGTAAAGTTGGCCTTGCACCGATGGCTGGGATTACAAATTACAGTTTCAGAACAATCTGTTTTACCTTTGGAGCAGAATTTGCATATACTGAAATGATAAGTGCGGAGAGTGTAATTAGAAACGTTAAAGTTAATGAGTTATATTTTCCACATGATGATGAAAAAGAAAAAGTGGCTATTCAAATATTTGGTTCAGATCCATTTGTTATGGCTCAAGCTGCAAAGATGCTTGAAACCAAGGGAGCTTGGATTGATATAAATGCTGGATGTCCTGTGAAAAAGGTGATAAGAAAGGGTGCTGGTAGTGCGCTTTTGAAAGATTTAAGAAAGTTAAAAAAGATTATTGAAGAAATAAAGAAGATTGTTAGTTGTAAAGTTTCAGTGAAAGTAAGATTAGGTTTTGAAAAAAATGAATTTGACAAAATATATGACACAGTAGTTGAAGCTGGAGCAGATATGATAGCTGTTCATGGCAGAACAGCTAAACAAATGTATTTGGGAAAAGCGACTTGGAATGTTAGGAATAAGGGATATATTCCTTTTTATATAAATGGTGATATAAATTCTTTGGAAGATGCAAAAAAGGCTATGGAGATTTCTGGAGCTGAAGGAGTTTTAATTGGAAGAGGGGCTATTGGTAATCCTTGGATTTTTTCAAATGGAAATCCAAGTTTAGCAGAAAAGTTAAATATTATTTTAAATCATTTAGATTTTTTATATAAAGAAGTGGGAAACAGAGCGGTAGTAGAATTTAGAAAGTTTGTTACAGGTTATACTAAAGGGTTAAAGAACTCTAGAGAATTTAGAGCGCAAGTAATGAAAATAGAGGATTTTGAAGAATTAAAAGATTTATTTAGAAAATATTTCTTATCGCTAGAGAATTAAAGTATTCTTTTGATTACAGGTTATTTTAAATTTTTTTATTAGTGGAGAATTTTACTGAATAGTTTAAAATAGTAGTTGAGGTGAATTTATGAAGAAATATTTGGTTTTATTATTTACATTTGTAGTATGTTTTCTTAGTTTTTCTAATATAATTGTTTTTGTCTATCATAGGTTTGACGATGAGAGATATCCAACAACAAATACATGGACCAGTGAATTAGAATTACATATTAATCTTGTTAAAAAATTAGGGTATAAAATATGGACTTTAAAAGACCTCGAAGAGTATGTATATGGGAAAAAAGAAGAGGAAAATGCAGTTATTTTTACTATTGATGATGGTTACAAAACTGTTTACACAAATGCTTTTCCAATTTTTAAAAAATATAACATTCCTTTTTCAGTGTTTCTTTATTTTAAGGGAGTAGGGAAAAGTAAGGAGTATTTAACGTGGGAAATGGTTAAAGAAATGTCAGAATGGGGAGTGGTTTTTGGGCATCATTCTTATAGTCATGATAAATTTCCAAGTGTGTACAAAAATATGAATAAAGAAGAATTTATCAAATATTTCGAAAGTGATTTGAAGAAAGGTTTAGATATATGGTATAAGCACATGGGAACTTCTTTAAAATACTATGCCTACCCTTATGGATATTATAATAAAGAGATGATTGAAGTATTGAAAAAAAACGGCTTTAAACTAGCTTTTATCCAACTTTCAGGACCATATAATAAGGAAATTTCACCTTTTGAAATTCCAAGAGAAGCTTTGCTTGAAGATTGGGCTACAGAATCGCACGTAAGATACGTTTTATCAAGAGAAGCCTTAATTACAGACAACATACCCTTTTATTGGAAAAATGAAAAACTTTATGTAAAAGCTAGGATTAAAGTACCCCAAAATTACGAAAATCCTGTTGTTTACATAAGAGAAAAAGGCATAGTAAAAAGCTATATAAAAAACGGGATACTATATGCAGGACCTTTTGTTCTCAGTAATGAATACAATAGTTTAATGATAAGTGTTAGAGGAGAAAACAAAAAAGAATATGTAAAATATTATTTGATAATAAAATGAGGAGGAACTTATATGAAAATCATTGATGAAATTCCTGCTTCAAAAACATTAGAAATTAACGCAATTGCGACAAAGCTTATGAATGAAGGGAAAGATGTGATTAACTTAACAACTGGAGAACCTGATTTTCCAACTCCCGAACGAATAAAAGAGAAAGCAAAGGAAGCTCTCGATAAGGATTTTACAAAATATACTAACAGTAAGGGAATTTTTGAGCTACGAATGACTATTTCAAAATTACTTTCCAAGAAGGGAATTGAATATACGGCAGACGAAATAATAGTAACAAATGGAGGAAAGCAAGCCATTTATAACGCATTATTAGCTATTTTAGATAAAGACGATGAAGTGATTTTGTTTTCACCGCTCTGGGTTAGTTATGTGCCTATGATTTTATTGGCTGGAGCTAAGCCTGTAATAATTAGAACTACATTCGAAGAAGGATTTCTACCAAATGTTAATGAGATAGAAAAAAATATTACTTCTAAAACTAAGGCAATTTTGGTAAATTCTCCGAATAATCCTACAGGTGTTGTTTATTCAGAGAGTGTTATTAAAGGTATTGCAGAAATAGCAAATAAGAAAGGATTATATGTTATTGCGGATGAGGTCTATGATTCGCTTGTATATGATAAACCTTTTGTTTCATTATATAACTTTGTTAACCCACAGCAGTTAATATATATTAATGCGTTTTCTAAGGCTTATGCAATGACGGGGTGGAGACTAGGTTATTGTGCAACAAAAAATAGAGTTATTTATAATAGAATATCAAAAATACAAGGGCATACTACGTCTTCTGTCAATTCTATAGCTCAATTCGCTGCAGTTGAAGCAGATAAAGTAGATAATAAATATATGATAGATGAATTTAAGAAAAGAAGAGATTTTACGGTTGAAGAAGCACGAAAGATAGGTTTGGAATTTGTTAATCCTAATGGCGCGTTTTATTTGTTTTTTAAATCTCCATTGAACGATGATGAAACTTTTTGCAAAAAGTTACTTGAAGAAAAACTTGTAGCACTTGTACCTGGTAGTGCTTTTGATGCAAAAGGATTTGTAAGACTTTCCTTTGCAAATTCAATGAAAAATCTTAGCGGAGCTTTTCAGAGAATCAAGGAGTTTGTAAAATAAAAAACTAAATGAGGATAGATGGTATAATTTTGATATTAAAGTCAAGGTGATTGAGCTTGAATTTTAAATTAATTAAAACTTCAGGATTTTTGGCAACAAATACTTATATTTTCGAAAAAGATGGAATAACTTACGTTGTTGATCCCGGTTATGGAATAGGAAATTATTTGAAAGATAAACCTGTAATTGCGTTATTAACTCACGGACATTTTGACCATATTGCTGGGCTTCCAGAACTAAATCTTATTGATGTTTACATTTCAGATGAAGATAAAGAAATGCTATATGATGCTGAAAAAAATTTTTCTTATCTTTTTGGACAAAAGTTTATTTTTGAAGGAGATACAAAAAATATTGATGAACTTTTCGATACTATTAAAGCCCCCGGACATACTCTTGGTTCGAGAATAGTAATTCATGGTAATTTAATCTTTACGGGTGACACAATATTTTGTTCGACAATAGGAAGAAGTGATTTAGGGGGTTCAAAAAAGCTAATGAATGAAACAATCAAAAAATTAAACAAGAAATTTTTGGAATTTTTAGAAGATATGTTAATTCTACCCGGTCACGAGAATATATGTAAAGTTTCTGAATTATTTAAGATAAATCCCTTTTTTAAGAGAGGTATAGTATGAAAAGATTGATAATTTTTTTAATAGGTTTTTTTCTCGCTTTTTTCTCGTTATTCTATTTGTATATTACATTTACAAAAGATTTACCTGAGCCCGAAACTGTAATCCCATCTAGTTTAGTTGTTGAATATTCCGATGGAAGTCCCTTTTATTTTCCGCGTGCCCTTTGGTTTAATCTAGATGACTATCCTGAAAAGTTAATAAATGCATTAATTATTTCTGAAGACGAAGATTTTTTTGTTCATATTGGTATAGATGTATTAGGAATTTTAAGAGGTTTGTATAATACTTTTATCAAAAAGGATATACAAGGTGGAAGTACTTTAACCCAACAACTTGCTAGAAGCTTGTATCTTACTCAAGAACGGACTATAAAACGAAAGATAAAAGAAATTTTTATTTCTTTTTATCTTGAAAAAATGAGAACAAAAGAAGAAATTCTTGAATTGTATTTAAACACCGTTTACATGGGGAATGGGATATATGGTTTTGGAACAGCCTCAAAATACTATTTTGGAAAGGAACCGAAAGATTTAACTCTTCCAGAGATAGCACTACTTGTGAATACTGTCAAATCACCTGAATATTACAATCCTCAAGATTTGAAGGGAAATTACAAAAAGGCTGTTATTGTACTGAAAAGGCTATTAAATGAAGAAGTAATTACAACGGAAGAATATAAGAAATATAGTCAAGAGCTTTTGAAAGTAAAATCGCATAAGGTAGTTGAGGAAAAATACGATGAAGAAATTTTCTGGAGGATAATTGAAGAACTAAAAGAATTAGGTTTTAGTTTGGATATATTAAGAAAAGGGTTTAGAGTAAAAACAACTTTAGTAAAAGAATATAATGAAATTTTAGCAAAAACCTTGTCTGAAAATAATGCTGCACTAATTTTTGATTACGTGACAGGCGAGATTTTGGGTTACTATGGAAAAGGAGTTCATTCAGGTAGAAGACAAACGGGATCATTAATCAAGCCATTTTATTACTATAAAGCATTATTAGAAGGTTATAATTTAGACTCAAAATTGTTTGATCTACCGATAAAAATTGGTGATTGGACACCTGAGAATTTTGAAAAGGATTTTCATGGTCAAACTACGTTAGAAGAAGCTTTAGTTCATTCTAGAAATGTACCTTCATTAAATCTTTATTTAATGTTGGGCGATAATAATGTAAGGACATTTTTGCAAAAACAACTTAAAATTGGTGGATTTTACCCGAATGATTTAACATTAGCCCTTGGAACGCTTGAAACTTCCCATGAAGAATTAGCTAAAGGTTTTTCTGGCCTTTTAAACGGAGGAGTGGTTGTTAAACCACATATTGTTGATGAAGTTATAAGTTATGATGGAATTGTTTATTATAAATCCAAAACAACAGTTGAGAATGTTATTAAAGGCTCAAGAAGGTCACAAATTGAGGCTAGTTACTTGTTGATTAATTTATTAAAAGAAGTCGTACGAAGAGGAACAGGTGTAAGAGCGAGAATTCCAGGAAGATATATTGTTGGTAAGACGGGAACTGCAGAACAATATGCTTGGTTTATGGGAGCTGACGGGGAAAAATTGATGATTATTTCGCAAGATGGAAAAGACCTATTGGGTGGAAGAGATGTTGCGCCGTTGTGGAAAGCAATAGCATCGAAAATCGATATTGGAAAAACGCCGTTTAATATTTCATCAATTTATAGAAAACTTAGTGTAATAAAGATAAATCCATTAAAATATATTGATTATCAATATATATATCAAATGATACAAGAAGGGAAAATGACAATTGATACTCTAGTTCGAATTTTAAAAACCTTTGATGATGAATCGTTATTTGAGTTTTTATCATTTATGAATTCAATTTCTCAAGATTTAACATTGCAGCTTTGGAGTCTACTAGGGGGTGGAGATTAATGAAATTTTTCTACAATTTAAAGAGGTCAGAGATAGGAGAATATGTTGTTGTTGAAGTAACTGACGATGTAAATGTTGGTACCGGTGCTATTGTTCCTGAAAAAAGTAGGGGAGAAAATTATAAAACTATAATGGGGGTTATTGAAGAATTTAGATATACGGTTGAGTTATCAACAATAGAAGATGCATTTTGTATTTCGGAAAAATTGGAAAGAATTTTTCCAGGCCATCCAAAAGTGGTGTTTGCAATTGACGCAGCGTTCAAAGAATTGTACTCAAAATCTAAAAATATATCGTTGAAAAAATTAATTGGCAGGGATATACAGCAAGAGTGTATAGAAAACAAAAGTGCAAAAAAAGTTTTTCCAGAATACATTGGTCAAATAGATGTTATAAAATCTTTACCAAAGATCTTTGATGAAGATTTTACTTTTGTCCTTACTAAATATCCCAATAATGAAATGTGGGAGGTCTTAAAAGCCCTTTCAACTAATTTTGAATATGTGGAGGTGCTTACATGGAAAGAACGTTTATCTATTTAAAACCAAATGCTGTTAGACGAGGACTAGTAGGAGAAATAATCAAAAGATTTGAACAAAGAGGGATAAAAATTGTTGCGTTAAAACTATTCTGGATGACAAGAGAGCAAGCAGAACAATTGTATGAAATACATAAAGGAAAAGATTTTTATGAAGAATTAATTGAATTTGTAACAGGCGGACCAGTTGTTGCGATGATTGTAGAGGCTCCACGTGTAATAGATATGGTTAGGCATATAATTGGAAAAACTGATCCTTTAAAAGCAGGCACTGGAACGATCAGAGGAGAATTTGCTTTGACAATTACTAAAAACCTTATTCATGCTAGTGATTCACTAGAAAGTTATGAAAGAGAATATAAGATATTTTTTAATGAGGAAGAAATAGTAAATTATTTTCTTGATGTACAAGATGACATATAATTAAATGAATAATTTAATTTGAATAAGACTCTAAGTGAAAAGTAAAATAAAGTGAAAAATCTGTTGTTTAGTTAATTCAATTATAAAAAAGCTGAGAAGTTTTAAAAACTGTAAGTGAATTAGAAATAGGAGAAATAATAATAAAAAGACTTTTTATGGAAAAATAATCAATTATAATCAAATAATTAAAGTAGTAAAATATTTTTATGATTCTAGTTTTTTCATTTACTCAGAGACCCCAAATATTTTTGGAAGATATAATACAATATCCGGTAAGAATGTTACTAAAAGTAAGATAGCAATTGAAGCAAGTATAAATGGGATCATTTCTTTTGATGTTTTCCCAATAGGCAAACTGCTTACAGCGGCTCCTGTAAATAAAGCGGGGCCATATGGAGGTGTCATAAGACCAATTATTAAATTAAAACCCATTACAACGCCGAAATGAACGGGATTTAGTCCATAATTATTAACTGCGACTGGTAAAAATGTAGGAGCAAGAACTAATAGAGCTGGCATAGCATCCATGACCATACCAAAAAGTAAAAGAAAAACATTCACAAACAATAAGAATAAATATTTATTATCTCCTATTGTTGATTGAAGAAAATTTGTGAGAACATCTGGGATTTTTTCTACTGCTAAAATTCTAGCAAATATACTTGAAGTACCTGTAAGCATTAGAATAGCAGTTGAAGTTATCATAACCAGCTTCAACCATTAAATCCACTATTAAACGTCCTATACCACCAACATCCGCAATATCAGATCCTGAAACTCCTCCGAAAAGCATGCTGGCTAAAACGTTTACATAAGCCAATCCTCCTCTATATTTACCAACCAATAAATTTAAAAATTCAGATATTTTATTTATGATTCCATATTTATAGTTCCAGAATATGCTATTAATTTTCCTGCCAAAATGAAAAAAGGAATTGCCAAAAGGGTTAAAAAATCTAAACCTATGAAAAAAAGTGTGGACGACCAAATAAAGTGGTACTCCTTTAACGAGAAAATATAAGATGGAGCTTAAAAACATAGTAAAAGACAAAGCTATTTCCATCACGGTAAAAAATGGTTCCCTCCGTGAAAGGTTAAACGGTCATTTGCCTAAATTTCTGGCTTCTGAAAGCATTTGTTGTCTTGGTTATTCAATGGCATTGAGGAAATTATTAACAAGATCTTTACCAAGTTTTTTTATGAGGTATTCTTTAACATAAGGTTGAGTTGTTTCTTTCCATAGTTTAATTTCTTCGGGCGTTGAAATATATACTTTCATCTTTTTTTCAAATCATCAAGTTTGACATCAGAAACAAGTTGAGATATTCTTGCATATACTAGCAAAGCAGTTCTTTCGGCTTCTATGAGAGCACCTTTTAAGTCATCTGGGAGTGATTGAAACCATTTTTCATTTATTATAGTTACTCCTATTCCCATAACATTTCCCGTTAAGGTTAAGTATTTTTGAACTTGATAATATTTTTGTGCCAAGATGTTTGAAATAGTATTTTCAGCTCCATCAACCACTTTTGTTTGTAAAGCGGTGTAAAGTTCTAACATTAGCATAGGGACAGGAGTACCGCCTGCTGCTTTAATAAGTTTCATATGTGGAACAATTTCCATAGTTCTTATTTTTAAACCTTTTAAATCATTAGGTACTTTTATAGGTCTTTTGCTATTAAATATATGTCTAAAACCAAAAGACTGTATTGAAAGGATTCTGATACCAGTTTTTTGCCCAATCTTCTATAAGTTGTTTTATAAAATCACTATTTCCAAATAGTAAGATATGTTCATTGGAGGAAAATAAAAATGGCATGTCCAATACTTCTAAAGGGGGATAATATGCAGAAGCTAAAACTCCGGAACTAATGTTATAAGTCTCTATTGTTCCTCTTCTTACTTGTTCTATAGCTGAGCGTTGGTCACCAAGTTGTCCCGATGGGTAAAGTTCTACTTTAATTCTTCTACCTGTGAGTCGTTCTACTTCATTTTCGTCCAAGTGTTTTAAAACTACAGAATGAAAAGTAATAAAAATAAACGTAGGGTTTAAGAAAATTTGCTTTTAAAAAACATTTAAAAATATGGCCAAATAATTCAAAATTGTTGTTTTTATTTAAAAGTTCAAATAAAGTATTGATAGTCTAATTAAATCTCGGAAATCTATATGCAAACTTTGTGTTATTGGTAATATAGTAGATTTTTTATTATGTCAACAAAGATAATAAGAGTAAATTACAGCCAACGTTGGAATCTTATTATTAAATATTTAAAATTTTCTTTCTTAATAATTGTTTTAGTTTTGAATCGCTTGTATGGGAATGTGATATTGCGATATATTGAATAAGCAAAAGAATTATTTCAATTTTTGGTGATAATATCTAAAAACATCCAAAAAAACAGTCGCGGAAAGATTTTATTTAGGTTAAGTAATTCTGGTATACTAGTTTTCATGCAAACGTTTGCTATTATGTTGTGTCAGTATTAGTAAAATTCCAAAAAATTCTAAGAGCATAATTTAGGTTTTGAAGTTAGTTTTTAAATTGTACAAGAGGAGGTATTTTTATGGATATAGTAAAGAAGTTTGGTAGAATTCTTTTGCCTATGATTACTCCTTTTAACGAAGATTTTTCCGTTAATTATGAGATTGCTAGAAAAGTTGCGAGTTATTTAGTGGAAAAAAATTATTGTGATACTTTGATTGTAGCAGGTACAACTGGAGAATTTCACTCTATTTCTTTTGAAGAAAGGGTTAAACTTTTTGAAGAAATAAAAGATGAAGTTGGTGACAAAGTACCATTAATTGCAGGAACAGGGGCAGTAACAACAAAAGAAACAATAGAATTAACGAAAGAAGCTGAAAAATTAGGATATGATGCAGCAATGATAGTGGTGCCGTATTATTGTCATCCAACACAAGAAGGAATTTATCAGCATTTTAAAGAAATCGCAAAAAAAACATCGTTGCCTTTGATTATTTATAACATTCCTTTGTTTGTAAATATGAGTATTGCACCTGAAACAGTTGGAAGGTTATCTGAAATAGACAATATAGTAGCAGTGAAGGATGAAGCAGGTTTAAATCCTCTTCAAACGTCTGAATTTATTAAAAAATCCAAGGGAAGGTTATCTGTATATTCAGGTGACGATGTAATGGTGTTACAAGTTTTATCTCAAGGAGGAGTTGGGGTGGTTAGTGGTGGGGCGCATGTTGTTGGTGATATAATTAGGGATATGATTGATTCATTTTTAACTGGTAAAACGGAAAGGTCAATAAAATTATTTCAACTGCTTTATGATGTATTTAAAAGCTTTTTTGGTATCTCAGACACTCGTGTCAATCCAACTCCAGGAGTAAAAATGGCTTTGGAAATAGAAAGTGGGTTACCTGTGTCAAGAACTCGGTTGCCGCTTTTAACTTACTCGGAAGAAGATAGAAACTTTATAAAAGAAATTTTAGAAAAAGCCAGAAAGGCCTACAGTGAATTAGAATAAATTATTTTCTTGATGTACAGGATGATATTAAAAAAATCTGTTAAACAGTTTTTTTAAATCCCTCTTAAGAGGGCTTTTTTTATGGATATTATTATAACTTAGAAAAAACAATAAAAACATGAAAAATTCAAAGTATTATTGCGCTTATTGAAAATATTGCGATACAGGAGTGTGAGTTTGTGGATTTTTGAATTTAAATTTCGAATGTAAAATCTGGTATACTGAAAAATGACTGCAAACGATTGCCGATATATTGCATTGGAGGGGATAAAATGAAAAAGAAAAGAGTAGGAATAATAACGTTTTCAGACGGAAGGAAATTTGTGCATGAAGAATTACTGAATATGAATAAAAAATTTGAAGAGAGGTTGATTAAGGCTTTAGAAGCAACGGGAGAGGTTGAGGTAGTAAAAGCAAGTGAAATCGTTTGGAAGCCTTCTTTAGCTAAAAAAGCGGGTAAGGAACTGATGAAGGCAGAAGTAGAGGCAACTATATTTAATTATTCTATTTGGTGTTGGCCGCATCTTACAGTTATAGCTTCTTTATATGCACCTGGTCCATATTTGTTATATGGGCAGATAAATCCAAAATATCCAGGTATGGTTGGATTATTAGCGGCAGCTGGAGCGTTGGAACAAATAGGTAAATATCCTTTTAGAGTATACGGCGAACCTGAAAATGAGGAAGTAATCGAGAAAGTTTTAAAATTTGTAAGGGCTGCTTCAGCGGTGAATAGATTGAAAGGGGAACGATATGGTCAATTTGGTGGAAGGCCAATGGGTATGTATACAGCTGCAGCAAATGGAGATCAATGGATGAAAGAGTTTGGAATAGATGTTGAGCAAATTGACCAATACGAATTGGTACTTAGAGCGGAAAAAGTTGATAAAAACAAAGTAACAAAAGCTAGAGAGTGGCTTGAACAGTATTCTAATGTACTATATGATGGTAAACAATTGACTCCGGAAAAATTTGAAAAACAAATAGCATTGTATTATGCGGCAAGAGAGTTAATAGATGAATATGAACTAGATTTTGTAGGGTTTAAAGGTCAACCAGAAATGACAAATAATTATGCTACTTTAGATGTTGCAGAAGCTTTCTTAAACGATCCGTACGATTGGGATGGTCCCAAGGATCCTATTGTTGCTGCTACTGAAACAGATATGGATGGGGCACTTACAATGGAAATTTTAAAACATATTTCTGGTGAACCAGTGTTATTTGCAGATGTAAGACATTATTTTGAAAATGAAGGATTGCTTGATCTGTGTAATTCTGGAACTCATGCTACATATTTTGCGGCAAGATCAAAGAATCCAAAAGAAAATTTGAAAAATGTTGTTTTCTATCCTGAGACTTTTTACTTCCCGGCAGGTGGTGCAGCAGTGAAACACTTTGCAGCACCCGGTGAAATGACTTTTGCAAGATTAACCAGGAAAAATGGAAAATATCATATGACAATTTTTAAGGGAGAAGTTGTTGATATAAGTGAAGAACTTAAAGAGAAATTATCCAAAGAAGTCCAAGAAGAATGGCCGCATGTTTATGTGAAACTACATACATCAAAAGAAAGATTTTTAGAACTTTATCCCTGCAATCATACTCATGGTGTTTATGGAGATTATATGGATGAATTAATAAAGTTCTGTACAATGAAGAATATTGATTACACTGTTTTATAACTTTGAAAAAAGGGGTGAGATTATAAAAAGAAGAATAACTATTAAAGATATTGCCAAGGAATTAGGAGTAAATCCTTCAACGGTTTCCAGAGCTTTGAATGATAAACCTGGAGTAAATCTTGAATTAAAGAAAAAAATAAAAGAAAAGGCAGAAGAATTAGGATATATTTTATCGTTTCAAGCAAAGTCTTTAAGGACAAAAAAAACCATGACAATTGGAATAATTTTGTCTGACATAAAAAATCCATTTTTCTTGGATTTTTTGGATGGGGTTGAAAAAATATTTTTTCCAAGAAAATACAAAATGTTGCTTGCGACTTCTAACGAAGATTTAGAAAAAGAAAAGACATATTTAAAGTGGTTTTTAGAACATGGAGTTGATGGAATTATTATAGCACCAACAATTGGAAAGAATAATAAAAATAATTTAAATCTTTTAAGACGTATAAAGAAAAGTGGAATACCTGTGGTTTTATACGATAGAAAAATTGAAGAGGCTGAAAGTGAATTTGATACAGTAACTATTAATAACTATCATGCGATTGTAAGTGCAATTAAATATTTAGTCAGAGATATGGGGCACAAAAACCTTGGTCTTTGCTTGATTGAGCCAATGGTTTATACACTAAAAGAAAGATATAAAGGTTTTATCGATGGTTGTAATTTGTTTAACGTGAAATATAAAAACGAATGGATTATTGTCCTTTCAAATAATGAAAGAGAAAACATGAAAAGGTTGAAAGCAATTTTTGATAAAACAGGTCCAACTGCGATTATTGCAACCAATCATTATATTACTCAACAAATTTTGAAAGCTGCAAAAAGATATAACAGAAAAATTCCTTCTGATTTATCATTAATTGCATTTGATGACAATATAGAAAATGAATTATATGAGGTACCAATAACAACAATAAAACAACCTGTACTTTTAATTGGTAAAAATGCAGCAACTATTATGATGGGAAGGTTGGATGGTGAAGATGTTATCCCACAAAATATAGTTTTAAATACGGAATTAATAATAAGAAACTCCGTGCAAAAATTATGATTTGGGGTGAACCCCAAAAATAACCAGGAGGTGGGGAAATTATGAAAAAGATTTTGTTGTTGGTATTTTTAGGTTTATTTGTTATTTCAATGTCTTTGAATGTATTTGCTGAAAAGGCTGTTTCGACAAAACAGATGAAAGTGTTTTTCATAGTGAAAGCAAGTGAATCGGAATATTGGCAGATAGTTTTAAATGGAGCAGAAAAAGCTGCTAAACATTTTGGAGTAACTTTGATTCACCAGGAGCCTACAACCGAAGCAGATGTTTCAAAACAAGTAGCAATTTTGGAAACAGCAATCTCAACTCATCCAGATGCGATTGTAATTGCTCCAACTGTTGCAGATGCTTTAGTTCCAGGTATTGAACATGCTATGAAAATGGGGATACCAGTAATAATCATAGATTCAGCAGCTAATACCGATATGTATGTAAGTTTTCTTGCTTCAAATAATTATAAAATAGGTCAAGCTGCTGCAGATAAAATGGCAGAACTGCTAGCTGAAAAAAATGGTGAGCCTAAGGGTGAAGTTGCACTTATTACTTTCATGTCAGGTGTTGGTTCACTAGAACAAAGGAAAGCTGGTTTCATTGATAGATTGAAGGAGAAATATCCGAAAATTAAACTTGTTGCGGTTAGAGATGCACAAGGAAAGCAAGGAAATACAATAGGGATCACACAAGATTTATTGACTGCCTTTCCAAATTTAGATGGAATTTATGCAAGTAACCAGTATACAGGTGATGAAATGGTTAGAGCATTAGATATGATGGGAAGAAAAGATTTAGCAACAGTGGCAGTAGACAGTGGTGCTCAAGAAGTTTGGGGGTTAAAAAATGGATATCTTGATGCCATTCTGGTACAAAGACCTTGGATAATGGGGTATGCCGGTGTCGCATATGCAATTATGGCAAGAAATGGTGTCCCACTTGGAAAAAATATTGATACAGGAATAGTAGTTGTAACTCCTGAGATGCTTAAATCAGGAGCGGCAGATGAAGTATTAGATCCTATTAATTATCATAAAGATTGGTAATGTAAATAAAATCATTTAGGGGGAGGTGCCCTCCCCCTTTTTTAATGGGGGTGAAGATGTGCAAAATATTTATGCTATAGAATTAAAAGGTATTTCTAAATATTTCCCAGGTGTTCAAGCATTAAAAAATGTGGATTTCAGATTAGAGAGAGGAGAAATAAAAGCTTTAATAGGAGAAAATGGAGCGGGAAAATCCACATTAATAAAAATACTTACAGGAGCCTATTTTGCTGATGAGGGAGAGATTTATATTTTTGGAAAAAGAATAGAAAGGATGACTCCAATAATTTCAGAAAAATTAGGGATTTCCGCTGTATATCAAAATCTCGTTTTAGCACCGCATTTGACTGTGGCAGAAAACATTTTTCTCAACGATTTACCTTCTAAACTAAGTTTTGTTAGTGAAAATGTTTTAAACCAAATGGCTAAAGAAGTTTTAAAAAAGTTAGAATACGATCACATAATTGATCCGAGAGAAAAAGTTAAAAATCTATCAGTAGCGCATCAAGGAATAGTTGCAATAGGAAGGGCAATTTCAAAGAATGCAAAAATAGTAATATTTGATGAACCTACAGCTGTATTGACTAGCAAAGAGACGGATGAATTATTTCGAATAATTAGAGAATTAAAAAAAGAGGGAGTATCGGTGATTTACATTTCGCACAGGTTGGAAGAAATCTTTGAAATATGTGACAAAGCTTATGTCTTGAAAGATGGACAGTTTGTAATTGAAAAAGACATA
Source organism: Thermosipho atlanticus DSM 15807 (assembly GCF_900129985.1). Classification (NCBI taxonomy): domain Bacteria; kingdom Thermotogati; phylum Thermotogota; class Thermotogae; order Thermotogales; family Fervidobacteriaceae; genus Thermosipho; species Thermosipho atlanticus. The sequence continues at coordinate 31,754 of NZ_FQXN01000006.1, read as the reverse complement.
AAAGAGACAAATGAAGATGAACTTATATCTTATATGGTAGGAAGAAAATTGAGGAAAGATTTCTATGTATTAAGAAAAAAGGGAAAAGAAATATTAAAAGTGGAAAATTTAGAGAATAGAAAACTCAAAAACTGTAGTTTTAATCTCCTTGAAGGTGAGATAGTTGGATTGTACGGATTAGTTGGCTCAGGTAGAACAGAATTAGTAAGAGCAATTTTTGGAGCAGATAAAATTGACAGAGGAAATATCTACATTAATGGTAGTTTGAAGTATATAACCAATACTTTAAAAGGTATTAATAATAAATTAGCACTTATACCTGAAGATAGAAGGAACCAGGGGCTTGCATTAAAACTTTCGGTTAAAGAAAATATCAATTTACCTATTTATAGAAAAATTTCAAGGTTTGGATTTGTTAATTCGAAAAAGGAAAAACAAATTGCACAGGATTTTGTTGAAAAATTAAATATAAAGACACCTGATATCTATAAAACGGTTAAGAATTTGAGTGGAGGAAATCAACAAAAAGTTGTAATTGCAAAATGGCTTGCGAGTAATGCAAAAGTATTTATAATGGATGAGCCAACTAATGGAATAGATGTAGGTGCTAAAGAAGAAATATATTCCATAATGAATGAGCTTGCCAAGAACGGGGCTTCGATTTTATTTATTTCCTCATATATGCCTGAATTAATGGGAATTTGTGATAGGATTTTGGTCATGAATTCAGGAAAAATAGTTGCCAATATTCCAAGAGAAGAATTTAATGAAGAGAAAATTTTAGCATATGCAATCAAATCTTCAATTGTTGAGGAGGTAGATTCAAAGTGAAAAAAGTTAAATTTAATACTCAGATGATACTATTTTTGGTTGTGATAGCATTATGGATATTTCTTGCTGTTTCAAGTGAATATTTTTTAACATATTCTAATATAAGAAATATTATGAGACAAATGGCAATTCAGGGAGTTTTGGCAGTCGGAATGGTGGTAGTAATAATCACCGCTGGAATTGATCTTTCAGTTGGTTCAGTTGTTGCGTTAGTGAATATAATGTTATCAAAGATGTTAGCCGGACATGTTTCAATTTCACTTGCCATTTTCATTGTCTTGATTATTTCTACGGGAGTAGGTTTAATAAATGGGATAGTAATATATGATTTTGGGGTTCCCGCTTTTATTGCAACACTTGCGATGATGACGATAGCAAGGGGGGCAACGTTACTGATCTCAGGAGGAAGCAACGTATTTGGTTTACCAAGAAGTGTTGCAAATTTTGCTTCTTCTGATTTTTTGGGAATTCCTACTTTATTTTGGTTTTTAATTATTACAGTAATTGTGATGGAACTAATTCTTAGAAAAACTAGATTTGGAAAATATGTCTATGCGTTAGGGAGTAATCCAGAAGCTGCAAGACTTTCTGGAGTGGATTTACGGATAGTAACTTATGGTGTATATGCTCTGGCAGGTTTTTTATGGGGAATTGGCGGAATTCTTGAAACAACAAGATTGTGGATGGGAGTCCCAACGACAGGTACTGGATATGAATTGGATGCAATAGCAGCGGCAGTGCTGGGTGGAGCGAGTTTATTTGGTGCAGAAGGTAGTGCTTTAGGGGCATTTTTTGGAGCACTTGTTATGATAACAATCTACAATGGAGCAGTTTTACTGAATATAAATCCTTTTTGGCAAAGAATAATTGTAGGTATAATTTTGGTTGTGATTGTTGCTATCGATCAGTTTAGGAAAAAGAAATCAAATGATTAGGAGTGATATTATGTTAAAAAAAATTCCTGTTCAAATTTCGCCAGATTTAATGAAAACATTAATGGAAATGGGGCATGGAGATGAAATTTTACTCGCTGATGGGAATTTTCCAGCGCATTCATATGACAAAAAAGTTATTCGAGCAGATGGATTAGGAATACCTGAACTTATGGAAGCGATTTTGAAGTTTTTGCCTTTGGATACGTTTGTTAAAACAAATGTATTTTTAATGGATAATGGTTTAGAGGAAAAGCCGAAAATTTGGAATGAATATGTGAAAATTTTAGAAAGTTCTGGTGAAAAGTATAGTTACGAACCTTTAGAAAGATTTAAATTTTACGAAAGATGTAAAAATGTTTTTGCAATTGTTGCCACAAGTGAAACAGCATTGTATGCAAATGTAATTTTAAAAAAAGGGGTTGTAATTAAATGATCTTTATTGATTCAATATCTTCTGAAGCTATTAATTTGGTGAATAAGCATTCTTTTTTCAAAGGCTTAACAACCAATCCAACTATTTTAAAGAAGAATAATTTAAATTTTTATGATGCAATCCAAGTTTTGTTAAAAACTAGAGGACTTCACTTTATCCAAATAAGTTTAAAGGACAAAAAATATTTTGAATATTTGATCGAGAGGCCGAAGCTTAGTGAAAAATTCATTGTGAAAATACCCTGGATTCCTTTTAAAGTTACAAGTTTTGTTGAACAACTTCAAGAAAAAAATTATAAAATTTGTGCAACAGCAATATATGAATATAGTCAAATAATTAGTGCATTAGAAATGGATGTAGATTTTTTAGCCATTTATTATTCTAGAATGTTAAGAAACGAATATTCAAGTAATTATATTCAAGATTTATTGAAAGTTTTTCAATATCCAGAAAAATTTCTAGTAGCTAGTTTGAAAAGTAAAGATGATATAAACAAAGTCATTAAAATGGGATTTAAAAATTTTACAATTGATGAAAAAGTAGCAAAAAAGTATTTTGATATTAGTTTTCCAGAAAACGATTTCGAAAAATTTGAAAATGATTTTAAGGAGGACTAAAGATGATTTTATGCGCTGGTGAAGCACTAATTGATATGATAGGACAAAAAAGAAAAGGAATAAAAAATAGTGATTCTTTTAGGCCAAGAGTTGGCGGTTCGCCTTTGAACACAGTTGTAGGTCTTGCAAGATTGGGGACAAGAGTAGCCTTTTTAACTAAAATAGGTGAAGATTATTTTGGGACAAAGATCGAAGAATTTTTGATAAACGAGAAAGTTGAAATAAAATACGTTTTTAAAAGCCTTAATCAAAAAACACCTTTAGCATTTATCGCCCTTTCTCAAAATAAAGTTCCTGAATATGATTTTTATAGACAAAACACAGCAGATTTATATATAACTGAAGGTGAAATAAAAGAGATCGATATTGAAAAATTTGAAATTTTTCACTTTGGTTCAATTTCCTTAATAGGAGGTGAAACAGCAAAGAATCTAACAAAATTATTTTTTAAAGCAAAAGAAAAGGGAAAAATAGTATCATTAGATCCAAATGTACGAAGTAATTTAATTTTTGATGTAGATGAATATAGAAAAAGGTTAATTAAAATGATGAAATTTGCAGACGTTTTAAAATTAAGCGTTGAAGATATGAATTTTTTTGTGCCAAATGGTACTTTTGAATCCTTTGTGAAAGATTTAAAAAGAGAAGATAAGTTAACTATTTTAACAATGGGAGAAAAAGGTTCAAAAGCCATTTATAGAGGAAAGGATTTTAAAGTTAGAGCGATGAAAAAAGGCAAAGTAGTTGATACAACCGGTTGTGGTGATGCATATATGGCTGCTGTTTTATATATGATAAATAAAAAAAGAAATACTCTGAAGTATGAAGATATACATGAAATTATGAATTTTGCTTCTCACATTGCAGGAATTGTAGCATCGAAATATGGTGGAGCATCATCCATGCCAATGAAAGAAGAAGTAGCATTTTAAGGAGGTTGTTTTTAATGGATTTGGTTGAGAAATTGGTTTATTTTTCAAAACTCATTTGGGATAGAAAATTAACTGAGAGTATAGGAGGGAATTTTAGTATAAGGTTTAATGATAGGATTTATATTACCCCTACTACTTTTCTAAAAACACTAATAGAAAAAAAAGATATAGTAACAATAGACGTCAATGGAAAAGTAATTGAAGGTTCTAGGAAACCTTCATCTGAGTGGAGAATGCATGCTTTAATTTATAAAACAAGGCCAGAGATAAACTCTGTTATTCATGCTCATCCACCTTATTCTACTTTGTTTGCTATAAATGGTGAGGAAATACCAATTTATTTAACACCTGAATCTCAAATTTATCTTAAAAAAATTTATTACACGACTTACGAAACTCCTGGAACTGATAGATTTGCACAAAAGTTACTCTCGGGTTTAAAAAATGGAGCAGACATATTCATATTAAAAAACCATGGAGTAACTGTGATTGCAGAAAACATAGAAATGGCGTTTGCAAAACTGGAAATGCTAGAATTTATTTGTAAATTGGGATTCTTGTTGAAGAACCCAAGGAATTTCTATGTTTATGATGAAAATTTGGAGGTAGTATAAACAATGTCAAAAAGATACTTAGCAATTGATTTTGGAGCTTCTAGTGTGAAAGCTGTTGTTGGTGAATTTGATGGGGCTAGAGTAAAAATTTTAGAGAGAAAAAGGTATAATAACGAATATCTTAAAAATAATTCATTTTACTTGTGGAACTTGGGGAGTTTTGTTGATATTGTTTTTCATGCCGTTGATTGGGCAAAAGAAAAATATAATATATTGTCTTTTGCAATAGATTCATGGGGAGTTGATTTTGGAATAGTTTTTAAGAATTCTCCTTTTTTAATATTCCCTTTCCATTATCGAAATATGTTTGAGCATACAGATATTGTGAATAAGACAATAAAGGAGTTAGGAGGTGGATATTTTCTTTTCAAAAAAACAGGGGTTTTTCCACATCCTTATAACACATTATTTCAAATTGAACTTTTAAAAACATTGGAGCCGAGAATTTTTTATAAACATTTTTTAATTTTGAATATTCCTCAATTGTTAATTTATTTATTGGGCAATAAAGAATTTGCAGAATATACTTTGGCTACAACAACACAATTATATTCAATTGAAAATAAAGATTGGGATGAAGAAATTTTAGGATTTTTAGGAATAAAAAAAGAAAATATGGGAGCGATAAGAATTCCTGCAGGAATTGCTGGACAATTTAATGGAGTTGACATTATTAACATTTCATCACATGATACTGCTTGTGCGTTTAACACTCTTCCTTTTGAAGATGAAGAAACTTTAATAATTAGTTCAGGAAGTTGGAACGTGATAGGCGTAAAAGTAGATAAACCTATTTTAAACGAAGATGTTTACAAAAGACAGTTTTCTAATGAAGGAACGTTCGAAGGAAAATTTAGGTTAGTCTCTAATACACCGGGTTTTTGGATTTTGGAAGAAATTTTAAGGGAGTTAAATTATAAAGGTAAGAGAGTTGATTATGATATGATGCTTAAACTAGCATCAACGTCAACCTTAGATGATTATTACGTAAGTCTTAAAAAAGTAGATTTCCAAACACCAGGAAATATTATTTCTAAATTGAAAAATGAAATAAAAGAAATAAGAAATATAAATGACGTAATAAGAGTTGCATTAAATAGCGTGGTTAATGAAGTTGATATTGTTTTTAGGTTTCTAAAAAGTATTGTAGGGGGATTGAATAGGGTTTATTTGGTTGGAGGAGGAGTGAAAAATAGATTGTTTTGTAAATTATTATCTGAAAAATTAAAAATACCTGTTTTTACAGGAGTTTCTGAAAGTTCTGCAATTGGAAACATTTTGAGTCAGATTTACATTCAAGAGAAAATGAAAAGTATAAAAGATTTAAAAACAATAATTAAAAATTCATTTGAATTAACAAAAATAGTTTAGAGTAATTTTTTTACTGAATTTCGAATAATGAGTTTAGTCTCGAGATATATACGTTTATTCAAATTGTTCTTGTGATTTAGCAAGTTGATTAACATCTTTGCTGCTAAAATTCCCATCTCTTTTGGTTCTTGTTTAACGCAGGTTATTGGAGGATCGAAAATTTGATTCCAGAATGTATCATCAAAACTAACTATTGAGATATCGTTAGGAATTTTAACTTTCATTTCTTTAATTGCCTTTAAAGCACCAAGAGTTGTTAAATCGTTTAAAATTAATACAGCTGAAGGTTTATTTTTTAGTTGTAATATTTTTTTCATAGATAAGTAGCCAGATTCCTGTGTTGAATCGAATCCTTGAATCCAGTTTGGTTTAATTTCAATTTCAAATTTTTTCGAGAATTCTAAAGCACTTTCTAATCTTATTTTTCCTGTTATGGATTCAGGAGATAACGAAACAATCCCAAGTGTCTTATGTCCAAGTTTAAGCAGATATTTCAACAGCTTGATGATCCCGTTTTTGTTGTTTGTGACTACATAAGGAATGTCAAGTGAAGGTATATATCTGTCGAAAAATACAATCGGTTTTTTTAATTCTGCGATTTTCTTGTAAAAAGTTTCGGTTTTTTTGTCTAAAGTTGGCGCAGCAATTATTCCATCGACCCTGTGAGAAATAAGATTTTTCAGATGAAAATTTTCTTTGTCTGGATTTTCATCTGACACACATAGAAAAAAGTTGAAATTATGAGAATAAAAAACATCTTCCATAGATTTTATAGCTTCGGCATAAAAAGGATTTCCAACGTCAGGAACAACAATTCCCAACGTTCCAGTTTTCCCTTTGCGTCGTAACGAACTAGCTCGTGCGTCAGGGTAAAACCCGATTTGTTCAGCATATTCAATAATTTTTTTTCTGAGTTTGTCACTAACACCCGATTTTCCAGAAAGTGCTCTTGAAACCGTTGAAGGATGAACACCTAAGTCTTTTGCAATTTTTGTAATACTCAATTTAACCACCACGCAAAAGTTTGAGTAAAATTTCATGTTAATTGTAACATAATATAAATCAAAAGTCCAGTAAAGAATTTGTCAGATAATTAAACGTAAACACATGTAATGGCAAATAGAAGACAAATACTAGATTTGTAATCATAAATCAGGTTATTATATAATTGACAATGTGTGTGCAAACGTTTGCGTATATTTGTAAACTTTTCTAAAGGAGGGATAGTATGAAAAAGGTATTATTTGTTTTTTTGATTCTTGTGTTCTCAATTTTTGCAATAGCTGCTCCAAAGTATATTCTTAAATTTGGAACAGTTGCAGCTCCAACTCAGCCTCAGGTAAAAGCTATGGAAAAATTTGCAGAAGTTGTTAAAGAACTTAGTGGTGGAAATATTGAAGTGCAAATCTTTCATTCTGGACAGTTAGGAGATCAACGTTCAATGATTTTAGCTGTTATGCGCGGAGATTTGGATATGCTTTGTGATACTGGGCCAGCTTGGTTTGCGGATATTGGTGGTATGCCAGAATTTGGAGTCTTCAACGCTGCATATGTTTTCAAGGATTTAGATCATATGTATAGAGTTATGACAAGTAAAATGGTCCAAGATATGTTTAATCAACTTGCCAAAAAAACAAATCTTAGAGTACTTGATACCTGGTATTTAGGGACAAGAGAATTAAATTTAACTTCGAAAGTAGGGCCAGTAAAAACTCCAGAAGATTTGAAAGGTGTTAAACTAAGAATGCCCAACAGTAAGGTCTATTTAGATATGGGACGTGCTCTTGGAGCACAACCAACACCGATGGATTTTACTGATGTTTATCTTGGATTAAAAACTGGCGCAATTGATGGGCAAGATAATCCTCTTCCAACTGATTTAGCTGCAAAATTTGTAGAAGTAACGAAATATATTGTCTTGACAGATCATCTTATTGGTATTTTAAATCCTGTAATTAATGAAAAATTATGGGAATCAATGCCTGAAGAGTACAAAGTTTATATTAAAAAGGCTATGGAAGTTGCAAGATATTATATGAACTATCTTGTAACTCAACAAGAAGCAGAATTGTTAAACACATTCGTTAAAGACTATGGTATGGAAATTGTTATTCCTAATAAAGAAGCATTTATGAAACGTGCTTTGGAATATTATAGCCAACCTCAATTCGATAAACTTTGGGGAAAAGGCATGTATAAGAAGATCCAAAATATGTAAAGGATGTGGAAGCCCTGCGGCTTCCACATTTTCTAAAGGGGTGATTGAATGAAAAAATTTTATAAGATGATAATAGATGTCATTGAGGTACATTTTTCGGTTATTTTCTTTTTACTTTTATTTGTGAGTATGATAGGTCAAGTGGTAATGAGATATATACTAAATAATCCTTCACCTGCTTTATATGAAATTTCTTCATACAGTTTTGTGTGGGTAACGTTATTAAGCGCAGCATATGCTAAGAGACTTAACAAACATATAAGATTTAATATATTGGTAGAAAAGTTTTCTCGAAAGAAACAGATAGTTATTGAAATAATTTTTGATATAATTGTTATTTTTACTTTTTCAATATCATTATATCCAGTAATTAGTCAATCTATATGGTATAAGATAATAAAATCTCAAGTTTTAAGAATTCCATGGACTTATCTTATTATCTGCCTTCCGTTGTTTATGATTTTATTGATAATTCATAACATAGAATCGATTATCGAAAAAATCAAAGAATTCAAGCAACTGGGGGAGAAATAATGGCTTTAACTACATTTTTTCTAACATTTGGCTTGATGTTTTTATTTGGTTATCCTTTGGCTCTTGCTATGATTGCGAGTGGAATTTTATACATGTTGTTTTCTGGTTTAAGTCTTTCAGGACTTATTGATATGCTTGTTATACACTTTTCTTCTCAAACAGTATTGATTGCAGTTCCATTATTTATATTTACAGCAAATGTTATGAATGAATGTAAAGTAACGGAAATTATGTTTGACTTTATTGTAAAAGCGATGGGAAGAATACGAGGAGGACTTGGATATGCTAATATTTTGGCAAGTATCATTTTTGCTGGTATGAGTGGCTCAGAAATTGCCGATGTTGCAGGGATTGGAGCAATAGAAATTAAAGCAATGCAGGATGCAGGATATGATGGACCATTTTCTTGTGCTGTTACTTCTGCTTCTGCAACAATTGGACCTATAATACCGCCAAGTATACCTATGGTAATTTATTCTATGCTCACTGGAGCATCATTAGGATATTTGTTTTTAGCAGGATTTTTGCCAGGATTATTATTAGGAGCTTTGGAAATGTTGATGGTTTTCTATTTATCAAAAAAGAGAAATTATCCGCTTGGTGAAAAATATCCAATTCCAATTTTGTTTAGGTCATTTTTGAAATCTTTCCCTGCTTTGCTTGCACCGATACTTTTGTTAGTGGGAATATATGGAGGAGCTTTTACTGCCACAGAAGCTGCAGCTGTAGTCGGGTTATATGTTATTATTATAAGCATTATTGTGTATAGAACTTTAGGATTAAGAAGACTTTATAGGATTTTCGTTCTGACTGTTCAATCCATAGGTTTTATAAGTATTATTGTCGCAGCTGCATATATGGTTTCTTATATTATGGCTCGCGAACAAGTTCCCGCAGCTATAACATCAGCCTTCATAAAGTCTGGTATGCTTTCGAGTAAAGTTCTTTTGCTATTTGGAATAAATCTTTTGTATTTCGTCCTTGGAATGTTTATTGACGTTTCGGTTATTCAGTTAGTAGTTATTCCAATGATTTTGCCACTTGTTCAGCAAGCAGGAATAGATCTAGTTCATTTTGGAGTTATTACAACTGTCAATTTAATGATGGCACTAGATACTCCACCATATGGGCAAACTGGTTATATAACAAGTGCTATTAGTGGAACTCCTGTAAAGGATGTTTTTAAGGAGATGATTAAATATTGGATTCCTATTGAGCTACTTGCTCTTTTGATAATTACTTATTGGCCTGATTTTGTCTTATTGATACCAAGGTTATTTGGCTATAAAGGTTAAAGGTTGTAATCAACTTTTTGTTTGAATTATGGTGAGGTGATAGTATGAGTACTATAAAAGGCGTAATAGTTGCAAGTTTGACTCCACTGGATAAATATGGTGAGAATGTGGATTTAGTTTTAATAAAAGACTATGTTGATTTTTTATATCAAAAAGGTGTAAATGGTGTATTTGTTAATGGTACTACAGGAGAAGGTTTGTTATTAGAACTTGATGAAAAGAAAAAAATATTGTATGAGTTTAAAAAATATTCGGAAGGAAAGTTAAAAATAATTTCACATTGTGGTTCACTTAATTTTTCTGAGATTAAAGCATTGATACAATTCTCAAAAAGCATAGATGTTGATGCTATAGCAGTAGTTACACCATTTTATTATAAGTTTTCTAAAGATGAGATAATAAATTTTTATCGTGAAGTTTGTAAACAAGCGGAAAGTTTGCCAGTTTTTGCATATAATATACCGGGATTAACAAACAATTGGGTAACCCCCGATGTTTTAAAAACTTTAAAGAAGAGTTTTGATAATTTTGTTGGAGTAAAAGACAGTAGTGGTAGTTTTAAACATATTTTGTCACTGATAAAGACAGATTTAGATGTTTTGGTCGGTTATGATGAAGCTTTTTTACCTTCATTGGTTATGGGAGCAAAGGGTTGTGTTTCAGGCCCGGCCGGGGTTTTTCCTGAATTTTTCGTTCAAGTATGGAATTTGTTTGAGGAAGGTAATATAAAAGAAGCACAGAGAGTTCAAGAAAAATTAACCGAATTGTCATTAACAATTGGTAATGGGGCAGATATTCCGTTGTTAAAGGCCGTTATGAGACTTAGAGGACTAAAATTTGGTGGTATGAGATTTCCGTTTTCGTTGCCAGATTCTCGAAAGTTGGAAAAAGTTGAAAATGAATTAATAAAGTTAAGTGAAAAATATTCGTTTTCTCTGAAGATCTTTTAAAGGAGGTATGTAAAAAGTGTATCTAATAGGTTTAGATATTGGTACTCAAGGAGCAAAAGGTATATTAGTAGATTTGGAAGGAAAGATAATCAATGAAGCATATAGAGAGTATGATGTTTTAACTCCAAAATCGAATTGGGCTGAACAATGGCCGGATGTGTGGTTGAAGGCAAGTTTAGAGATTATTAAAGAATTAATCGAGAAATCTAATGTTAATAAAGCTGAAATTGGAGGGATTTCTTTAAGTGGATTGTATGGAGGGTCTGGCATCCCGGTTGACAAAAATTTAAATCCTTTAAGACCTTGTTTGATATGGATGGACCGGAGGGCTGTTGAAGAAACTGAATGGGTAAAAAATAAGGTGGATAAACAAACACTTTTTAAGATAACGGGAAATTATGTTGATTCATATTATGGGTTCACAAAGATGCTTTGGATAAAGAACAAAGAGCCAGATATTTGGAAAAGGATATATAAATTTGTTACTCCAAAAGATTACGTAATTTATCATTTAACCGGAAAAGTAGTTATTGATTACTCTTCGGCTGGAAACATAGGTGGGATTTTTGATTTAAACAAATTATATTGGTCTGAAGAGTTATGTAATGAATTTGGTATTCCAATAAGTTACTTACCTGAGAAAATTGTGAGATCTTCTGAAATTGTTGGTTTCGTTTCTAGAGAAGCTTCGCAAAATTGCGGACTTTTAGAAGGTACTCCAGTCGTAGCGGGAGGAATAGATGCTCCAGTTGCCCAATTATCTGCCGGAGCCATGTTTGAAGGAGAACATGTGGCGATGGTTGGTACTTCCATGTGTTGGGGAACGATTAACAAAAAGGAAAAACCAGTTTTTGGGTTAGTAAATTTTCCGTATGTTATTGACGATTTAGAAAAAATATACACATTTGGTGGCTCTGCAACAACTGGAGCACTCGCAAAGTGGTTTAAAGAAGAATTTGGAGAGGTTGAAACTTTGGTAGGAAAAAGGTTATCTAAATCTCCTTATGAAATTTTTGATGATGAGGTTAGTAAAATTAAGCCTGGCAGTGAAGGTTTGGTTATTTTACCTTATTTTATGGGAGAAAGATCACCAATATGGGATCCATATGCAAGAGGCTTAATTTTTGGATTAAGTTTGTATCATAAAAGAGAACATATCTATAGAGCATTAATGGAAGCCGGAGCATATGCTCTTAGACATAATATAGAAGAGGGTAAAAAAGCTGGTCTAAAAATAAATGAAGAGTGTTATTTGGTTGGAGGAGTGGCAAAATCTTCGGTTTGGACTAAAATTTTTGCAGATGTTACAGGTTATAAAATGAAAAGAGTTTCAAACCAAGTAGAAGCTCCATATGGAGATGCTTTTTTAGCAGCACTTGGAGTTGGTGTTATTAATTCCCCAACGAAGATTAAGGAGTGGGTAAAATATTCTGAACCAATAGTTCCTGATTTTGGAGTTAAGGAAATTTATGATAGATATTATGAGATTTACATAGAACTTTATCAAAAAAACAAAGAATTGTTTAAGAAGTTATAGTTTAAAAAAATAGTGGTAAAGATAAACAAACACATAGTTTTTAAGAAGTATTTGGCACAGAAAATTGCAAAAGTGATGTCTTTTTCGTTATAAAATATTTAATTTAATAATTTGATCATATTTTAACTTTCGGCACCTCTTTTTCCTCTTTTTCAATGTTGAAAAACGGTTTTTCCTTAAAATTGAATATTTTTGCCACAATATTGGTTGGAAATACAGAAATTTTAGTATTGTATTTCATAACTATGTCGTTGTAAAATTGTCTTGCATACGCTATTTTATCCTCAGTTTTTCTAAGTTCTTCCATTAGCTGGTTTACATTTTCACTTGCTTTCAGATCTGGATAATTTTCCACAACTGCCAAAAGTCGTGACAAAAGACCTGTTAATTCATTTTCACTTTCTATCTTTTTGGTTATGTCTTTGCTAGAAATAGCGGCTGCCCTAGCTTGCATAACTTTTTCCAAAGTTTCTTGTTCAAACTTCATATACCCTTTTACAGAATTAACAAGATTAGGTATCAAATCGTGCCTTCTTTTTAGCTGGACATCTATCTGACTCCAAGCATTTTCCACAAATTTTTTCAATTTAACAAGTCCATTGTAAGTTATAACAAAATAAATGAATATAACTAGAATAACAATAAACCAAATCAAGAAGAACACCTCCTTAGTTTTTAAAATGCTCCGCCTCCACCTCCTCCGGAGCCTCCACCAATGCCACCTGCTCCACCTGAAAAAGTCCCTGAAGAAGAGGCGGAAACTGTGCTTGTTGCTACAGATGAAATAATTAGAAATTGACGCCCAAATCCCATATATGGATAATAGTATAGTCGACTTTCCTCTATTTCTTTTGGAGCAACTTTTTTCAAATATTTCTCCACTTTATTTGCTATCCCAAGTGCCGTTGCATAAACCAAATAATTTTCCCACAAAATAACAGATTCTGGTGGGTACATAGAAAGTGCAGAATAATCTTGTAAGAAATTCATGAAGTTAACCCATTTTAGATAATATTTTCTTCCTTCTTTTGACCAACTTCCAAAAACATCGCGTGGAAAAGCAAAGATGCTACCTCCTAAAACAAATAAAATTCCAGAAAAAATTCCCTGGTAGAGGAGATTTAATTTAAAAAACACTGCAAAATAGAGGAATGAAAATAAAATAGAGAAAATACCTATTATATATGATATATAAGTTCCTTTCAAAGAAAGATAATTTCTCGATTTTGCTTCATCTAAGACTATAGATTTATACGCTTTGAAATCGGCCAAAAACTCTTTTGCAAGTCTCTTATCTTTAGAAAGTGATTTTTTCAAATCTGAAAACGAAAAAACGCCATCCGATGAATATTTTTTTAAAAAGTCATAGAAATACTTCTCTGTCGAATTCAAGTTCCCTTCTTTTTCCAAAACTATTATACTTTTTTTATCAAGTTTTATAAAACCTTTTCTGTATAAATCCATAATAACAGCATTGATTCCATTTTCATCTATCTTTTCCAATTGATTAACTACTATTGCATTTACTATATCAGGTGGATCAGGATAAGGTATTTCTCTCTCATAGATACCTTCATATGATATATTCTTTTCTTTTCCAAAGAAATTAAATGTTAAAATCAACAAACCAATTATCACAAAAAGCGTTATGGGAGGTAAAACAAATGAAAATACATACTTTCTAGAGTAATTGCTTTCAATTTTTTCTACTTCTTTCAAGGTCAAAGAAGGATTATTATATTGATACTCTGCCGTAAAGTTATCAATTAAAAATCTGACCTCTGCAAATGTGTTAGGAGGTATATTTTTGATGTTGAATATATACTCATTTCCATTTTTTTGAAACATTATTTTTGGATGGGAATAAACTTTCAAGATTTTTACATTTTGTGGAAATGAGAAGTGTGCAGTTAGCTTTCTAACGGGTGAATCCCATTTATCCCCCCAAAATTGCCTGAAAACTTGGCCAATGTCTTGTCCTTTTTCATATACATACTTTGCATCGTATTTAACATGTAAAATTATTTTATTGAGTTTTTCTGGTGAGATGGGTGTTTTTGAAATCCAAACACGTGCTTTAAAACCTCTTGAGTCTTTTTCTAAAAATTCTACCCATTCTCCTTCTACATTTTCTATCCAAAGCTTTACATTTTCTATATTTACAGCTCTACTTTGTGGTATTTCCCTATATACACCTCTAAAAGGTTTTTTCATTTTGAACGTTATTATTTCATGCACATGAAGAATTCCATTTTCATCCATTACTTGTTCTATATTGGCAGACTCTATTTCGTACATTCCACCAAAGAACCATTTAACATATCCACTTATGAATAATACAAATATAATGTACGCAAGAATTAAACCAAAGATACTAATAATTACTTTTTTCATTTAACCCCTCCCTCTATCAATTATAACATTAAAAAAGAGGCTTTAAAAAGCCTCTAAAACATATACAAATGTAAATAGCTATAAAGATATTGCTCAATTTGGGTTAATAAAATAATAAAGTCGAATGTTCATATGAAAAAAAGTGAATTACTCCAATATTACTTTAAACTAAAAGGTGAGAAAGTAATTCTAAAATTTCAAAAGAAAGTATACTTTTTTCTCGAGTCAGAGATTCTTCGGTCTCAAACCCAATGAGAATTTATAAAATGAACGAGCTCACTCGATTATACTATGAACTTGAAAGAATTTTTCCAATAGGTGCAATAAAACTTATTTGTAAAATCCTCGTACATAATTGGGGATATAGGATGAAATGCAAACACGGGAAGGCATTTTTGAGTATACGAAAAGGAAATTGTATGGCTAAGAGACACTGCAAAATATGAAGAACTAGTTGAAAAAGCAAAAAGAATTTGAAGAATTTTACAACAAAAAAATCTACACAGTGAGATATACTACAAAATAATTCAATTATTCACTTTTAAAAAGTCAAAATTATCTAGTGTTTAATGTATTACTTTGGCATTATCATTTTTTAGCAAATTCTTTTTTTACAGTCAATATCATTATTGCCGAGGTTATAAACGAAATTATAAGGAGATAATTTATTTCACCTAGTATACTTGCACCATTTAATTGATAGTTTCTAATGGCGTAAGTTAATTTATACACAGGAGTATATGAAGCAAGTTTGAACATGAATTTCGGGAGCGATGAAACAGGAGTAATACTGCCACTTGAAAAGAAGAAAAACATCGCAAATGAAATACTCAGTATATTTGCAACAGTTTTGTTGGGGGATAGAGAAGACAAAATAAGTGAAAGAGAAGAATGAAAGAGAACTCCAAGTAGTGCCAGAGGTAAAAATATATTAATAGGGATATTAATTCCGAAGGTAAGTCCAGCAAAGTAAACAACTAAAGAAATAATGATTCCTAAAACAAATAAAACAGTAAATTTTATTAACGCATATTTATACCATTTTTCATTATTGACTTTGAAAATGGAAATTAGACCAAGTTCTCTGTCATTTACAATACTTAAAATACCAATTGATAGAATTAAAAAAACGACTGATAGAAATAAAATGGCTGGTGAAAATAAATCTCCAAATTCAGTACTGAAATTTTTCGCCTTTGGAGTAAATTCAGGAGCTGGGGATCCCTCACTTACGAAAAGATATCTCAGAACTTTTGGATCAAAAAACGGAGTGCCGCTTAAATCCTTAAATATTGAATTTAGAACATTGAAAATTCCCACGGATAATTGTAAATCTACGGGGCTTGGAATAAAATCAATACTAACTTTTTGACCTTTGTATAGAGCGTTTGTAAAATTGGCGGGAATTATTAGCACAGCATTAAGCTCACCCGTTTCCAATTTTTTAGTGTAATTTTCATCTACATATGTCAGAGTACCACCTTTGAAAAATGACATTACTAATTTTATGGTAAACTGAGATAACGGAGAGTTATCCATGTTATATACTCCTAATTTTACATTTACAATTCCAAACCCATTGAAAAAAACAATACTTGCAATTGTAAGTAACAGTGGAAGCAAAATGATTAAAATAATGTTTATTGGTTTATTTAGAATTCTTTTTAATTCAAGAACCAGTCTCATTTCGATCTCCTTCCAATTTATTTTAGAATTACAACTGAATTTTTACCGTATATTTTAATTGCATCTTCTATAAACTCTGGATTGTGCTTAGAAGATAAAACGAATAATACTCTTCTTTTTACTGCAGGAACATCAACATGTCCATCAGTAAAGATTATAATTCCTTCAACTCTTGTTTGACTTTGGACAAGATCAACAGCAGGTTGAAGATTAGTTTCTCCACCACCATATATTTCAAGATCTTTCCATTTTCCTGATTTATAATCTGTTACAAGAGTTACTGATTCATCTACTTGAATTAAAGTAATGTCAACGTCGTACTTTGAAATTTTTTCAATTTCTGAGATGAATTGATTCAATTCTTCTTCAATGATACTTGCACTTGTGTCCATTATTACTGCGAGTTTAGATTTGTATTCGTATCTCCATCCCGGTTGATTTTCATATCTTCTGTTGGGTTTTAAAGGAGTTAAATATTTTTCTCCTTTGATTGTTACACCTGCAAACCTCCTAATTAGTGTTTGCCAATCGATTGTCGATTTTTGCAATGAGAGCGATATCATTTGTTTAACTCCTGTTTCAAGAGTTTTGCCAAATAAGTTAAATGCTTTTCCTACTTTGTTTTGTGTAAGTTCAATAATCATTTCAACAGGTATGTCTGAATCAAACATATTGGAATGATCATCTAAGCTATCCGGAAGAGATTCTATGTCAAAATCACCTTTTTTTTCAAATTCTTTCATCATCCATTCAAAATATTCTTCAGCTGTAGCATTTATCATAAAAGGAGGAGGACCTGCAAACATAACTTCATTATCAACACCATGGCCTTCTTCTATGAGTAGATTTAGTGGAATGCTTCTAGCATCGAGTTCGGGAATGAATTGATTAATTGCTGCATCCATTGCTAGATCCCATATTTTCTTTTCTCTACTGTTTTTGGGCTTAATTCTAAAATGTTGGTTAATAATATGCATTAATTCATGGAGAATTATAGCTTTCAAAAACCAAAGAGGTTTTTTGTTTATTTTGTCATTATAAAGAAAAATTATATCACCATTTTTGGAAAACTTAAGTGACATATTTCGTACATTGTTATCATTTTTTAATTGTACACCAAGAAGAAGGTAAGCATAGAAAGGATTTTCCTTTGTTAATATTTCTAAAGCTTTCTTAATCATTTTTTCACCCTTGAAGATTATATCACAAGCAAAATTAGAATTTTAGGAAATTTTACCGTCAGAAAACTCTATATCTTGCTTGTTATAAAACTTGATGGATGTTACAACTGCTATTTTCAATCCTTTAATAATATCTTTCAGAGACATACTTGGGATATTTGGTTTGTTTAATACTTGTTTGTGAATGTACGGGACATGAATAAATCCGCCTTTAATGTTGGGATATTTTTTATCAATTAAATACAAAAGACCATACATTAAATGATTACATACAAATGTTCCAGCAGTATTTGAAATAGATGCGGGTATGTTATTTTTCCTAATCTCTTTAACTATAGCTTTAATTGGGAGATTTGAAAAATAGGCATTCTTGCCATCTTCGAAAATTGGTGTATCAATTAGTTGATTTTTCTCATTATCGGGGATTTTTGCATCATTAATATTTATTGCCACTCTTTCAACTGTAATATCAGTTCTTCCACCAGCTTGTCCTACACAAATTACGATATTAGGTCTTTCTTTTTCAATAATTTCTTCTAGTTTTTGTATACTTTTATAAAAAACTGTTGGAATTTTAGTTTTTAATATGTTAGCTCCTCCAATCATCTTTGGGAACCTTTTAATAGCTTCCCATGAAGGGTTTATTTTTTCACCGTTAAAAGGATCAAACCCTGTTAAAAGAATTTTCATGACTTCACCTCATTTCATTGTTAACAATTTTATTTTTTAAATCTTTACATACATTGGGAATCTTTACCTTTTATACTGTATATTCTAACAAAAAGTTTCCTAGAATAACAAGGGGCCAATGAAAAAAGGTAAAGCAATTAACTTCAAACACAAAGTTCATATGAATATCCATGCAAATTTTATAAAAAGCTAAACAGAAAATAATAAGTAATAGTGGGGAGTAAGTAAATAGCAAAAGCTCTTACCCGCAAGGAAAGGTAAATTTTTTATTTTCACATCTATTTTTAAAAAGTCGAAAGTTTGAGGATATGAGACTTTTTGATATTTATTATAAAAATAAAGATTTTTT
Organism: Thermosipho atlanticus DSM 15807; assembly: GCF_900129985.1. NCBI lineage: Bacteria > Thermotogati > Thermotogota > Thermotogae > Thermotogales > Fervidobacteriaceae > Thermosipho > Thermosipho atlanticus. The sequence continues at coordinate 13,187 of NZ_FQXN01000006.1, read as the reverse complement.
TTGCATGTAGTCGTTTAGTGCAATGTTCCAAGTCGTATCCAATGTTTCTCAATAAGCAAATGTGTTATATGAGTACACCCAACTTGTTAATTGAATTCAATAGGAACAAAGTATAAAATATCAAAAAAGCCCATGCCCGCTAACATATCTCTTACTTTAAGGGAAAATAAATATTCCTTGAATTTACATATGTGGATTTTGCTTTAAATTTTATTTGCCGCATGTCTTTGCACGTTTTCCTTAACAATTTTTAATTACAGAGAATCCAAATTACAGTTTATAGTTTTATCATTTTTGTTTGGTTAAATTTTCATCCAGGTGATTTACATTCTCATGTCCTTTGCTTTTGGGTTGGTGTGAGCGTACTTTTTCCAGATTTGAATAGGCAACGGAGAAAATTTGATTTTCTGTTTTCTATTAGTTTAAAAAAATGATTTAAAAAAATTCTTTTTAAAATTTATGAATAACAAATCTTATTTTTTCCAAGTTTTTTGGCTTCATACATCAAGAAATCTATTTTTTTCATTAATTCTGTTAAAGAAATACCTTTGGTATAACTTGTTATACCAAAACTTGCAGAGATATTGTTATTAATCTCGAAATTAGTTTCATATATCTTTTGCCTTAGTTGTTCAGCTAAAACTTTTGCATTATTTAAATCTGTATCAGGTAATAAGATAATAAATTCATCTCCACCCCATCTAAAAAATAAATCCGTACTTCGTATGCGGCTTTTAACCAGGTCAACAATCTTTTTTAGTATTTTATCCCCAATTTCATGACCGTAACTATCATTTATTAACTTAAAGTCGTCTATATCAAATAATATTATGGAAAAAGCGCTTTTATTTCTTTTAGCTCTCTCTATTTCTTCTTTTAGTCTAATTTCAAAATATCTTCTATTATATATACCGGTTAGATGATCGGTTATAGAAAGTAATTTTATTTGTTCAATTTTGTAAGCATTTGAAAGCATTAAACCATATACTTCAGAAACATTTACAATGAAGTTTAGATATTCATAAAAATATTCTGGGAATAAAAAATCTTTACACTTTATATAGCCAAAAATTTTGTTTTCATATTCGATTTTAATGATAAAACCTTCATTTTTATTTATAGTTTAAAACTTTTTCCCATTTAAAAAATCTTTTCCATCATATTTAACGTATTGAATTTGTTTAGGTGCAAACAAAATTTTTAGCTCGTTTATTATGCCTTTAATAATTTCTTCGGAAGATTCAATTGTTGAAAACTCTTTTATCATGTGCATAGCAGCAATATAATTACTTTTTTCGGAGTTTAATTCTTTAATCTTTTTTTCTTTTTTTTCAAGTTCTTGCTTTAATTTGAATTCATTAAGAATTTTTGAAACAAAAATTTCTAGAAAATCCAATTCTATTTCTTCAATATTGTATGGTAGTGATACAAAGTTTGAGAAATCTATTAATTGATCTATGATCTTATCATTAATTTTAGTATCAAAAAGAACAATTTTCTTAAATGATTCGTTAAAAAATTTTCGAGCAGTTTTTTTGTCAAATCCATAGTTAGACATAATTTCTTTCCATTTTTCTAACCATTCCGGAGTAACAATGAATGAATTTTCATTTAGATATTTGTTTACTTTATTTTTTCCAAAAATATAGAAGCAGTTATCTAATTGATAAATTTTCATATTTTTTTTGATTTTTTCTGGAATTTTGTTTAATAATTCGCAAAAACGCCCACATATACAAATAGAATTTTTTAAATTTTCGAGATTATCTTTAATAAACTTTTCCTGTTTGTCTAACTTTAAACTTGTGCAATATGACGGAAATGAATAAATATTTAAATTTTCTTTTTGAGTTTTTGCCACATTTTTGAATTCTTTTTCAAAATTTTCGCATACAAATAATTTAATCTTATCATCCATAGTAACTTTCCTCTCTAATAGGGTATTGACCATATTTTCTTACTGCTTCAGCTATTAAGAAAAGTATTTCTTCATTTACTTGCCAAGGAATTTCACCGTGATTATCAGAAAGAATGAAACCTCCACCTTTTGCGCCTTCAAAAATTGCTTTTTTCACATTTTCTTCCACTTCTTTATAACTCCATTTTCTCATTGATATAGTATCTAGATTGCCAATAATGCTTATTTTTCCATATGTTTTACTTTTTAAAAACTTTAAATTGTCATTTTTACTTATTCCTAATGCAATCGCTTTTGTTTTTATTAAATCTTCTACAATTCCTTCGGTTTTTGCAGAAGCAAGATGGATTGCTACGGGCCCATTTATTAATGATAAGGTTTTTTTAGCTATCTTATATCCGGTTTTTAAAATGATATCTTTGGGAAGCATTTCAGTAGAAAGCATGGGATCAAAATAAACTATCACGTCCGCACCAGCTTTTAATTGCATGTTAGCCCAAGATATTGAAAAAGTCATATTTTTATTCATTAATTTCCAAAAATAATCGGAGTGAAAATAGATTAATTCTAAATATTTATCAAATCCCATTTGCATAATGGGAAGTGAAAATGGTGAAATGATGATCCCAACAATAGGAACGCTACCTAAGCTTTTTTCTTTTAGCCTTTTCTGAACTTCGAAAACTTGTTCTAATGGTTTTGAAAATTTAACATCAGGAACTTCTAAGTTATCTATATCTTCTAATTTTTTTATAATAGGTTCTTTGGCATTTGGAGGGCCGTCCTCTCTAAAAATGGTACCTCCGCCAAATGCTTCTATTTCCAAAGAGGCATAAAAGAAACTGTTATAGCAGTCGTTGTTATACTTTTCTTTCATTTTGATCTGCGCAACTACAACATTTTCATAATTAGAGTAGTATTCTTTTATTGACATTCCCAGTTCTTTAGCACCATAAAAGGAAAGACATAAAAATAAAGGAACTCTATCAGGTTCTTTGAAAGATATAGAAGTAAAAACTCTTTCTGCCGAGGTCATTTCTTTCATTTTTTCACCATCTTTTTCAATATACCAAATATTTGTGAAGCATGTTCTGCGTATGCATCTGCCCCAACGTCTTTCCATAAAGTTTTGTCAATTCTGAAAGGAGCTCCACCTACTATTATCTTGGTATCTATACCCATATCTTGTAGTTTTGTTTTTAAATCTTTGACTTTTAAAGCTGCTGGTAGCATTAATGTAGATACTAATAATATTTCTATATTATCTCTTATTGTTAAATCGATAGTTTCATCTACAGTTTTACCCAAGCCATAATCTTTAACCTTATACCCGGACGATTTTAGGATTGATTGGACAATTCTTTTTCCAAGAGTGTGATGATCTTCTAAGACAACTATTGCTAAATTTAAATTTGTTTCGTTGTTAAATTGATACATTTTAGTCCATTTGTCCATCAATTCTTCACATATGATACCGCTAATGTATACTTGGGCCAAAGATATTTCACCATTTTCCCATAACTTTCCTATTCTTTCTAAAGAATTTACTATTAATTTTTCGAAAGAAAAAAACTCGAAAATGTTTTGTTCGATTATTTGGGATGCGTATACTTTATTTCCATCCAGCAAAGCATCAGTAAATTTTCTTAGAATTTTGTCCATATTAGCCCTCATAGTCTTTTTATTAAATTATACCAGAAAGTGTTAATATTCTATAATAACTTTTTATTAATACTCATAACGTTGAAAGACTATAAAACAAAAACGTCCAGTGTAATTACTGGACGTTTTATTTAATAATGTGAAAGGCTATTTAATTGGCTCCGGCGGAAGAAATGTCAATTAGGAAATCAATAATACTCTTCTAACCGTTTTTTTAATAACCTTTCGAGATTTATGTATGGAGTTGAGGTTTGTTTTCTAAAATACTCTAGGACTAATCGAAGAGTTTCACCAGTTCTAAAAAGTACATAAATGATGCCTTCTTCCCATAATTTATCGTTTTGAAGTAATTTTCTCCAGTTTCGGATTTCCAATTCTTTAATTTCTTCAAAGCTTTGTTCTGGGTTCTCATCAAAGTTTATTTTAGGTAAATCTGGTAGATTATTTTTCCATTTAGTTAGCCATTGGATTATATTGTCCCACATTTGAGGTGCGTTAAAGTATTCAAACAATTCTCTTCCATAAAACAGCCTCAGTTCTAAACCATAAAATTTAGCAAAATATTGCAGTTTCTTGTCATAAAAATTTTTATTTTTAGTTAAGTCTGGATCAATAAAGTACATAATTCCTACCAGATTATTTTTATGAAGGTTATGGAGCACTTCTAACTTTTTTTCAAAATTATTTATTTGACCTCTCTTTTTTGTTGAATCGTGATCATCTCTTACTTTTTGTTCAATAAAATAATATGTATTGCCATCTGTAAAATACTGATCAAGTGATAAAACTTCATCATTACTATTTTTAATAGTTTTTGAAAGATTCCTATATCCTAGTTCTGCTATAATTTCTGTTGTGAGTTCTTCAATAGCATCTCCAAATCTTATTTCATGGGATTGAAGTAAATGTTGAAGTATTTTTGCTCTGGGTTTAGTAGGTCTAAACAACCCTATAAATCGTTCTGGTCTTTCTGCTAGCTTGTTTAATAAATCTCTTTTTTCTTTTTCAAAAATGTGTTGATTCAATAATTCAACGAATCTTTCATAATTCATTCTTTCACCTTTAAGTTCAAGTATTCCTGTATTTTCTTTTGATTTTTTGAAAAACCATTTAAACTGATCTTCAATGGTTTTTGGAATCTTTTCTTAATACCTTCCACATATTTGGGAATGATTTCAATCATGATAAAATTCCTGTTAAGTGCTTTTGCTACATATCCAGTGGTACCTACACCCGCTACAGGATCAAGAATAACATCGCCTTCTTTAGTGGTTGTCAAAATAACTCTCTTTAACAATTCAATTGGTTTTTGAGTAGAATGTAATTTTTTACTATTTTCATCTTTCAATCGTTCTTTCCCATTACATATCGGAAGAACCCATACATTAGCTCCGACTTTACCAATTCCGAATTCTTTAGCCAAAGCTTTATTAAAGGTATATTTTTTGGCTTTTTTGTCCTTTACAGCCCAAATCAAGGTTTCTGTTGCGTTTGTAAATCTAACACCTAGCCAGTTAGGCATAGGGTTTGTTTTGACCCAATGAACATCATTAAGTATCCAAAAACCTAAATCCTGCATAATTTTACCGATCCTGAAAATACTGTGATATGTTGCTATAACCCATATTGTAGCGTTTGGTTTCATAACCCTTTTAAGTTCCGTGAGTATATTTTTAATGAAGTTATCATATTCTTCAAAAGATTCAAATTTATCCCAGTCATCATCTACTGCGTTCACTTCAGTTTTAACTGTCCACCGTTTTAATTTTTTGTTCGGTAGTTGAAGGAAATAGGGGGGATCCATAAAAATCATATCTACTGATTCTTTCGGTAATTTCTTTAGTACTTTTAAAGCATCTCCCAGGATTACCTTATTCAATACTTCTTGTAATGAATATGTCTGAATTTCTGGAGTGTCTTTAATTACAAAATTGCTGGTCTGAATTGTAGATTTTTCTCTCAAGTTTTTACCTGAGAAATTATTCCTAAATAACCCCCCAGGAGTTTTTGCATTTTCATTCATCATATTTTATTCCTCCTTTTAATTTTTAAGGACATGATGCGAATTTTTTGATAACTTGTTTATATATTTTTTTCTTGACTTTTACATTACTTTATCTATTTACCTATCAATTCTTTGTTATGTACAATTCCAACAACAATAATCTTCCTGTTTTTTCCTTTATTAATTTTCACACTAAAAATTTTATATTCCTTTCCTATCCTATAAGAAGCAAATTTTTCTATTTTTAAATTTTTTGCAGTATTTTTAAGGTCCATTATAGGAGAATTTCTTCCCATCATAGTTTTAACTTCTTTTAAGTCAGTCAAAATTTGTCATTGTTTAGCATAATATTGTAATGTATAGAAAAGAAAAATAAAAAGACAAGTTAATTTGGATTTGTTTCAGAAATAGTATATGAAACTTTGAAAATAAAGGGGAAAATGATATAATCTTTCCTAGTATAAGAAAAACAAAAATAAAGTAACGTTCAAACTTAAGTTTTACACTAATATTCTATCATAATTTTCTCAAAAGTTTACCAACAATAATAGAACTAAAAAATATTCTGTTTAAGTATATTTATTAGCAGTTCTTAAAAAACTGCTTATTTTTTTGTTTAGAGAAACATTGAAAATGAGGACATTATACATTAATAAAGGCCTGTCACTTAGAAACTTTCATTATAAGCTTCTTTAATTAAAGAAATTATAGAATTCTTTTATTAATTATATCAATTATATCCATGAATATATGAGCTGATGTGAAGAAAATATATATATAGTGTTTGATATCTGGTATAGGATTAGATTTAGAAAAACATACTTCTTAAGCTGGATAAGAAATATGTGAATACATCATGTGAGAAACATATAATGCATGAAATAGTATTAACGAAAGAAAAATATAAGTCCTTCCAATACGTAGAAATTGGGAAAACATATTCAAGTGGGATAAAACTACTTGAAAACATCTTAAAAAATAAAGTTAAAAGGTACCATATTTATAGCAAACAAATTATCTGATGTGTTTTAGTTTGAGAAATATTTGAGATTACAAGATATGAAAGTAGTAATAAAAGAAGGAATTCATTTTGCGAGAGGCCATTGAATGAAGAATGTAGAAAAATGAGGAATTATTTAGAATTGTAAAAACAAAACCTGGAAAATATGTTTATGCATGTAGAGAAGACATGACAAGAATATCGGGATTATTAAAGTTTCTTTATATTGTAAGTTATATGTAAAGATAATTTTGGCCATTTTTTGAAGATATATTAGTTGCTTTTATTTTTATATATATTTTTGAGTTTGTTTTGGGTTACCTATTATTATTTTTCTATTATTTTTAGAACGTTCCCCGTCCATTTTTAAAAAATTTTTCTCCTTTAGGAGGAATGATGGACTTTATTGTCAACTTAGAACAGAAAAAAGAGAGAATTTCAATTTTTTCTAGCTTTTTCTTGAGGGAGAAGGTGTAAAATGCTTTTGGAGAAATTCAAAAATAATTGTCAAAATAAACAAAAAAGGGGAGCACCTTCCGACTCACACCCCTCCTTAGAAACTAAGCTGGCTCCGGCGGAGGGACTCGAACCCCCAACCTAGTGGTTAACAGCCACCCGCTCTGCCTATTGAGCTACGCCGGAACTTATCAATTTCATATTATATTATACCATATTTCCCATTTTTTGTCAATAATCCTTGTTTTTGCAAGCTGATTTCAAACTCCAAATAAAATATTATCATAACTTATGGAAAAGTCAATACTGTAATCAAATTTTATACAAAAAGATTGTCAACTGTCTTTTTGCATTTTTTTCATTTCATACATTTTTTCATCTACCGTTCTAAGAGTCTCTTCTAAATCTTTTTCGGGATCTATGTTGATTAAGCCATATGAAAATCGTATAGGTGTTTGAAGCTTTGAAGCTTCTTTTTGAAGTCTATTGATAACTTTTTTTGAGGTTTTAATATTTGTATTTGGTAAAACAATTATAAATTCGTCACCGCCGTATCTTGCAATAACATCCATTTTTCTCAGAGTTTTTTTAGCTACTGAAACAAAATTTTTTAATATTTCATCTCCATAGAAATGTCCATGTTGATCATTTATATGTTTAAAGTTATCTAAATCAATAAATACCAAAGTATTTTCTTGTTTGTTCCTTTTAGAATATGCAATTGTTTTTTCGAGAAAATGGTTTAAAAATGTCCTATTAAATGCTTTTGTTAGAGGATCAACTATTGAATTTAAATAATTTTTTTCTTTTTCTATTCTCAATTCCCGTATAGTATTTTTTAATTTGTAGTTTATAGAAATAATATATGCAAATAAATCAAAGAGATAGAAATCTTTAAAAGTAAACTGATCTATTCCTCTTTTTTCAAACAAAACAGCTCCGAAAGTTTGGTTATCAAAAGACAAAGGTACCCCATATATTGAATTTGGAATATTTTCGCCAACGTGTATCTTTTTATACCCTGGTGGAAGTTTGATATCAAAAGAATTTTTAAAGTATTGTTTGACCTTGAAATCAATAATATATGAAGTTATAGACTTCTGTTCTGGAGGAATAATAAAATCTATTAGTTCTTCTCCATCAACGTTAGCATAGTGAATTTTAACTGAACCATCATTTTGTTTAACCCCCAGAACAAAAGAATCAACCATATTGATTTTATTCAAGTATTGGAAAATTTTTTCGCCCAATATGTGTGTTGACTTTCCATCTAGAACACACTGAAAGACTTCACTTGGAGTGTTCAAAAGAGGCTTGAGAAGATCTTCAGCGAAGTTTTTGATATTGGTGGATAAGTTTATTACATAAACGAATGAATATTTAATATTGTTTATTTTTGTTCTGAAGAACTTAACAAAGAAAAATTCATTTCCAATTGGTAATTCAATATCAAATGAAATATTTTCATCGTGATAATTTAAAATAATCGTTTCTAATATTTCCTGTAAAGTAGGATATTTTTCAAGAAGTGATTTTAATTTGTTTTTTGAAACCTTTTTGAATTCATTGAAATTAATATTTAATTTTTTAGCACTTTCTTCAAAAGTAGGAGTGTAATAGAACAATTTATCACTTTTCCAAATTCCAAAAGAAATTTGCTTGTTTTTTTCAGATAAAATTCTTAAAATTTTTAGGAGTTTAGTATTCTTTAGATATAAAAGTATAATAACAAAAGCTAAAACAAATATAAAAAATGTGAGGATGTAAATCACATTAGCCACTCCTTATTGAACACATGTTACTGCATTAATTTTATTTTAATTATACCACAGAAGATATTCGTATAAAAATTAATTTGTTACTAAATTGTAAATTTTTATTAACTAATAAATTCGAACTCTGAATATGGTTAGCAGTCTAAATATGTGAGTGATAACAATTGAGAAAAAAATATGTTGGAGGTGGTATATATGAGATATTTAGATGAAAGAATGAACGAACTTGTACAACAAGCAGCTGAACATTTATCTCAAAAAAGACAAAATTTATTGAAACCAGAGCATGTTATGTATGAAGTTCTTCAAGAGGAGACTGTGCAGAAAATTTTTGAAACGTTAAAAGTGAACGTTGAAGAAGTTATTGATAGGCTTGAAGAATTAATTGAAAGTCAATATGGGGTATATTATGGTTCTGGTTCGCAAGTTTATATGTCTAACGAACTTTCAAGAATTTTTGAACTTTCAAAAAAAGAAGCAAAGCTTTTAGGTTCAACAAAAGTTTCGCCTCTCCATTTTCTACTTGCTGTTCTCAAAGATGCTTCTACACAATGTGCCGCTATTTTGTCAAAGTATGGAGTATCATACGAAACAGTTCTAAATGTAGTAAAAGATTTGGCAGAGTCAGGCGAGCTTGGGGACGACGATAAAAACGTATTAGCAAAGTATACAGTTGATCTCACAAAACTTGCAAAAGAGGGGAAACTTTCACCGGTAATTGGAAGAGATAAAGAACTTGAAAGAGTCATTGAAATTTTGGTTAGAAAAACTAAAAACAATCCAGTTCTTGTTGGTGATCCAGGAGTTGGAAAAACAGCAATTGTAGAAGGTTTAGCTCAAAGAATTGTTGAAGGAAAAGTTCCTGATAAGTTGAAAAACAAAAAAGTTTTAATGTTAGATCTTGGTAAGATGATAGCAGGTAGTAAATATCGTGGAGAGTTTGAGGAAAGATTAAAGAAATTGATGGAAGAAATAAAAAAGATGAAAGAGAATGTTATCCTCTTTATCGATGAACTTCACACAATTGTAGGTGCTGGTGCTGCAGAAGGCGCGATGGATGCATCAAATATGCTGAAACCAGCACTTGCAAGAGGAGAACTCCATGCAATTGGTGCAACTACTTTAGAAGAATTTAGAAAATACATTGAAAAAGATAAAGCTTTAGCGAGAAGGTTTCAACCTGTTTTAGTGAATGAGCCGTCAGTTGATGAAACAATTGAAATTCTTAAAGGTTTAAAAGAAACATATGAAAAACACCACAATATTCAAATTACAGATGAAGCCATTGAGGCAGCTGCAAAGCTTTCTTCAAAATACATCCAAGATAGATTTTTACCTGACAAAGCAATAGACTTAATTGATGAAGCGGCAGCAAAGGTAAGTCTAAAATCTAGTGATCCAAGGATTACAGAATTAAAAGAAAAAATTAAATCTTTAAGTGAAAAAATAGATGAACTTACTATTAATTCTCAATACAAAGAAGCTGCCGAAATGAAGCAACAAATGTATAAACTTCAAAGTCAATATGAAGAGCTTGAAAAAAAGTACGGTACTGATAAAGTTACAGCTGATACTGTAGCAAAAGTTGTAGAGTCTTGGACAGGGATTCCAGCTAGTAAGATGATGGAATCTGAAAAAGAAAAGTTATTAAATTTTGAAAAGTTTGTACATCAAAGAATGGTTGATCAAGAGGAAGCTGTGAAAGTTGTTGCAGATGCCATAAGGAAAGCTCGTGCAGGTATAAAAGATCCAAACAGACCTATTGGAACATTTTTGTTCTTAGGACCAAGTGGAGTTGGAAAAACTGAACTTGCAAAAACAATTGCGGAACTCTTATTCGGTTCTGAGAATGCTTTGATTAGAATTGATATGAGTGAATATATGGAAAAACATTCTGTTGCTAGGTTGATTGGTGCACCACCAGGATACGTTGGATATGATCAAGGGGGCCAATTAACTGAAGCGGTACGAAGAAAACCTTATAGCGTTATATTACTTGATGAAATAGAAAAAGCTCATCCAGAAGTATTCAATATTTTGCTGCAAGTATTTGATGATGGAAGACTTACTGATGGAAAGGGTAATACGGTTGATTTTAGAAATACAATTATTATAATGACAAGTAACCTTGCAAGTGATAAGATTTTAAGAAAAGTAGAGGCGGGAATTGAATTTGAGAAAATAGAAGAATCGGTAAGAGAAGATCTCAAGCACTATTTTAGACCTGAATTTATAAACAGAATTGATCATGTTGTGATTTTCAAGCCTTTAACAAAAGCACATATGAAAGAAATAGTTGAAAAACTTGTGGCTAGACTTGAAAAAAGGTTAAGTGAAAAACGATTGAAAATAACATTGACAGATAATGCGAAAGAATTTCTTGCTGAACAAGGTTATGATCCAGCGTTTGGAGCTCGTCCGTTGAGAAGATTAATTGAAAGGGAGATTGAAACTCCATTATCGAAGAAAATAATAGCTGGAGAAATAACTGAAGGCGACAGAATTTTAGTTGATGTGAGAAATGGAAAAATGGTAATTGAAAAAGAGAAAGAATTATCTAATGTAAAATAAGGGGCTTTTAAAAGCCCCTTATTTTTTTATAATATATTTGGTGTATAATTCATTGATAAGGAGATGATATTATCAAAATTCAAAAGTATTTACAGCAATTGGGATATTCAAGAAGAAAAGCAGACGAAATGGTTTTCGATGGGAAGGTAGAAGTAAACGGTAAAATTATTAAAGAACCATGGTATGATGTCAAAGAAAAGGATGAGATAAAAATCAATGGAAAATCACGAATAGTAAAATTCAGAAAAAAATATGTGTATTGTGTGCTTAATAAACCTAAGGGTTATGTAAGCAGCCTTTATGACCCAAAGGAGAAAAAAACACTGAAAAATTTGTTGAAAAATATTAAAGAGCCTCTCAAACCTGCTGGAAGATTGGATAAAGATGTTACTGGTGTTCTGATTCTTACAAATGATGGAGATTTGATTAACGTATTAACTAGTGCAAAGTATGGAATTGAAAAAATATATATTGTCAAAGTAAAGGGAAGTGTAAAAAAAGAAGAACTAAAGAAATTGAAAAGAGGATTCGAAGATAATGGGGAATTTTTAATTTGTAAAGATGTTTCTATCCTGGAAAAGGGTTTTGATTATACTATTTTAAAAATAGTGATGATAAAAGGGAAAAAACATGAAGTAAAGAGACTTTTTAAACATATAGGTCATAAAGTTTTAGAACTTAAAAGAATTTCTCATGGTCCTATAGACATTTCGCTTGTTCCTAGACCAGGACAACTTGAAAAAATTGAAGGTAAAATACTTGAGAAGTTGTTAGAATTGAAAAATACAAAACCTAAAAAGAATTCAAAAAACAAAATAACATAGATTAATCGAAATATCAGTAATTGTGTTTTTTTATTCTTGTGTAAATCTTTTAGAAAATAGTAGAAAAATGATTAACGCACAAAGAAAATTTAAAAATCGCGAGACATTTTTCTTCTGTTACCTTTTTTGCAACCTCTTTTTTTTAATTTGACTCCCTAATTTTTCTTCCTATCTGTACAAAAAGTTAAATAGATTCCTAATGTGTCAATTTATATATGTTAAAAAATTAGCTTAAAGGAGAATCTCCTTTCTTGTTAATTTAAAAAATTTTTTATTTTTTTTTGCTTTGTTTATTGGTTTTTTCTAAGGGAACTCTAAGGAAGTTATAAGGATTTATTAAGCAAAAGCGAGTAACACAAGAAGTGTAGAAACAAAAAACCAAATTCAAAAAAACCAGGAGGTGGAATTATGTTTAAAAAGATTAGTGTAGTTTTATTAACAGTATTAGTGTTAACAGCAAGTATATTTGCAGTAGGACCATGGAGGAGCAATTATGTACAGACAAACACAACAAGTCGAACACAACCACTTTATCAAAATTTACCTGAAGGAGCAACAGTTTCTGAAACAACCATATCAGGTACAGTAAAGGAAATTGAAATGATACCAGGAGAAGGGATGGAAGTAATCATTGATGCTGAAGGAGAAGAATATGAAGTACACACAGGACCAATTTGGTTGTATGATGGCTTAGAAGTAGGAGTAAATATAGAAATCAGTGGTAGAATAATTTCAACAGAAGATGAAACATACATTGTAGTAGACAAAGCAGTAATAGATGGAAAAGAAATAGTGGTAAGAGAAAACGGATTTCCAGTATTTGCAAGAAGAGGAATGGAAAATAACAGAGGAAATACATATACAGAAATGGAAAGAAGGAATGTAAGAGGTAGAATGATGAACAGACCACAAAACAAAGTTAGAGAACATGCATATGGTTATGGAATGGGAACATGTGTATATGACGCTGATTAAA
>NZ_FQXN01000005.1 GCF_900129985.1 Thermosipho atlanticus DSM 15807 | reverse complement strand
AAAAAAACCAGGAGGTGGAATTATGTTTAAAAAGATTAGTGTAGTTTTATTAACAGTATTAGTGTTAACAGCAAGTATATTTGCAGTAGGACCATGGAGGAGCAATTATGTACAGACAAACACAACAAGTCGAACACAACCACTTTATCAAAATTTACCTGAAGGAGCAACAGTTTCTGAAACAACCATATCAGGTACAGTAAAGGAAATTGAAATGATACCAGGAGAAGGGATGGAAGTAATCATTGATGCTGAAGGAGAAGAATATGAAGTACACACAGGACCAATTTGGTTGTATGATGGCTTAGAAGTAGGAGTAAATATAGAAATCAGTGGTAGAATAATTTCAACAGAAGATGAAACATACATTGTAGTAGACAAAGCAGTAATAGATGGAAAAGAAATAGTGGTAAGAGAAAACGGATTTCCAGTATTTGCAAGAAGAGGAATGGAAAATAACAGAGGAAATACATATACAGAAATGGAAAGAAGGAATGTAAGAGGTAGAATGATGAACAGACCACAAAACAAAGTTAGAGAACATGCATATGGTTATGGAATGGGAACATGTGTATATGACGCTGATTAAAGTGAGTATGTAGATGAAAATCTCGCCCAAATTGGGCGAGATTTTTTTATGTAATAATTTCATGCTATAATTCAAAGGAATTACTTTTTAACTTAAAAAGGAGGAAAAATGATGGTAGTAAAAAACCTAAAAAAATATTACGGAAAAAATAAAGGAATTGAAAATGTTAGTTTTGAAATTAAAGAACACGAAATTTTAGGTTTAATAGGGCCAAATGGAGCAGGGAAAACAACCACAATTAGAATTTTAACTGGTTTTTTAAAACCAGATGAAGGAGTTGCACTTATCGAAAATAAGAAAATGCCGTATGAAATTGATTCTGTTAAAGAAAACATAGGATACATCCCAGGAGAAGTTAACTTCTATGAAGATATGAAAGTTAAAGAATTTTTAAATTTTAACAGGTCCTTTTATAAAAATAAAATTGATATAAGCTATGAAAAAGAATTGATTGACATTTTAGGAATTGATCTGAATAAAAAATTTAAAGCCTTATCTTTAGGAAACAAAAAGAAAGTAGCAATCTTACAAGCTCTTGTACATAGGCCAAAATACCTGATTTTAGATGAACCAACAAATGGATTAGATCCTCTTGTACAACAAAAGTTTTACAATTTAATAAAAAAGCACAAAGAAGAAGGAGCAATTATCCTATTTTCATCACATGTTTTATCCGAAGTCGAAAAAATTTGTGATACTTTTGCAATGATAAAAGATGGAATAATTGTAAAATCTGGAACAATAGAAGGATTAAAGGATATTTCCAAAAAGTTAATATATGTATATGGGTTAAAGGAAGCTTCTCACTTAGAAAAGTACAAATATAGAACAAATGAAAATGTTTATATTTTTGAAATAAAGAACACCAATTTGAAAGAATTTTTAAATGATTTACTAAAAGCTGATTTTGAAGATCTTGAAATAAAAAATCCAGCTCTCGAAGACATATTTCTTGAATTATATAAATAGTAGAGGTGAAAACATGAATTTGATAAGAAAAGAAATTAAATATACTTTTAAAAATCTCATAATATGGAGTGTCGTTATCATCTTGTTTAATTTAATGTACTCTTCATTTACAGATCTAATAATTCAACAAAATAGTCCCTTAACTTTCTTTTTGGAAAAAATGCCCGAAACACTTTTAAATGCCTTAAATATGGACATATCAATAATGTCAAAACCGGAAGGTCTTTTTGGAACAGAGGGAATGACATTTATGTTCATATTTTTTGGAATATTCAGTTCTACTCTCGCAAATAAATTATTTGCAGGTGAATATGACCACAAAACAATTGAATATTTGCTTGTAAAACCTTTTCCAAGAAGAAAAATATTTTTGTACAAAATTTTCGCTTTATCAACAAACTTAATTCTACTATTTTTTATATTCTCAGTAAGTTTACTTTCATTTTTTAAAATCTTTGTGAGGGGAAATTATAGTAATAGAATATTAATTTCTTTCAGCGTATACTTATTAGTTACTGCTTTTTTCTTTGCAGCACTTGCCGTTTTTTTATCATTATTAGTGAAAAACAGGAAATTAACAAATTCTCTTTCACTTGGTATATTATTTTTCATGTATTTTGGATATTCCATATCAAAAGGTGTTAAACATATGGAGTTTCTTAGAAAAATTAGTGTATTCTATTACATGCCAGTAATTGAAACAATAAAAAATAATAAAGGTTTTTATTTTAATTCTTTAATGATATTGTTAGTATCTTTTTTTATATTTGCTATTTCAGCAAAAATATTTGAAACACAAGATATAAAGATTTAGGAGGGGTTTAAATGTTATTTCAAAAAGAATTAAAATCTAATATAAAAATCTTTTTGATCTGGACTTTTGTTTTATTCTTTTTTGCTGCCCTTATAGCTCCATTCATAAATGGAGTCATGGAAGATGCTGATTCTTTAAAAGATTTTATCAATTCTCTCCCAAAATTTATGCTAAATTTGCTTAATATATCAGAAAATTTTATAACTCCGGAAGGATTTTTTAGTGCTAAAGTAATGTTCATGGCAGAAATCTTTGCGGGAATTTTTGCGATTATTCTCGCCGTTAATGTTTTTACATCTGAATATGAAACAAAAACAATAGAATATCTCTTGGTGAAACCCCTTACCAGAAATAAAATATTTTTCAAGAAATTTTTAGTACTATTCGTTTACTACACTATTTTTGCGTCTGTTTTTTGCTTGAGTGTTTTATGGCTTTTTAAAATTTATGTTCACTACGAATACAATTCTTCTATCCTTGCAGGTTTTGCTTTGTATTTATATGTTATTGAAATTTTTTTTGGAGCTCTAACTGTACTTTTTTCAGTACTGTTTCAAAAATCATTTATTACTATTTCTCTGTCATCAGGAATTTTTTTAATCATGTTCATCGCCGATATATTTGGAAACGCTATGAAAAAACTAGAATGGATAAGGTATTTTACATTGTTCAAGTACATCTCACTTGGTGATACTATTCAATATGAAAAAGTTTATATACTAAACTCGCTTTTTTTTATTTTAATTGGGCTTGCAGTCTTTCTTTTGGCAAGCAAAATTTTTAAAAATGAAGATATAATAATTTAAATAAAAATGTTGGAACTTTCATAACCTCTCCTTCAATAATTATACTTTGTATGTTATAATTTTTTTGAGTTTCATTGGAACCGTTTCAACGGAGGTGGATTTGTGTTAAAAGAGTTGGAAAGTTACTTGAAATCGAAAATAACTAACAAAAGAAATTATGCTATTCCAAAAATTTGGGTAAAAGGTTATGAAAAAATCTATGGAGATATTTTTGATGAAAAAAACGGGATTTACTATGTAGATCCCTACCTCTTTTTTTCAAAAGTTATCTCTTACATTCTTGAAAAATCGGGCAACATCGATTATTCCAAGCCTCTTTCTCATATAAAAAGAGAAACAAATTCTAACTGGATAAAACAGGCAGTTATATATGGCTCCTTACCGAGAATGACATCTGCTTTCAATCATAAAGGCTTTGGTACATTTGAAGAAATTGATATTTTAGGCTATAAAGAATCAGGAACATTTTTAAAAATGATTGCTCTTCTCCTATATCTGAAATCTTTTAATATCAACACTCTATACTTGCTCCCCATAAGTAAAACTAGTAACTTATTTAAAAAAGGAAGTATTGGTTCACCATACGCCGTTAAAAATCCACTGGAGATAGATGAATGTTATCATGATCCTTTACTTGAAAGTTTTAACGTAGAGGATGAATTTAAAGCACTTGTAGAAGCAGCACATATCTTGGATATTAGGGTTATCCTAGATTTCATTCCCAGAACTGCTTCAAGAGATTCTGATATTATTAGAGAACACCCTGATTGGTTTTATTGGATAAAAATCGAAGACCTTGCAACGTATAACCCCCCAAAAATAAAAGAACTTCCATTTAAAATCCCTGATGAAAAAGATCTAGAAATAATCTACAGAAACTTAGAAGTTAGAAAACATCTAAAAAAATTCGTAGACTCTCCAAATAAACTCAATCCACAAAAATGGGAAAAAGTAAAATCTATGGATGGAAATATATTAGTGAATATTATTAAAGAATTTGGAATAGTTACTCCTCCTGGTTTTTCTGATTGGGTAAATGATACACAACCTACGTGGGATGACATTACCTTCTTAAGACTGTATCTTGATAATCCCATTGCTTCTAAAAATTATGTTTCAGAAACACAAAAACCATATATTTTATTTGATGTAATTAAAGCAAGTAAATTTCCTGGCGAAAAGCCAAATACTGAATTATGGGAGTATTTATCAAACATAATTCCCAGTTACCAAAAAAGGTTTGGAATAGATGGGGCAAGAATAGATATGGGACATGCTTTACCCTCTAAGCTTCAAGAAATGATCATTAGTAAAGCAAAAGATTACGACCCTTCATTTGTGTTTATTGCTGAAGAACTTGAAATGAAAAATGATGAAAAAGCAAAAAATGATGGGTATCATATGATTTTAGGAAATACCTGGTACTCAGTAGCCCGAAGAGAAAAGTTTTATAAACTTGTTGAGGAAACTTCTGTCAATATGAAGCTTCCTTTCCTTTCATGTGTAGAAACGCCAGATACACCTAGAATTTCTGCCAGGGAATTTGGAGATAAATTGAAATTCCTTGCTACTTTTCTACTTTATTTCTTGCCAAATGGTGTACCGTATATAAATTCAGGACAAGAAATCGGAGAAATTCAGCCAATGAACCTTGGTTTAGATAACACAATTTGGGGAAAAACAGTTCTTTCACCAGATGACGAATTTTATGGAAAACTTGCCTTCTTCGACCATTACGTACTTCATTGGAATTCACCTGATAACAGTATTTCTGATTTTTTGAAAAGTTTGATGAAGGAAAGAGAAAAATACAAAAAGTTTATAAATGAAGGATATTTTAAATATGTTTATTTTAACTATCAAGATGGATTTTTAGCGAACTATTCATATTGGATTGATGACAAAGGGATCATAATAGTAGGAAATCTTGATTTGTCTTGGGAAAGAGAATTTGAGATTTATTTAAATGAAACATATGGAAAACAAATAAATGTTTCAACAATAAAATTATGGAAAAAAGATGGAGAATTTCCTATCTTTAGCCATAATAATGTTATTAAAATGAAGTTGGCACCTGGTGATTTTGCTCTTATAAAAATTAATATTTAAGGGAGGAAGTAGTATGAAAAAGTTTGTGTTTTTTTTATTTATCTTACTTTCATTAACTCTATTTGCAGAAACAACTATCATTGTTCATTACCATCGATTTGACAATAATTACGATGGTTGGAATTTATGGATTTGGCCAATGAAGCCTGTAGCCATGGAAGGAAAAGCCTATCAATTTACTGAAAAAGACGATTTTGGAGTGGTTGCAAAAATCGTACTTGATATGGATTTAGAACAGGTGGGAATTATTGTTAGACTTAATGAATGGCAAATGAAGGATGTGGCCAAAGATAGATTTATAGATATAAAAAATGGAAAGGCGGAGGTGTGGATTTTGCAAGGTGTAGAAGAAATATACACAACAAAACCTGACACAAGTCCAAGGGTATTTTTTGCTGCAGCTAAATCTAAAAATACCATTGAAGCATATCTTACAAATCCAATCGATACAAAAACATTCAAAGATATAAAAGTTACAGTTGATGGAGTTGAAAGGAAAGTACTAAGTATTGAAAAAGCCGATCCTACTGATATTTCAAAAACAAATTACATCAGAATTACTCTCAAGGATCAACTCACAGAAGATGATTTGAGAAAAAATGTTCAACTACACATTAAAGGATTCAAACCAGCAACGGTTTACATGTTAGATATATTAGATGATTATTACTATGATGGTGAACTCGGATATATCTATACACCTGACTATACTATATTTAGAACATGGTCTCCCGTTTCAAAGAAAGCCAGTGTATTATTATATAAAACCGGAGAAGATGAAACTCCATATCAAATAATTGATATGAAATACATAGGAAATGGTGTTTGGGAAGCAAAAGTAAACGGAAATCTTGATGGTGTGTTTTATAAATACAGATTTGAAAGTTACGGAAAAATAAGAGAAACAATCGATTATTATTCAAAAGCTGTTTATAAAAATTCAGCAAAAAGTGCTGTTATAGATCTTTCTAAGACTAATCCTCCAAACTGGGAAAAAGATGTAAGACCTTATATGGAAAAGCTAGAAGATGCAATTATCTATGAAATTCACATTGCTGATATGACTGGCCTTGATAATTCTGGTGTTAAAAACAAAGCTACTTACATTGGTTTAACAGAAGAAAACACTAAAGGACCTGGTGGAGTATCAACTGGTCTATCACATCTAGTTGAACTGGGAGTAACACATGTGCACATACTTCCAGTGTTTGATTTTTATACTGGTGATGAAGCAGAAAGAGATTTTGAAAAAAGCTACAATTGGGGTTATGATCCCGTACTCTTTACAGTACCAGAAGGAAGATACTCAACAAATCCTTACGATCCTTATGTAAGAATAAAAGAGGTAAAACAAATGGTCCAAAAATTTCATGAAAAAGGGTTGCGTGTCATACTTGATATGGTATTTCCACATACATTTGGCATAGGAGAACTTTCTCCATTTGATCAAACAGTCCCATACTACTTCTATAGATCAGATAAAACTGGTGCGTACTTGAATGAAACAGGTGTGGGAAACGTTATAGCCTCTGAAAGACCTATGATGAGGAAATATATAATTGATACCGTATTATACTGGATAAATGAATACCATATTGACGGCTATAGATTTGACCAAATGGGATTAATTGATAAAAAGACAATGACAGAACTAGAAAAAGCCGTACATGCAATTGATCCAACAATTATTCTGTACGGTGAACCTTGGGGAGGTTGGGGTGCCCCAATTAGATTTGGTAAAAATGATGTTGCAGGTACACATATTGCTGTATTTAATGATGAATTTAGAGATGCCTTAAGAGGTTCTGTATTTAACGCAAAAGTTAAAGGATTCCTACTTGGTGCTATAGGTAAGGAAACAAGAATTAAAAGAGGAGTAGTAGGAAGTATACACTACGATAACAGAATAAAAAGTTTTGCATCAGATCCTGAAGAAACAATAAACTACGTTGCAGCTCATGACAATCATACTCTCTGGGATAAAAATTATCTTGCTGCTCAACAAGACAAAAAATATAACTGGACAGATGAAATGTTAAGAAACGCTCAAAAGTTAGCTGGAGCCATTATTCTCACTTCTCAAGGTATTCCATTTATTCATGCTGGTCAAGATTTTGCAAGAACAAAAAAATTCAATGATAATTCTTATAACGCCCCAATTTCCATAAACGGTCTTGATTATCAGAGAAAATTAGAATACATTGATGTATTCGAGTATTATAAAGGGCTTATAAAGCTAAGAAAAGAACATCCAGCTTTTAGATTAACTTCTGCTGAAGAAATTAGAAACCACTTGAAATTCCTAAAAAGTAAAACTAGGCGTGTAGTATCATTTATGATTACTGGAAATGCCAGAAATGATAGTTGGAAGGATATTTTAGTAATATATAATGGAAATGTAAAACCAATAGTTTACGAACTTCCTTCAGGAGAATGGAATGTAGTAGTAAATGGTAAAAAAGCAGGAACAGATGTCATAGAAAAAGTATCCGGAACAATAACATTAGAAGGAATTTCTGCATACGTACTATACAAGAACCAATAATTTATGTTATAATGTGTTTAGTAATTCCTCTTCTAGAAGGAAAGGGGTGAAATATTATGAGTAAAAAAAGAATACTCGTTGTTGAAGATGAGGAAAATATGAGACTTTTAATAAAAGAAGAGCTTGAAGAGTCTGGATATGATGTTGACGAAGCAAAAAATGGCGAAGAAGCCTTAAAAATGTTTAGAGAAAAAGAGTATGATTTAGTTACTATTGACATTGAAATGCCCGGGATGAATGGCCTTGAAGTCGCTGGAAAAATTAGAGAAATAAAGAAAGATGCAAAAATTATAATTTTAACGGCTTACTCTCACTATAAAAATGATTTAGCCTCATGGGCGGCAAATGCTTATGTTGTTAAAACCTCAGATCTCACTGAATTAAAAGATACTATTTCAAAATTAATTAATAGCTAGGTCATGCCCTCCCGTACAACAAAAAAGGTGGCGGGAGGGCCACCTTTTTTATTAATAATGTTGATTAATGTTAAAATAAAAAGAAAAGATAACGGAGGTGATTAAATGGACTATAAAGAAACGTTGAACTTACCTTTAACAAACTTTTCCATGAGAGCTAAATTAGTTGAAAAAGAACCTAAAATGCTTGACCAATGGCAAAAAATTGATGATTATAACCTTGCTTTAAAAAGTAGAGAAGGAAGACCTAAATTTGTACTACACGATGGACCTCCATATGCAAATGGAAATATTCATATCGGAACTGCCACTAACAAGATTTTAAAAGATATTGTTATACGCTACAAAACAATGAGAGGATATTTCGCACCTTATGTTCCTGGATGGGACACTCATGGACTACCAATAGAACACAGAGTTTCCGTGGAACTAGGTGAAAAAATAAAAAACATGTCTCCAGTTGACATCAGGAAAAAATGTAAAGAATTTGCTTTACATTTTGTAGATGTTCAAAGAGAACAATTTAAAAGACTTGGAATAAGAGGTGACTGGGACAATCCTTATCTCACTCTAGATCCAAAATATGAAGTCCATATTTTAGACATATTTAAAACTCTTGTAAAAAACGGAAACATATACAGAGGAAATAAACCAGTATATTGGTGTCCTACTTGTAAGACGGCTCTTGCAGAAGCTGAGGTTGAATATCATGATCATTCTTCCCCGTCAATATATGTAAAATTCAAATTGGAAAAAGAGGAAAACACATATATCATCATCTGGACAACCACTCCTTGGACCCTCCCTGCAAATGTAGCAATTGCGGTGCATCCAGATTTTGATTATGTAAAGATTAAAGTTGAAAACGAATATTGGATTGTTGCCGAAGGACTTTTAAATAAATTTACCTCGGAAATAGAAGTTGACTACACAGTTGTAGATAAATTTAAGGGAAAAGATTTAGAATATAAAAAAGCTCAACATCCTTTCATTGATAGAAAATCACTCATTGTCCTTGCTGATTATGTTACTCTTGAAGATGGTACGGGATGTGTCCATACAGCTCCCGGACATGGTGCTGAAGACTATTTGACAGGTATAAAATATAACTTGCCAATTCTTTCACCGGTAGATGAAAATGGAATATTTACAGAAGATGCAGGAAAATATGCTAATTTGAAAATTTGGGACGCAAATAAAATAATAATAGATGATTTAAGAAAATCTGGTGCTTTAATAAAAGAAGCAAAAATAGAACATAGCTATCCTCACTGTTGGAGATGTAAAAATCCAGTTATCTTTAGGGCAACTCCCCAATGGTTTATATCAGTAGATGCAAATAATTTAAGAAACAAGGTATTAGAAGAAATTAAAAAAGTAGAATGGCATCCAAAATGGGGTGAAAATAGAATCACAGCAATGGTTAAGGATAGGCCAGATTGGACAATATCAAGACAAAGGGTTTGGGGAACACCTATCCCAGCTATTAAATGTAAAAAATGCGGAGAAGTTTTTCTTGATGAAACAGTTATCGACAACTTTATAAACGTAGTAAGTGAAAAAGGAACAGATGCTTGGTTTGAACTGTCTGAAAAAGAGCTTATACCTGAAAGCGTGAAATGTCCAAAATGTGGTAATAACACTTTTGAAAAAACATATGATACCCTTGACGTTTGGATCGATTCTGGATGTTCATTCGAAGCAGTAATTAGATCAAAAGGAGAAAAATTTCCCGTCGATCTTTACTTAGAAGGTGACGATCAACACAGAGGTTGGTTCCAAAGCTCTATCTTCATGTCTGTAGCCAAAACAGGTAAAGCTCCTTATAAATCGGTTGTTACACACGGATTCATAAAAGACGAACAAGGAAGAAAAATGAGTAAATCTCTTGGTAATGTAATAGATCCGAATGAAATTGTTGACAAATTTGGAGCAGATATTTTAAGACTCTGGGTAGCAAGTATAGATTTCTTTGATAATATAAGAGTTGGGAAAAACATTATTCAACAACAAGTTGAAACTTACAAAAAAATAAGAAATACACTCAGATACCTATTGGGTAATTTAAACGATTTTAAAGAGGAAAATATTGTACCTTACGAAAAATTATTACCACTTGACAAATGGGCAATTGGTAGACTTCAACAATTAATTGAACAAGTAACAAGACACTACGAAAATTTTGAATATTCAAAAGTGTATAGTCTTTTAAATAAATACTGCACTGTTGAATTAAGTGCAACTTATTTAGACATAATTAAAGATAGGTTATACGTCGAAGCAAAAGATTCAATATACAGAAGATCTGCCCAAACAGTAATTTACTATATATTAGAAGCCTTAATCAAAATGTTGGCACCAATATTGGTATTTACTGCTGAAGAAGCGTATCAATTAAGTCCTATCAAAAAATATGAAACAGTTCATATTGATTATTGGCCAGAAATTCGTAAAGATTGGATCGACCAAAAACTCCTTGAAGAATTTAATGTTTTACTTTTGATAAGAGATGATGTTCTAAAAGCATTAGAAAATGCCAGAAATAATGGTATTATTGGACACTCTCTCGATGCAAAAGTTATTCTTTCAGGATTAAACGAAGAAGTCCAAGGTATTTTAGAAAAATATAAAACTATCCTCGAGGAATTTTTTATTGTATCCAAGGTAGAATTTGGAGAGGGGAAGACCAAAGGAGAATTTGTAAGCGTAACAATTCAAAAAGCTGAAGGAGAAAAATGTAATAGGTGTTGGAAATATCATGAAGACGTTGGTAAAGATGACCAATATCCAGACATTTGTCCAAGATGTGCGGCTGTTTTAAGAGGTGAAAGAAAATAAAGATGCGGGGAGTTCTCCCCGCATTTTTGAAAGAGAGGTAATTGATTAATGAAATACGTTGCTGTTATTGGAAGTTCTGGAAACATAAACGAAAATCTTAGAAAAATCTGCAAAAAATTAGGAAAAGAACTTGGAAAAAGATATATATTGGTTACTGGCGGAAGAGATGGAGTTATGGAAGAAGTCGCAAAAGGTGTAAAAGAAGTAAATGGAAAAATAATTGGAATTCTGCCTTTTGACGAAAACGGAAATAAATTCAATTCACTCGAAATAAAAACTGGACTTGATTATCAAATGAGGTCCTTTATTTTAATCAAAAGTGCTGATGCAGTAGTTTCTATTGGCGGAGAAATTGGCACCGCTATTGATATTCTCATAGCATATGCCAACAAAAAACCTTTGATCTTGTTCAAAGGAACTGGAGGTTGGACTGACAGATTTCAAAAAGTTCTATTAGATGGAAAGTTCCTAGATAGTAGAAAATTAACCGAAGTAAAAATAGCAAACAACATAAATGAAGTTGTAAATATTCTAAAAAATGTTTTGGGGGAATGATATGAAATATATACCTCTTGCGATAGTTACTGTTCTTTGGGGACTTTCATTTATCGCTACAAAATTTGTCGTCGGCGAGATATCTCCATTAACTGCTGCCCTATTTAGATTTTCAATCGCTCTTTTAACTTTATGGTTCTTACCTAAACAAAGAAAAATCTCCTTATTTAATATTCACAAAATACTGGCTGGTTTTTGGGGAATCACCATTTATTTTGCAGCTGAAAATTTTGCTTTAAAACTTACAAGCCCTACAAACGCAGCAATGATAGTGTCAACAGCACCTATTTGGTATGTTCTGTTTACACAACTAGTACACAAAAGAAGAACAAGATTTATCCAATATATCGCATCTTTAATTGCTTTGATTGGAGTTGCATTAGTTATACTAAATGGTAGATTATTTTTAAAAGTAAATTCTTTAGGTGATTTGATTGCATTCTTGGCAGCTTTTTCATGGGTTTTTTATACTCATCATATAACAAAACTAGATGATCATTCTTCATTAACAGCTATTTTTGAAATTACTTTTTGGGGAGTATTAACCTTAATACCATTTTCAGCATTTGAATATTTTTATTTCAAACCCATTCTAAAATTCAATTTTAACTCGATTTTTGGTTTAATATATCTTGGCATTTTTTGCTCCGCTATAGGTTATTTTCTATGGAATAAATCTATTCAGATTCTTGGCGATAGAACTACAACTAACGCTGTTTATATCATTCCTGTAATTACTGCTGTGTCCGAATCTTTAATTTTCAAACGAATTCCTACTCTATTGCTAATTTCAGGTATAATATTAGTTGTAATTGGATTGTATGTATTTGAGAAGTATGAAGAAAGGGGAGAAATTCATGGGTAAAAATGATTTAGGCATAGACCTTGGCACTGCCAATTTTATCGTCTATCAAAAAGGCAAAGGAATAGTGTTGTATCAACCTTCAGTAGTTGCTATATCGAAAAAAACAGGAAAAATAGTTGCTATTGGTGATGAAGCAAAAGAAATGTTAGGAAAAACTCCAGAAGATATAATAACGGCTGTAAGACCTATGAAAGACGGAGTAATTGCTGATTATACTATTATTTCTGAAGTCTTACAAATATTCATCAAAAAAGTAACAAAAGGTTTTTTGTTTAAACCCAATATGGTTATTGGTATTCCTGCAAAAACAACAACTGTAGAAAAAAGGGCGGTATTTGATGCCGCGCTAAATGCCGGAGCCAAAAAGGTATATGTCGTTTCAGAGCCGTTAGCAGCAGCAATTGGTTCAGGTATAGATGTAACTAAACCTCGAGGAAATATGATTATTGACATTGGTGGAGGTACAACTGATATTGCCGTTATTAGTTTAGGTGGTATAGTGGTAGGAGATTCTATAAAGCTGGCTGGTGATGCCATGAATGATATTATTGTGAAAAGTATAAGAAAACTCTTCGGACTTATTATTGGTGAATCCACAGCTGAAGAAATTAAAATGAAAGTTGGAAAGGCGCATTCTGATATTGAAGATATAGAAATGGAAATCAAAGGAAGAGATGCCGTTACTGGATTACCAAGAATTGATGTAATTAATTCACAACACATATATGAAATGTTAAAACCATTGATTGAAAACCTTGTTTCGAAAATAAAAATTGTTCTAGAAAAAACTCCTCCCGAATTATCTGCAGACATTATGGAACAAGGTATTACCCTTACTGGTGGAGGTTCACTTTTGAGGGGAATTGACAAAGCTATTTACGATGAAATCGGCGTACCATGTAAAATAGCAGACGATCCTATGACTTGTGTTGCAAGAGGCACTGGCATATTATTAGATGACGAAGAATTACTTGAACAAGTTGCAGCTACATACGAATAATAATTACGACAAAAAGAAAGCCCCTTAAATAAGGGGCTTTCTTTTAAATCCATTAAATCCATCCTCTAGCTTTCATTGCTTCAATTATTCTACTTACCGATACAATATAAGAAGCTATTCTTGAATTTACCTCTTTTTCTTTCATTGTCTCGTATACATTATGAAATGCCTGCGTCATTACTTCATCTAGTTTTTCATGAACTTCTCTCTCTGACCAGTAATAACCTGTTCTATTTTGTACCCATTCGAAGTATGAAACAGTTACACCGCCAGCATTTGCAAGAACATCCGGGAGAATAAACGTCCCTTTTTTATACAAAATTTCGTCAGCTTCAGGAGTAATTGGCCCATTTGCAAGTTCTAAGATATATCTTGCTTTAATTTGTTCTGCATTTTCCTTAGTAATAACATTTTCAATCGCTGCAGGAATTAAAATATCAACATCCAATTCTAAAAGTTCTTCGTTTGTAATATTTCTTGCTCCATCAAAATCTCTTACCGTTCCTGTTTTCATCTTATGCTCTAATACTGGTCCATATGGCAAGCCTTGAGAGTTATATATTCCTCCTTTTGAGTCAGAAACAGCAACGACATTTGCTCCTGCTTCACTCAGAAATCTTGCAGCAAAAGAACCAGCATTCCCAAACCCCTGAACAGCAACCGTTAATCCCTTAAAACTTTCTCCTTTAATCTTTAATGCTTCTCTCAAAACGAAAAATCCTCCTCTTGCTGTCGCTGTTCCTCTTCCTTGAGACCCCCCAACAATCTTTATCTTTCCAGTTATTACTCCTGGTTGATAAGAACCAACTAACTTACTATATTCATCCATCATCCAAGACATGATCTGTGAATTTGTATACACATCAGGTGCTGGTATATCTTGATCAACTCCAATATATTTATAAATAGCATCGATAAAACCTCGAGATAATCTTTCAAGTTCTCCTTGTGAAAGTTCTTTTGGATTGACCTTTATTCCTCCCTTTCCACCACCATACGGAATTCCCACAACCGCATTTTTTATTGACATCCATGCAGATAGTGCCATAACCTCTTCTTTAGTTACATCAGGATGATATCTAATTCCCCCCTTCGTAGGCCCTAACGCATTGTTATGTTGAGATCTCCAACCCTTAAAAACCTTTATACTTCCATCATCCATCTTTACTGGTATGGATACTTCAATAATTCTTAAAGGATTTTTCAAAATCTCAAAGGCTCCTTCTGGTGCTTCTATATACTTTTTAACATTATCAAGTTGTTTTAAATAGTTTTCATATGGATTTTGCACTTCTATCCCCCCCATTTTTATGGTGTCCATTTTATTATACATATTAAATTGAACAATAAAAATCATTGAAAACTGTTGTTTTTTTATAATAAAAAATAATAATTCTGTTTAATTTTGTAAAATAAAATAATATGCATGAATAAAAAAATATAGTTGGCTTTGGTAGGAAGCCAACTATATTTATCTACTTTTCTAAGTAAGCTATTAAATTTGCTATATCGGAAGGAGTCACCCCAGGTATTCGCATTGCTTGCCCAATTGATCGTGGAGAAATCTTTTTAAGCTTTTCTCTTGCTTCAGTAGAAAGATTTGGAATTTTATCAAAATCCAATTCAGATATATCAAGATTTTCATATTGATCAAATATTTTTATATCTTCAAGCATTTTTTGAATGTATCCTTCGTACTTTAACATAATTTCTATTTGTTCTACGAGCTCAGAATCTTCAATGGGGTTTGGATCAAGTGATTTTACATCACTGTATTTTACCTCAGGTCTTTTTAATATGTTATACAATTTTGTTCCTTCTTTTAAAGGAGATGTCCCCAACCTAACTAACAAATCATTTACCATATCCGATGAAGGAATTTTTACTTCTTTCAACCTAGTTATTTGCTCTTCAATATTTTTCTTTAGTTTCAAAACTTTTTCGTAGAACCACTTTGGAATTAAACCTATTTCATATCCATAATTTGCAAGCCTTAAATGTGCATTATCATGTCTTAATAAAAGCCTGTATTCTGCACGAGATGTTAATAATCTATATGGTTCATCCACACCTTTAGTAGTAATATCATCGATTAATATCCCAATATAGCTTTCAGATCTTTTAAGAATCAATTGTTTTCCGCCTAATATTTTCATCGCAGCATTTATTCCTGCAATAATTCCTTGCCCAGCTGCCTCTTCATATCCACTTGTTCCATTTATTTGACCCGCGAAAAATAATCCTTCAATTTTTTTAGATTCAAGCGTTTGATACAACTGCGTTGGATCGATATAATCATATTCTATAGCATACGCTGGCTTTACTATTATCACACGTTCTAAACCAGGAATCGTTCTTAACATTTGAATCTGCGCAGCATAAGGTAAACTAGTTGAAAGACCGTTTAAGTAGTACTCCTCAGTATATTGCCCTTCAGGTTCCACAAAGACCTGGTGAGTATCCCTATTAAATTTAATTACTTTGTCCTCAATAGATGGACAATATCTTGGACCTACACTATGAATCAATTTTACATCTCCGTATAGCGGAGAATACACAAGATAATCTTTGATAACTTTATGAGTCTCAGGATTTGTATGTGTAAGCCAACATGGGAAATTTTTGGATAGTATCTTTGGCTCATCAAAAAACGAAAACGCTCGTGGAACATCGTCAGTGTCTTGTCGAACCATTTTTGAAAAGTCAATACTGCTTTTTAATACCCTTGCAGGGGTACCAGTTTTAAATCTAGACAGTTTAAAACCAATATCTTGGAGTGATTTGCTCAAACCTTTCGCCGGAAAGTCTCCCATTCTTCCAGCTTCCATTGTATCTCTTCCTATAAAAATCTTCCCTCTTAAAAAGGTCCCCGTTGTTAAAATAACCGCTTTTGCATAATAATCTATTCCGAAAGAATCAACAATTCCTTTGATTTTTCCCCTTTCTACCAATAATTTCTCTACTAATCCAAATCTTAATATTAAATTTTCTTGTGTTTGGAGCTTTTTTTTCATTACATGGGAATATTGATACTTATCAATCTGAGCTCTTAAAGCTCTAACAGCAGGTCCTTTTCCCGTATTAAGCATTCTAACATTAATCATGGTTTCATCAGTAGTCCTAGCCATTTCTCCACCAAGAACATCTATTTCTCTTACAACTATACCTTTGGCCGGACCACCTATAGCAGGATTACATGGGGCCCAACCAACATTATCAGGATTTGCAGTTAACATTAGTGTTTTCAAACCAAGCCTTGCCGTTGCAAGAGCTGCTTCTATTCCGGCATGACCTCCTCCTACCACAATTACATCAAAATGTTTATCATCATCAGGTCTTTTAAAATACAATATCAATACCTCCTCACAGTTTTTAGGTATTCCTAAATATTAAGTATATCACAAACTTTTATTTTCGTAAGGAAAAACGCATGATTTAATATTTAAAAATTTGGAAAAAGAACAATAAAGTTATTTGCAATAGCTCTTCCTATTGCTTTACAATAACTTTTACTTACAAGCGTCAATTTTGTAGACACACTAATGATTGGCAAACTGGAGGAAACTGCCATAGCAGTCGTAAGTATCCGGAGATGCTGTATTTCTTTTGCAATTTTGGGGAAAAAATGATATAAATGGCCTATCAAAATTTACTGTATTAACTATATCTATAGGTTTTTCCTTAAACTCCAAGAAGCATTCAAAATCTCAGAGGAAATAATCAGGCTTACTGAAATCTTTGCAATTATCTCAGGAGCACTACATCCCTTTTAATCTTGTATACCAGTAGATTTTTCGATGTATCTTCCAAAGTAAGACAGTTAGTGATAATAACTGTAACAATTTCAAAAACTTTAAATATTGTAGTTTTTTAAGAACAGGAAGGGATACCAGATTTTCTTTTTTAGTTGAATCTTCTACTTTGTGGTTTTGTAGAATTTCTCTTGCAGGGGTTGCTGGACTAGCATTAAACTTATCTTTTCCTATTGTTTTTCTTCTCACCTTGACTGATGATATAGCAAAGTTTATAATTTTGATATTTAGATACCAAAGTAAAAAATGGCTCAGAAATGTTGTAGAAGAGTTATAATTGTTCTGTTAAGACTTCTAATTGATGTCTTAACTTTTCAATCTCTTCTAAAATTTTCAAAATTTTCTCTTCCAAATTTTCCTTTTCTTTAGTTAATCTCATGGCTTTTATATAATCTGAACCAACCTTTACTAGTTCTATATCAATCTTTTCAAGTTGGTTGGAAAGTTCTTTTTCCTCTTGAACTAATTTATCTATTGTCTCACCTATTTTTTTTACCTTATTTTTTATCCTTTTTCTTTCTATAAAAGTATTCGAAGATTTTCTCGTACGATTATTTTTTTCATGTTGAATATCATATTCATCCAATGAAGAAATTTCATGTAATGTTTTATTTCTAATCATAAAATACCTGTTACAAACATTTTTAATTAATTCTTCATCATGAGAAATAAGAATTACAGAACCTTCATATTCTCTTAATGCTTTTTCTAAAATTTCTGTCGTTTCCAGATCCATATGATTTGTTGGTTCGTCTAAAACTAGTAAATTCGGTTTTTTTAACAACACCTTTGCAAGAGCAAGTATTTGTTTCTCTCCCCCGCTCAATTCTAAAACAAGTTTAAAAACTTCTTCGCCTTTAAATCCAAATCTTCCAGCATATGCTCTTATAATATAATCAGGTTCCATCTTCATTTCACTCGCTAATTCTTCAAACACTGTATTTTCTAAATTAAGATTCTCAACAAATTGATCAAGAAAAACTGCTTTTACATTATGACCAAACTTTATTTCACCACTCCCTGCTATCTTTCCGTTAATTAATCTTAAAAGTGTACTTTTCCCACTTCCATTCGGTCCCAAAATGGCCACTTTTTCGCCATTATAAATTGTAAAAGAAATGTCTTTTATAACATCTAGAAAACTTGCCCCTTTTACTTCTAAAATTACATAACCAGCAGGTTCTGGAACAGGAATTTTTACCTTTTTTCCCGATTCTTCTTCTAAAAAAAGGGTTTTCTCTTCAAGTTCCTTTAGCCTTTTTTCTAAAAGCTTTTCTTTGCTTTTTGCTTGTTTAATAGACTTTTCTCTCCCCCATTTTTTATACCTCTCAATCATTGTTTTTAACCTTTCAATTTCCCTCGTTCTATTCTTCAATTCTCTCTCCTGATGTAAAAGAAGGTTTTTCCTTTCTCTTAAATAATCATCAAAATTCATATTAAAATCCCAAATTTTTTCATTGTTTATCTCTAAAAATCTATTACAAGTATCTCTCAAAAAACTTCTATCGTGAGAAATAATCAAATAACCTCCATCAAAATTTCTTAGTAAACTTTTTAAAAAATGAATACCAGATATATCTAAAAAATTCGTTGGTTCATCTAAAAGTAAAAAATCTGGATTTTCCAGGAAAATTCTACCAATATGAAGTCTAGTTCTTTCCCCTCCACTAAAAGTTGAAATATCTCTATTCCAATCCTTTTCATTGAATCCCAAACCTTTTAAAATGCTTCTTGCTATTCTTTCTTTTTCAGGTGTATCCGCCACCTTTAAATAGTACTCAAAAGGGGTTTTTGCATCAAACACCCTAAATTGATCAAGGTATAACACTTTCCCTGTGGTCACAATTTGCCCAGCATAATCGTTGTATATACCCGCTATTGCTTTCAAAAGAGTTGTTTTACCCGAACCATTTTTTCCTATTAATGCAACTTTTTCTTTATCTGATATATTCAAATTTATATTTGAGAGCAAGGTTTTGCCAGGAAAAGAAATCGATAAATTGTTTAGAACTATCAAATTAACCACCTCGCGTTACAAATTATACCATACAAAAAAAATACTATCTTAACTTAGTCTCTACTATTTATGTGATATAATTATTTAAAGCAGATAAATAAAGTCGGAGGTGCCTGTATGGTTAATCCACAATTTAATTTAAACAATGAACAAAATAAAGTAAAAGAAAAAATGAGCAAAGTAAAACACAAGATTGCCGTATTAAGCGGTAAAGGTGGAGTTGGAAAAACAACAGTAGCAGTTAACCTTGCAACAGCATTAGCTGAAAGTGGTTATAAAGTGGGACTGCTAGATCTTGATATTCACGGTCCAAATATCGTTAGAATGCTTGGAGATAAGCATCCAACAGTTGAAGATGAAGAAATGGTTCCCGCAGAAATTTTGCCTAATCTAAAGGCTTTATCAATAGGAATGTTAGTTGAAGCAGGAAAAGCCGTAATATGGAGAGGACCACTCAAACATAGTGCTATAAAACAATTTTTGGGAGACACAAAATGGGGAGAACTTGATTATTTAATATTTGATTTACCACCTGGAACAGGAGATGAAGCTCTTAGTTTATTTCAAACTTTAGGAAAAATTGATGGTGTAGTTATAGTTACAACTCCTCAAAAAATATCACTTGATGACGTAAGAAGATCCATAGACTTTGTACATTCCATGAACCAAAAATTAATTGGTATAGTCGAAAATATGTCGTATGTTAGATGTCCAAAATGTGGAGAAAAAATCGAAATCTTTGGAAATGGCGGAGGAGAAATTTTAGTAAAAGAATATAATACGGAATTACTCGGTAAAATACCTCTTGATCCTAAAGCTGCTCAGTTAGCAGATGAGGGGAAACCTATAACTTTATATTTAAGAGAAACAGAAATTGAAAAAGTATTCAGAAACATTGCCGAAAAAGTAGTACAAATTGTTGAAAAGTAATTTGAGGTGGAACGCATGAAAATTTTAATAACAAATGATGACGGAGTTACCGCTGACGGCATTTTATGTCTTGCAAGGTTTTTAAGTAAAGAACATGAAGTTACAGTTGTAGCCCCCGAAACAGAACAAAGCGCCGTAGGCCATGCTATAACTATTAGATTTCCATTGTGGTTAAGAAAAGTAGATATAAAAGAACCATTCGAAATATATTCTGTCTCAGGTACACCAGCAGATTGTGTAAAAATAGGAATTGACGTGGTGCTAAACGAAAAACCAGATCTTGTTATAAGTGGAATAAACAGAGGAAATAATCTTGGCACAGATGTAATATATTCCGGGACAGTAAGTGGTGCTCTCGAAGGAGCTATTGCTGGAATTCCTTCAATTGCAATTTCAAGTTATGATTTCAAAAATCCTATGTATGAAACAGCTGCACGTTTTATTCTTAAATTCCTTAAAGAATTCGACGTTAATTCTATTCCACGTTTTTCCGCTTTGAACATAAATGTCCCTTCTATACCTTACGAAAAATTACGTGGTTGGAAATTAACAAAACAAAGTAAAAGAATGTACGAGGACTATTTTGAAAAAAGAGTTGATCCTTCGGGTAGTGATTATTATTGGATGAAAGGAAATATTGTTGAAAACGATCCAGATCCAAAAGCTGATTATAAGGTGCTGAAGGAGAATTTCGTTTCAGTCACTCCTATTTCTCTTTTCATGACAAACGAAAAATATCTAAGCAAACTGGAGGAAATGTACAGTGAAAATAAGATTGTTTGGTGATCCTATTTTAAGAAAGAAAGCAGAAAAAGTCACCGATTTTGAATTTGTAAGAAACTTAAAGGAAGAAATGTTAAAAACAATGTATTTGGATGATGGGGTTGGGTTGGCGGCCCCGCAAGTTGGTGTTTTGCTACGTTTCTTCGTTATGGATGAAGGAAATGGCCCCATGTTTATTATTAACCCTGAAATAATTGAACATTCTGAAGAAAAGGAACTTGGAGAAGAAGGATGCCTAAGTTTACCTGGAATTTTCGCAGATGTCTCAAGATATAAATGGGTTAGATTAAGATATCAAGACGAATATGGAAAAGTTCATGAGCGGTTGTTTGAAGGATATCCTGCTCGAATTGTTCAACATGAGAGTGATCATTTAGATGGCGTTCTCTTTATCGATCATCTGCCATTAAACGTTAGAAAACAACTGACTCCTGAGCTAACCAAAATTATGAGGATGAGATTGGAGGAAACTAAGTGAATTTTGAAGATTTTAAACTAAGTAAAGAAATTTTAAATGCTATCTACAAAAAGGGATTCGAAAAACCGACAGTTGTTCAAGAAAAGGTAATTCCATTACTACTAAGTAGAAAAAAGAACCTAATAGTTCAAGCAAAGACTGGAACAGGTAAAACCGCATCGTTTGGTATACCATTAATAGAACTTTTAGAACCACAAAAAAATATTCAAGCTATAATTCTAACACCTACTAGAGAACTTGCACTACAAGTAGCCGAAGAAATAAACTCACTAAAAAAACGAAATTTGAAAATTTTACCAATATATGGAGGTCAATCAATTAACTACCAAATTAATCATCTTAAACGCGGTGTTGATATTGTTGTAGGAACTCCCGGAAGGGTTCTAGACCATATAGAAAGAAAAACTTTAGATATATCAAAAGTTTCGTATTTTATACTAGATGAAGCTGACGAAATGTTAGATATGGGATTTATAGATGATGTCGAAAAAATATTGAAAAATACACCTGAAAACAAATTCTTTCTAATGTTTTCTGCTACTATTCCGCAAAGAATAGTCTATCTAGCAAAAAAATATATTAAAAATTACGAAGTTATAAAGGTAGTCGATAAAGAATTAACAACCAACTTAACTGAACAAATATATATTGAAGTCAACGAAAATGATAAATTTGAAGCATTGTGTAGAGTTATTGACATCGAAGAAGAATTTTATGGTTTGGTGTTTTGCAGAACGAAACTTGAAGTTGACAAAGTTTCTGGAAAATTAAATGAAAGAGGTTACGATGCAGAAGCTTTACATGGAGATTTTTCCCAATATCAGAGAGAAAGAGTCTTAAGAAAATTCAAAGAAAAAAGAGCAAATATCCTGGTCGCTACTGACGTTGCGGCAAGAGGCATAGATATAGAAGGTTTATCCCATGTTATAAACTACTCAATTCCTCTTAATCCTGAACATTATGTACATAGAATTGGAAGAACAGGAAGGGCAGGAAAAGAGGGAATAGCGATCACTTTCGTTACTCCTAGAGAATATAGACAACTATTCAGAATCAAAAAATTTTCAAACGCAAAGATAAAAGAAGGAAAAATTCCTTCAATTGATCAAATTATAAATACTAAAGCCCAAAAAATA
The DNA here is from genome assembly GCF_900129985.1 of Thermosipho atlanticus DSM 15807. Taxonomy (NCBI): domain Bacteria; kingdom Thermotogati; phylum Thermotogota; class Thermotogae; order Thermotogales; family Fervidobacteriaceae; genus Thermosipho; species Thermosipho atlanticus. The sequence goes on along the minus strand of NZ_FQXN01000005.1, from coordinate 152,781 downwards.
AAAGAGGAACTTTTAAAAAAGAATCCCAAATTAAATGAAATATATTTTAAATTAGCTGACGAACTTTTATTGTCAGGGGATATAAAAGAAATGTTAGCAAAATTGTTGTATAGGGCGTTCCAAGGATTAGATCCCGATTCATATGAAACAATATCCCACAACACAAAAAAACATAATTCTCAGAACGTAAGGCTCTTTATTGCGAAAGGAAAAAATTCTGGGATGACAAAAAGAAACCTTACTGATTTCATTGTCCAAAACACAGGTATAGATAAAAAAGTGATACGAAATGTAACTATCCTGGATAAATTTTCATTTATCACTGTTCCATACAAAGAAGCTGAAATAATTCTTTCCGTATTCAAAACCAAAGGCAGAAAATCAATAGTTTCAAAAGCAAAAGTAAAAAACTAGGAGGTGTATTTATGAAAAAGTTGGGTATGCTTTCGATTGCTTTAGGATTATTATTATCATTTGTTTTACTATTCGCTGGAAGCGATAGTAATCAAGGACCTAAACTAGCTTACATTGATTCAACTAAGGTTTTACAATCATACGACAAATGGATTGAACTTCAAACTAAATATCAAGAAGATTATCAATTTTATGCAAAAAAACTTAATGAACTTGCCGCCGAAATTAATAACTTGAAAAACAGTGGAGCTTCTCAAGAAGAGATAGATGCCAAAACTAAAGAATATCTCCAAAAACAACAACAATACAATCAGTTATTAAGTGATGAGTATCAACCAAAATTTGCTAAAATTGAACAAGAAATACTCTCAAAGATTGCTGAATTTGCTGAAATCATGGGATATGATTTCGTTTTTAATAGCAAATCAATGTCCTATGCTAGTCCAAATTATGACGTTACAGCTAAATTTATCGAATATCTGAAATCAACTAAATAACTATGAAAATTGTGTGTGAAAATGTTGTTAAAAAATTTGGAAGAAAAACTGTTTTGAAAGGTATTACACTTCATGCAAGTAATGGAGAAGTTGTAGGTTTGCTTGGACCAAATGGTTCAGGCAAAACTACTTTGTTTAATATAATTTTAGGTGTTGTAATACCTACTTCTGGAAAAATCTATATAGATGAAATTGATGTAACTAATATTCCCATTCACAAAAGAGCTCTTATGGGAATTACTTATTTGCAACAGGAAACCTCCGTTTTTCGTGAATTATCTGTTCAAGATAACTTGAAATTAATTCTCGAGTTTCACAACGAACAAAATATAAATGAAAAAGTTGAAAAACTTCTTAAAGAATTTGGTATTTACAATCTAAAGGAACAGTTTGCTTCTGATTTATCCGGCGGAGAAAAAAGACGATTGGAACTTGCGCGAATGATGACACTCTCACCAAAATTCTTACTTCTAGATGAACCGTTTGTCGGTATAGATCCAAAAACTGTAAAAGAAATTCAAAAGATGGTACTGTTATTAAAAAAAAGAGGATTAGGAGTTATTATTACAGATCATAGTGTTGAAGCTTTAATAAATGTAGTTGATAGACTATACGTAATTCACAAAGGGAAAATTATCGCAGAAGGGAAACCAGAAAAAGTTTTCGAAAAACGAATTGTGAAAGAGGTGTATCTGGGAGGGGATTTTTGATGGTATTACTTACTATTATTTTTACTATTTGGGGGTTACTTGGGCCTGAAAGTATCGCAATAGATAACAATGGAGGATTTTACATTTCACAAATGGGTAAATTATATGAAACTGATGGTAGTATCATTTACCAAATCAGTGATCAAACAAAGAAATTTTTTCAAATTACCGACCCCAAAGGTATTCTTCTAGAAAATAACATTTTGTGGATAGCAGAAAATGATAGATTAATCATGCTTAATACCCTTAATTCAGATTATAAGACATTCACATCTGTTAGTGGGCTTGCAAAATATCTTAACGATATTGTCAGATTTAATGGAACTCTTTATGTTACTGATACATACAGTGACATGGTTTACACATTAAAGAGTGACATGCTACAGCCAGTCTTTACTCTTTCAAGACCCAATGGAATTACAACTGATGGAAAATATTTATACATTGTTTCTTTCACAAATCCCGCTATCGTTTACAAAAGTGATGGTAAAAGAATCCTTGAAAAGATCACTCTACCAGATATAAATCTCGGTGATGGAATTAGTTATGATAAAGAAAATGATATATTCTTTATCTCTGGATTTGGTTCTGGAAATGTAGTCGCTTATAAAAACTGGAAAAAAGTAGGAGAAATTGATAAGTTTTCAGGCCCTTCTGATATCTATTACGACTCTGAAAGAAAAACTCTTTATGTTCCAGATTTAAAATCCAACAAAGTATATATTTTAAAGGTGATGTTTGGTGAGTAAATCCTACACCATACTTTTAAAAAAAATAGGTCTTTACAGGTACGTTTCTGCACTTGATACAATAACCATGATCGAAAGAACATTTAGACGTAGTAAATTGAATCTGTGTTATACTGAAGGCTACCATCCTAAGCCTAAATTTTCATATATTGATCCTGTACCAACTGGGGTAATTGATTTGGCATTTTATTTGAATGCATTTTTTAATGAAACATACGAAACTGATTATATTTTTGAAAAAATAAAATCGGTTCAACCAAAACATTTGAAAATAGAAAATGTTTTTGCTAACACAATTAATTTTTCAGAAATTAATAAATTTCAATTTTCGTTAATTATAAAAAAACCTTTCAAGTTTGACCGTAGGCAAATTATTGAAAAGAAAACAAAACGCGGAATACGATTAATAAGTTTAGAAAACTTAGAAAACGTCGAAATATTTGAAAAAAAGGACTATATTGTGTTAAACTATATAATTGGTAAAGTTAATTTATTTAACCCTTATCAACTATCTGATAATGTATACTTAGCAATTAGAAAAGAAGCATTTATAGACAACATCCCCCTTTCGAAGTTGTTAAACAAATCTGATGAAGTATAGTGTGATAAATCAAAAGAAACTATTTGGGAGGTGCCTTAATGGTTGATGTAGGTTCACTATCAAAAGGAATGTACATAAAAGTTGAAGGAGAAATTTACAGAGTAGTTGATGTGAACAAACATTTTAGAGCACGCGGGTCGGGATTAATTAGAACAAAACTAAAAAGCATTTCAACAGGATTAATTAGAGAAATTAATTTCAATAGTGGCGAAAAAGTCGAAGAAGCAGATATTACGTTTAAAAAAGCTTCCTATATCTACAATGATGGTGAAATGTATTATTTTATGGACAATGAAACTTTCGAACAATATGGTATTCCTTTACATGAAATAGAAGAAGAGAAAAACTATTTAGTTGAAAACACCGAAGTAGATTTAATTATGCACGATGGAAAGCCTATAGGAATTCAACTTCCAACAAGTGTTGTTCTCGAGGTGGTTGAAACTGAACCAGGTTTTAAAGGTGACACAGTGTCTGGTGGAGGAAAACCTGCTGTTCTTGAAACCGGGTTAAAAATTACCGTACCTTTCTTTGTTGAAGTTGGCCAAAAAGTAAGAGTTGATACTCGTACCGGAAAATATATTGAAAGGGCCTAAAGGAGGTGTTTTATATGGAATTTGAACAAGGAAATATAAATATCAGTGACGAAGTTTTAAAAGAAATTGCCTTTAGAAGTTTTCTCGAAATTTTAGAGATAAGTCCAAATGAAAAAGAAACTAAAAAACTAAAGAAAAGTATAGAAATTGAAAGGACTCCAGATGATAGCGTAATTGTTTATGTAAGAACTGCTGCACCATACGGACAAAGTATAGTAGAATTCGGAAAAAGAATAATGAAAAATATAACAGAAAATATTCAAAGAATGACTGAAATACCCGTCACTGCTGTTAATGTAACAATAACAGATGTGGTTGAAAAAATTGAAGCTTCTCAGCAAGAAATGGAAGAGGAGGAAGAATAATTTGGCAACAAGGCGTCATAGAATGAGAGAATATATTTTCAGAACGTTATTCCAATGGGATTTCCAAAGTGATGAAAATTTAGAAAAAATAGCGAAAGAAGAATTAACTCACCTTCGGGATAAAAAAGTTCAAAGACAAGCTTTTGAATATATTCAAGGAATGAAAGATAAAATAAAAATAATCGATGATATAATTCAAAAGTATTTAGAAAATTGGGAAATTGATAGACTTTCTGCTGTTGATCGAAACCTTCTCAGATTAGGAACTTATGAACTTATATATATATCAGATGTACCTATTGAAGTCACTATAGATGAAATGATAGAATTGGGAAAAACTTATGGGACAGAAAACAGCGGGAGATTTGTTAATGGTGTGTTAGATAAAATTGCTAAGGGGGAAGCTCCAAAAGAAAAATTCGATTTGTAACGGGGAGGTAGGGGAAATTTCATATATAGAATTTTTAATTGTTTTTATTTTAGCATTGGAAATTAGTGTTGTCTCTTTCTTCATGATCGATGCAACACTTGAATGGTACATAACTCTTAAAAAAGACTACTCGAAATCTCTTGAATTTTTTCATGTAATTAATTATATAAGACATGATTATTACAATAGAGGTATTTCAAAAATTCATTATATTTCGTCACGTAGAATTTCTTTCGATGAAATTGTTGATGGAAAGAAAAAGAAAGTGTTATACCAAATATTAAAGACAAATGAAGGCATTCTTATAAAAAGGCAAGTTTCGGGAATCTACGGCAAAAAAGGAATCAATTATTTAGGACCTTATAAAATGGAACTTGAATTTAGAAATTCTCCCAAGTTTATAATCTTAAGCACACCACGTGGTGAGTTTATCCTTCCTAAATATATCCCCAATAAAGAGTTTATACTAGGAATTTCTGTAAAATAAAAAAGATGCCCGACTGTTTGTCAGGCACCTAACTTTCTTCACTTTATTTAATTTTTATAACTCCTTCACAAGTTCTGAAATAATTCTTACAATCATACCTCCTGTTTTATTAGCTACTTCTAAAACCTCTTCTGCTGTAAGTGGTTTGAGATCTTCATGAACTGCTTTATCGGTTATTGCAGAAATTCCAAGAACCTTTAATCCTCCATGATTAGCAACTATTACTTCCGGAACAGTTGACATCCCCACTGCATCGGCACCCATCCATCTAAGCATTTTTAGTTCTGCAGGTGTTTCAAAATTTGGTCCAGCTACAGCTACATAAACTCCTTCATAGAACGGAATGTTTAACTTCTTTGCTACATTAATAGCTTTATTCCTCAATTCTTTATCATATGCATTTGACATATCAGGAAATCTTGGACCCCACTCATCTACATTTGGACCAATTAAAGGGTTATCTCCCATCATATTAATATGGTCTGTTATAAACATTGGCCTTCCTATTTCAAATTCTGGATTCATTCCCCCAGCCGCGTTTGTAACTATAAGAATTTCCACACCTAAAAGTTGCATTACCCTAATTGGAAAAGTCACAGTTTTCATATCATAACCCTCATAATAGTGAAATCTTCCATTCATTAACATAACATCTTTTCCATTTAATTTTCCAAAAATAAGTTCTCCTTTGTGACCTGGAGCAGTTGAAACAGGAAACCCAGGAATCTCACTATAGGAAATTCTCATGGGTTGTTCTATGCTTTCAGCAATCCCATGGAGCCCTGAACCAAGTATAATAGCAATTTTAGGAAGTTCATTAATCTTTGTTTTCAAGAATTCAACTGCATGATTTATTCTTTCAATATAGTCTTTCATAGTTCCCCTCCTTTTTCGGCATTTCGTACCATGTCTATTCTACCATATTTTATTCTTCTAAGATATATACTTTATCTCCCGTTTTTAATAACGCAGCATTTGCTTCATCAGTATCAACATGAAATTCTAAAGCATATTTTTCACTTACTCTTATAAGAACATCATCAAAAATTACTCTTCTTCCTGGTTTATCTACTACAACTCTGACTATATCTTTATCTTTTACATTATACAATTCAGCATCTTTTGGGTGCATATGAATATGCCTCTTAGCAATTATTACTCCTTTTTCTTTGATTACACTTCCTTTAGGTCCTATAATAACTATTCCTGGAGTTCCTTCAAGATCTCCAGAATCTCTTACAGGGGGCATTACTCCAAGTTTAAATGCATCTGTTAAGGAAATTTCAATTTGTGTTTCTTTTCTTTCTGGACCTAGTACCCTGACTTTTTCAATCGCTCCTTTGGGACCTGCAATAATTACTGTTTCTTGACAGGCAAATTGACCTGGTTGCCCCAAATCTTTGATGGGTGTTAATTGATAATCTTTTCCAAAAAGAATTTCCACATCTTCTCTTGAAAGATGGACATGTCTGTTACTAACTCCTGCAATAATACCAGGTTCTTTAATTTTCATTTTTTTAACCTCCTCTTTGCGGTTTTAGTAATCTATCTCTCACTACAATTTTAATATTCTTTGGTACTTTTAATTTCATCTTGAAAGGTCCTCTTTTAACATTTATAAATGATAAACCACATATTACCAATTCTTTTTCTTCATCTAATTCAAAAATTTCTTTTTTCCATTTTATGTTTTTAATCTCACTTTTTTTACACGGTGGAATTAACAAATCACCTGCTCTTTGAATCATTAAATCTTCCGCTTTTTCTATCCTTGTTTCATGAAATTTGACATTTTCAGGAGCAAATATTTGAAAAATTGGCAATTTGTCCCCCTCATATTCTACCTCTATTTTACAAAAAGCACTTACTAATATAGCTCTATTTACATCAATTTTAAAAGTCTTTCTAGTCAAACGTTTAGTATTTAGAATTTTTGCTTGACATTCTGGACTTAAAAGATCAACTACTCTATCATTTGTTAATATACCCGGAGTATCTACCAAATAATATTTTGAATTACTAATTTTTCTTTTTAACAAACCTAAAGTCGTTCCCGGAAATGGGGATATAGTTGGAGAAGTTTGTGTGAATTTTGAGATTAAAGAAGATTTTCCAACATTTGTTACTCCTATAACAAGTATATCTTCTTTTAGAGAAGTTAAAAATTTTTCAAGTTTCCTAACCCCAAAATTATTCTTACTACTCGTTAAAAAGATATGTTTTGAATCAACTCCAAGTTTGTTTTTTAACCATTCTTGTGCTTCCTTGGAACTTAGAGATCGTGGCATTAAATCAAACTTTGTAATTACAAAAAACACTTCTTTACTTTGAAGTTTTTCTATTATTTCTTCCCTGTATGTTCCTTCAAAATCTGTTATATCAACAACATAAAATACCTTGTTAAAATCTTTCAATAACTCATCAATTTGATGAATAAATATTTCTTCTTTTATTGGTATTGTAAGTTTCCCATAATGTAAGATTTTATAACATCTCTGACATAATGGTTCTTCTTCTAATTCAAAGACATGCTTTGGCACATAACCTGGTTTACTCGAATCAACAGTTTGTAATTCTATTCCACATCCTCGACATTTCATGTTTAACCTCCGAAATACACTTTAATTAATACATAACCTAAACCTATTAATGAGGTGACCAAAAATGGTTTAAATGCCCACTTCATATATTCTCCAAAACCGAAATTTCTACCAATTTGTTTTGATAAAAGATTAACCCCAACTATATTCTGGACAGCCCCCAAAGGAGTTAAATTGGTAGCAAGATTTGCACTAACTCCATATACCCACCAAAATTGCGTTGAAAATCCACTATTAACCAATATTTTCAAAACAGGTGCAATTATCAAAGTTCCAGGAACAGCACTAAGCCATGGTATTGCTAAGGAAACAAAACCAAAAATTACAATGGTTGCTAGGAAATAATTGCCTGACAAAGGCATAAACAATCCAGCCAACAAGTTAGTTATTCCTATCTCTTCCAATGCATATGAAAGAATGTAAAGACCTGCATAGAAAAATAAAGTATCCCAATCAATTTCGCTTGATATATCATTGAACTCTTTCTTATGAAACAGCATAACTAAAATAGCTCCAAGAAGTGCTATAAATGAAAGATCAATATTAACAACATTATGAAGCGCAAATAGTACTATCACCAAAAAGAAAACAGAGATTGTAAATTTTAAAGACTTTGGATCAACTATTGCCTTTCTTTCATCAATATCCGCAAGTTTTTTCAATTTACTTAAGATTCCTTCATCAATTTTTGTATATTTTCTGAACATTAGTATAACAGCTATAAAACTAATTATTGTAATTAAGCCCATGTTTTTTATAAAATCGTTAAAACCAAGTCCACTTACAGAACCTAAAACTAGATTCAAGGGACTTCCAATCAAAGTTGACATTCCACCAATATTATCTATGATAATAGTTAAGATTAAGAAAGGAACAGGATCAAGACCCAAAGTATCAGCAATAAGAAAAATCATTGGAGCAATCAAAATTATTGTAACTAGATTATCTAAAAATGCAGAAGAGATTGCAACTAATAACATAAGACCTACTACAGTCCAAAAAAATCTCTTTCCACCTATTTTAACAATTCTAATAGCCAAAAATTGAAATAACCCCGTTTTTTTCAAAAATTCCACAATTACAGTCATACCAGCAAGTAACCCCAGGGTATTAAAATCTACAACTTTACTAATATTTTCTGGTTCAAGACCTTCCACTAACTTCAAAGCAGCTACAATTAACGAAAGCCCAAAAACAACGGGAGCTTTATACTTTTTTCCAAAAATAATATAATAATATGCTATTCCAACAATTAATAGTGCTATGATTTTTTCAAATGTCATTTAAACACCCCCTTGGGGACTATCTCCTTCACTAATTATACAACTTATTAACATATTAGCTTGTTAAAATATTTATAAAATTGTGTGTTAACTTCTTTGCATACATTTCATATGTTGTAACATTTGTCACTCAGGAAAACTCAGATAGCACTCAAAAACTTTATGTAATACTTTACAATTAGCCTCAATAAATCAAAAATACATTTGATTTATTTACAAAAATATTAGAAAATATAACTGTATTAACAAAAAAACTAAAGTAGGAGTGGTAAAATGGCTAAAGTGACTGATTTGGTCTTGCTTAATAAACCTGGTGAAAAAATTCTACTTCTAGGAAATCACGCAATTGCAAGAGGTGCTTTAGAGGCTGGGGTAGCTGTATTTGCCGCATATCCAGGAACTCCTAGTTCTGAACTTACCGACACTATAGCCACTATTGCACAAGATGCCGGAATTTACATGGAGTATTCCACAAATGAAAAGGTTGCTTTTGAAACAGCTTTATCCGCTTCGTGGAGTGGCCTTAGATCCATGACAGCTATGAAGCATGTCGGACTAAATGTTGCTGCAGATACATTTATGAGCGCTATTGGTATGGGCGTTGAAGGTGGCTTCGTTGTAATGGTTGCAGATGATCCAAGTATGTGGTCTTCTCAAAATGAACAAGATACAAGAGTTTTTGCAAAATTTGCTAATGTCCCTGTTTTAGAACCTGCAAGCACTCAAGAAGCAAAAGATATGACTAAATATGCATTTGAAATCAGCGAGAAGTTTAAACACATAGTAATTTTAAGAACAACTACAAGAACTTCACATATGAGAGGAGATGTTAAACTCGGTGAATTACCAAGTGCCATTGTTAACAAAATCAGACGGCTTGGTAACTTCCAAAAAAACTCTCAAAGATTCGTTGATATACCAGCGCATTCGAGAGCATTTCATCCAAAAATTCTAGAGAATTTAGAAAATATTAGAAATGAATTTGCAAATTCCCCGTTTAACTGGATTGAAGGAAATGGAAACATAGGAATTATCACTTCTGGACTTTCATATGCGTACGTAAAAGAAGCTCTCTTGTGGTTGAATATCAAAAATATCAGAATTTTAAAACTGGGAACTCCTTTTCCTGTACCATTCAAATTAGTAGAGAAGTTTTTGGATGGACTTGAAAAAATTTTAATTGTAGAAGAGTTAGAACCTGTTGTTGAAGAACAAATAAAAATATGGGCCTACGATAAACAAGTTAATGTTCCCATACATGGTAAAAATATTGTTCCAAGAATATATGAAATGGACACAAAAAGAGCAGTTGAAGCAATCGCAAAATTTTTAGAGATAAATACACCAATTGATTTTAAAAGTTTAGAAAAAAAATATAAGGACATTCAATCCCTACTTCCTCCAAGACCTCCTTCACTATGTCCAGCGTGTCCACATAGAAATTCGTTCTTTGCAATAAAGAAAGTAACAAAAAACAAGGCAATATTACCAAGTGATATAGGTTGTTATACATTGGGTGTCTTACCCCCTTTAAATGCCGTAGATACTACCGTTGCAATGGGAGGGTCAATTGGTATAGCTCATGGTTTAAGTATCGCATTAAATGGAGCAATTAACGAGAAAATATCAAATGATTCGCAATTAATTGTTGCAACTATTGGTGATTCAACATTTTATCATACTGGACTTCCAGCAATTGCAAATGCAATATATAACAAATCTGATATTATCATTGTAGTGTTAGATAATGAAATTACAGCAATGACTGGAGATCAACCAAATCCAGGAACAGGAGATACTCCACACGGTCCAGGAAAAAGAATACCAATAGAAGATGTTGTTAAAGCTATGGGGGCGGATTTCGTAGAAGTTGTTAATCCATACAACATCAAAAAAACTATCGAAGTTGTACAAAAAGCACTGGAAGTGAAAGGTGTAAGGGTAATAGTCTCAAGACAAGTTTGTGCACTTCATAGAATAGGACAAGCTAGAAAAAAGGGAATAAAACTCCCTGTTTTCAAAGTAAATATCAATAAATGTACTGGTTGCAAAATATGTATTAATACTTTTGGGTGTCCTGCCATATCCTGGGACGCTGAGAACAAAAAAGCAAAAATTGATCCTACAATGTGTTGGGGTTGTGGAAGTTGTGTGCAAATTTGTCCATATGGCGCTTTCGAAGTGGTAAAGGAGGGAAATAATGGTTAAAGAATACAACATAGTTATAACTGGTGTCGGAGGACAAGGAATTTTAACTGCAGCAAACTTACTCGGTTGGGCTGCTTTAAGAGAAAATTATAAAGCTAGAGTTGGAGAAGTACACGGTATGAGTCAAAGGTTCGGAAGTGTAATTTCATACGTAAGATTTGGAGAGAATGTATATGGGGCAATGGTTCCTGAAGGAAAAGCTGATGTAATTTTATCATTTGAACCAGTAGAAGCCTTAAGATACATAAATTACCTAAAAACTGGCGGACTTGTTTTCACAAACTCCCGCAAAATTTTACCTGTTCAAGTTTCAATGGGACTTGCCAATTACCCTTCACATGAAGAGATTAAAAATATTGTAGAAAAAAAGTTCAATGCAAAATATATTAGCTTTGACGCCGAAACACTTGCAAAAAAGGCTGGAAATATAATTACTACTAACGTTGTTTTAATTGGAGCCCTTACTCAAACTCCTGGTTTTCCGTTATCACCCGAAACAATAAAAGATGTAATTAAAGTCAGCGTTCCACAAAAAGCAATTGATATAAACATTAAAGCATTTGAATTTGGAATATCAAAAGCAAAAGGACTTTTATAATTTAACTCCCCCCCTTTGAGAGGCAGAGGGGGGTTATGAACATATCCTCAAAAAATCTGTTACTAGTTCCTTCTGAATTTCTATTCCTAAAGATATATCAGGAGTATTTTTTCCGTGAAAATCTGAACCTGCTGTCTTTATTAAATTATACTTTTTACAAATGGCTTCGTACTCTTCTATCATACGGGGAGTGTGTTTAGAATAATAAACTTCCATTCCAGAAAGTCCGTATGATTTAAGTTTTTTTACAAGTCTTTCTAATTCTTCTTTTTCCAACCCTGTTTGGTATGGATGGGCAAGTACAGCTATCCCACCTGCATCATTGATTAAGCTAATTGCTTCATCCATTTTAAGCCTTTTTTTATCCTCGTATAATATCGCACCTTTTTTTAAATATTTTTCAAACGCTTCCCTTAAATCTCCAACATACCCTTTTTTAACCATTAAACTGGCAAAATGTGGTCTTCCTATCAATTCACCATTTGCTTCTTTTATAAGTTCCTCCATTGAAATATTAAATCCCAGCGTTTGCATCTTTTCTAAAATGATTTTATTTCTTTGAAGTCTATATTCCTTCAATACATTAAGTGTCTTATTTAATTTTTCATTATTTACATCAAAATTGTAACCTAATATGTGTAAAGTTGTTGGAAATTCAGCACTTATCTCAACCCCCGGAACAAAGTACACTTCTGTTGAAATCAGTTTCTTAATACCATCTATAGTATCATGATCAGTTATTGATAAAATTTCGACATTTCTTTCTTTTGCTAATGTCAAAATTTCATCTGGACTGAAAGTCCCGTCCGAAGCAGTAGAATGCACATGTAAATCTATCTTCAAAATATCACCCCTTATTTTTATTATTAAATTATAACACCAGTTATTTTAATTTTCTACTATCTAATTATGTGTTAAAATTACTTAGAGGTGATTTAGATGAAAAAATATCTTGTAATTTCAGATCTACACATACCCACACGATGCAAAGAAATTCACCCAAATTTAATTGAATTAGCTAAAAAATGTGATGGGATTTTCGCACTCGGCGATTTTGTTAATATCGACACTGTGATATATTTACAAAGTTTAAATAAAAACTTTTTCGCAGTTTCAGGAAATATGGATGAATATGATGTGAAAGATTATCTACCATTACAAAAAATTGTTAAAATAGGGAAATTTAATATAGGTATGGTACATGGCTCCGGTTCACATTTTAATATTCATAAAAGAATAATCAACTGGTTTCCAAATGATACTAATATAATTCTTTTTGGACACAGTCATAGCCCTACTGATTTATTATACGGTGGTAAACGCTTTTTAAACCCTGGAACTGCAATGAAAACATATGGTATATTAGAAATAACTGATAAAGACATTTATTTTACTATCAAAAAGCTTAAGGAGGAATAATATGATCGGATACGAAATTTACATTCGTTCTTTTTATGATAGTAATAATGATGGTGAAGGAGATTTTATTGGCTTAGCAAAATCCGTTTCTTATCTAAAAGACTTAGGAATAGATTTAGTCTGGCTAATGCCTCATTTTACCGCTCCAAGTTACCATGGATATGACATTATAGATTTTTTTAATACTAATCTCATATATGGCAATTTAGAAGAATTCAAAATAATGGTTGATGAACTACACAAAAATGATATAAAAATTATTGTCGATCTTCCTTTAAATCATGTATCGTCAAGACATCCTTGGTTTAAAGCTGCTCTTTCTGGAGATCCAGAATATAAAGATTATTTTCTTTGGGCTAGAGAAAATACTAACCTCAACGAAAAAAGACATTGGGATAACGAACCATTGTGGCATCCATACAAAGGAAAATGGTATTATGGTGTTTTTGGAGGAGCTTCTCCAGATTTAAACTATGATAATCCCAAAGTTGTTGAAAAAGCACTTGAAATAGTAGAATTTTGGTTAAAACTAGGAGTTGATGGTTTTAGATTTGATGCCGCAAAACATATTTACGATTACGATATTGAAAATGGGAAATTTCATTACTTTCATGATAAAAATGTAAAATTTTGGGAAAAAATAATGAGAAAGGCTCGTGAAATAAAGCCAGATGTGTTTGCAGTAACTGAGGTATGGGACGATCCAGAAATTGTTATTGAATACGCAAAAACAATTGGTTGTTCTTTTAACTTTTATTTCACAGAAGCTATTAGAGAGTCAATTACTACAGGTTCAACTTATAAAATATTTGATTGCTTTACAAGAACTCTTTCAGATAACAGAAAAATATATATATCTTCTAACTTCACTAGTAATCATGACATGACAAGGCTCGCCTCTGTTATCCAATCGGAAGAACAAAGAAAAGTATTTTTTGCAATACTCATGACAACTCCTGGAGTTCCTTTTATATATTATGGCGATGAACTTGGAATGAAAGGAATATACGACTCACACTTTACAGAACATGTTCTCGAACCATTTCCATGGTATGCTTCTCTTTCATCAGACGGACAAACTCTTTGGAAATCCATTGGCTTTAATTATGCGTTTACAGGTGTTTCAGTTGAAGAGCAAAAGTCACGAGAAAATAGTTTGCTAAATTATGTAAAATATTGGATCAGATTTAGGAAAGAAAATTCTTGGATGACATATTCTTGGTTAGAAGATATTAAAACTAGTTCTTTTGGTATAGCATATACAATTACTGACGGTAACAACTATGTTAGAGTATATCATAACCTTGCAGGTCATGAAGAAGAAATTGAAGGTATAAAATTAAAACCATATGAAACGAGGGTTAAATAATGCAAAGAATAAAAAAACTCCCACCTTCGGTAATCAGTAAGATTGCGGCAGGAGAAGTAGTTGCAGGTCCATATTCTGTCGTTAAAGAACTTATTGAAAATTCAATAGACGCGGGAGCAACCTCTATTGAAGTAGAGATCATTTCTGGCGGAAAAAGTTACATTAAAGTAAAAGACAATGGCTCTGGTATGTCAAAAGATGATCTTTTACTTTCCATCGAAGAACACACAACAAGCAAGATCTCTAATTTTGAAGATATTTATAATTTACAAATGTATGGTTTTAGAGGAGAAGCTTTAGCTTCAATTTCAAAAGTAAGTCGAATGGTAATAACTTCGAATAATTCTAAAGAATCAAATAGACTTGAGATAATAGGTGGAAAAATTAAAAAAATCGAACCTTATCCAACTAATGAAAAAGGAACAACAGTGGAGGTTTTTGACCTGTTTTTCAACATACCTGCAAGACGAAAATTTCTAAAATCTCCCCACGTTGAAAAAAGATTAGTCACAGAATTTATTGAAAAATTCATCTTATCAAACCCAAATATCCATTTTGTTTTTAAAGCTGATGGTGAAGTAATTTATAACGTTTTACCATCAAGTTTAATTGAAAGATTCAATCTGATATTCCCTGAAGTTAAAGAATTTACAGAAATTTCAGGAAAATATACGCATGGAATAATTTCTTCTCCTAATTACAACAGAAAAAACAGAAGCGGTCAAGTTTTCTTTGTACAAAAAAGATATATTATGGATAAGATGCTTTACTATATCTTTGAAAATGGGTATGGAGAAGCTTTAATTAATCATCCATATGGTGTGTTGTTTATAAATATTCCTCCTCACTCAATAGATGTCAATGTTCATCCACAAAAACTTGAAGTTAAGTTCTCCGACCCAAATTTAGTCTATTCTGACATTATAAGGGCCGTTAGAGAAGGTATTAAAAAATTTGTTTCAAAACAAATATTCATATCTGAAAAAAAGAAAAAACAATCGCTTAAAAATTACTTTGAAAAACAACCTTCTCTCATTAAAGAACCAAAAAAGGACTACTCAACGATAGACCAAATTACTACTTTGTTCAATGTAACACAAAAAAATGTAGACTTAAAAAAAGATGTTTTAATTCTAAAAAAAAGATATGTACTCTTTGAAGGAGAAGATGGTATATACATCATGGATTTTCACGCAGCTCACGAAAGAGTATTGTATGAAAATATCTTAGAAAAACTTAACAAAAATATTGAAACAATTAATCTAATTGTTCCAATAACCATTAAACTTGGGAAAAGTTTAAAGGAATTATTAAAAGAGAAACTTCATGATTTTGAAACATTAGGTTTTTCCATTGAAATTCTAAATGATATTATTAAAATTAAAGCTATCCCTTCTTTTATTAAAATTTCAGATTTTGAAGATATCTTTAAGGAAATCCTAAATGAACTCCGGATCCCCAATCAAAATCCTAAAAACATGAAACATATAATTGCAGATAAAGCGTGTAAAGCTGCCGTAAAAACGGGATACGACATTAAATACAATGAAATTAAAACTCTCATTGAAGAAGTTTTAAAAAGAGGTTTGACCACTTGTCCACACGGCCGACCTTTGTTTTTAAAACTCTCATTTAACGATCTCGATAGATATTTCGAAAGAACTTAAACTTTGAAAAAATAATCTTTCTTTTTGTTTTTTCCTTCTCCCATATCAAAAGTTTCGCCTAGAGAAAGAACTGTTGCAAGTTCAACTGGTAAACCTACTTTTATGATTTTTTCTACAGTTTTCCTAACATTATATTCAATAAATTTAAAACTATATTCAAACACTCCGTTGTTAACTGTCAAAATCATGTATGTTGCTCCAGGCTTTCCATTTTTTGTCCTACCTACGCTTCCCGGATTTAAAATAGTTTTTCCCAATACGTGCTTGGCCATAACAAGATGGGTATGGCCGTTAATTATTACATTCTCTTTTACTGATCGTACAATAGTTTTCAATCTTTCAGGATCCGTATTTGGTTTCACATATTCCAAAAGTGGATTTAAAGGGCTTCCGTGAACTAAAAAAAACTTTACTCCTTCTATCTCTATCGATAATTTCTTTGGAAGATTCCTCAAGAAGTTTTTATTTTCTATACTCACTGTCTTAATAGTCCAAAAAAGAGATTCATCACCTACTTCAGTTTCTCTTCCTGAATTATACGAACAACCACAATTGTCTTTTTCAAAACCAACTGCTTCATCATAATTTCCTAAAACTGTAATAATGTTTTTGTATTTTATTGTTTCAATTACTTCATTGGGATTAGGACCATATCCAACTAGATCACCTAAGCAATATATTTGTTCAACATTTTCTTTTTCTATATCTTTCAAAACACTTTCAAAAGCCTCTAAATTTGAATGTATATCTGAAATGAAAGCTACTTTTTTCATTTTGTTACTCCTTTCTTAACAAATTTATTTTTTGTCATATTGGCTATTCTCACCAATGTTAACATCACAGGGACTTCCACCAACACGCCTACAACTGTTGCCAAAGCAGCCCCAGAATTAAATCCAAACAGGGATATTGCAACTGCTACTGCAAGCTCAAAAAAATTACTAGCACCAATCATTGCTGCTGGTGCAGCAATAGAATGAGGTACTTTCCAAAAGCAAGCCCAAAAATATCCAATTGCAAAAATTAAAAATGTCTGTATTATTAATGGAACAGAAATTAAAAGCATATGTACAAAGTTCTTTTCAATTGTTTCTCCTTGAAAAGAAAAAAGTAATATTAAAGTAAGTAAAAGCCCAACAATTGAAATTGAAGAAAATTTTGGAATAAAAATTTTTTCAAGATAATATTTACCCTTTACTTTAATAACATAATGCCTTGTAATAATTGCTGCGACCAACGGAATAAGAACAAATATCATTACAGAAAATAATAAAGTACCAAAAGGAACAGTTATATTTCCAACCTTTAAAAGGAAAGAAACTATCGGAGCAAAAGCAAATAAAATAATCAAATCATTTATAGCAACTTGAACCAATGTGTATAAAGGATCACCGTTAGTTAGATAACTCCAAACAAAAACCATTGCCGTGCATGGAGCAGCTCCAAGCAAAACTGCTCCAGCCATATATTCGGAAGAGAGCTCTGGATCAATAATATTTCCAAAGACAATTTTTAAGAAGATATAAGCTATAAAATACATTGAAAATGGTTTTATTAACCAATTTACTGTTAATGTAATAAACAATCCTTTTGGATTTTTGCCTACATTTTTAATACTTGAAAAATCAATTTTTAACATCATTGGATAAATCATAAACCATATAAGAATGGCTATCGGAATAGAAACATTGGCGTATTCCCACTTACTAAGAGTTTTAGGGATTTGTGGGAATATTTTCCCAAGTAAAAATCCACTTAAAATACACAAAGCAACCCATATGCTCAGATATTTTTCAAAGAATTTCATTTTTTTCTTCATTTTTTACCTCCGTTTTGCATCTGCCAGGTGTTTTTAAATACTCTTCTAATTTTTCAAAATCAGATTTAAAAGGTTCGATCTTTGATAGTTCATTAAAAATTTCTTCTATAAACTTATATTTTTCACACATCTGTGGATTAATTTTATAATAAGTCCAATATGAATCTTTTCTTTTTTCAACAAAGTTTAAAAATTCAGCTTGCCTTAAATGTTTGGAAATATTTGATTGCGAAATTTTCAAAACATTTTCTATATCACAATTACAAAGCTCTTTATTCCATATCAAAAACAATATTCTTGCTCTTGTTTCATTAGAAAAAAGTTTTATAATTTCAACAACTTCAATCATCATTTCACCTCATAACCAAATGACCATATGGTAATATAATTTTACTATAAACCACAATCTTTTTCAACAGAATAAAGAATTAAATATTCCTTTAATAAGTATTATTAAAATAGTTTTGAAAGTTTAAAAGATTTTTGTATACTTATATCGTATAACTTGATGTTTCTTAGTTTTATAAAAGTTCAATATTAACTACGTGGGATGTAAAGCCTGATGATTTTAAGAAAAACGGAAAAATACTATTGTTCAATATTAACTATGTGGACATAAAAATTAAAAGACACAGGGACATTATTCCCCTGTGTCTAATAGGTTTTAATTATGTGGAATGTAAAGGAGAAAATCCAACATTTGAACAAAATTAACTAGATAATTTCAAGGTTCAAAAAAATTGTATTTTCTTATTCGTGTGGTTCATCTCTTAATTTTTTGCTTTTTACTCCTTTATTTTTTGTTTATTACTCGCGAAAGTGGTACTAAATATACACTTTTTATCAAACTAAAACTCTCCAGTTATTGCAAAAAGATGAACATTAATTTCATCTGGCAAAATTATCTTTTCAACCTCATCATTTGTCTCGAGTTTTATCACCTTAAAACCACATTTTATAAACTGTTTTTCCCCTGTTGCAAGATATCTGAAATCTTCTGTAATGTCCAAATTATTCGAGCACCAATCTGGAACTTTTACTGTGTAAATCTTTTCCCCTATCTTAAAATTAACTTCATAATCCCCGTGGTTTGCAGAAACTAATAAGTATAAATTTTTGATGTATACGCTATCAAAGGTTATAATCTGACCATTACATCTTATATTATCGTTTCCTTTAAAAGAAATCTTAAATGGTATGTTATAATTCTTAACTTTATTTACAATGTCTTTTGATAAATAGCTACCTAAAACTGAACCAAGGTTATCAAAATTTGCTTTTTCTTCAAAGGGGGTTCCTATACCATTATTGTTGAAGACAGGTTCTAAGTCAAATAAAAGGAAGTTATTGTTAATTTCATAATTAACTTTATAATCTTTGTTTTTCTTGATTTCCGGTTTTTTTAATGTTTCTTTTTTTATAATCAAACCATTTTTATACAAAACAGTAATACTTGAAGTTGAAATACCAAACTTTTCAGGAATCAAAATTACTTGATCAACTATACCTTCCCCCTTACAAGTTAATCTGAAAGATTCCAAGTTTATTTTTCCCATATAAACGTAATTCCCCTCTAAATCTTCTGTTAATTTGCCATCTGAAGACGAAATTATACAGGTGTATTTTCCTTCACCTACTACTATCACATCGTATAACGATTTTGTAACTTTAAATTTTAACCTAAGATTATCTGAAAAAGAAATAGCACTTGAACCACTATATCTTCCATCAACTACTATTTTTACATCGGATATACCCCAATTACCTGATTCAGCTTCTAACACCAAGATAGGATACAAATTTACTATCTTCTCTTCAGAATACTTTCTCAACTGCTCTGGTAAAGTTTCTAAATAAAGCATTGTTCTTAATGCAGAAATGGTTGACTCTGCTCCAGCGTTATAATTTATATGTCCAAATTCCATTCCATCGAATCCTTCACCATTTGGACCATACATTGGTTTGCCAAGTCTATTTAAACCTTTGTACCACCCAGCAAGGAGCGCAGATAAAATACCTATATCTTCTTCTTTTGTCAGTAGATAATACTTGATAGCACCCACTGTTATGCTTTCAACTGCATAAGAAAGTTCGGGAAATAACTTTACGTTATCTGAGATTGAATATATAAAGCCGGTTGATAAAAACAAGGGACCTTCTATTTCTAAAGCTTTCCTTGCGATTTTTAAGTATAGTTCATTTTTTGTGACCTTATAACTTTCAACCAATGCTTCTACATATCTATTTCCCCAACCATGCCATGAAATTTTTTCGGGATAAACACTGAAAAATCCATGGTTATATAGTTTTAAAATTGCATCAGCGGAATTTCTAATATCTTGTTCAACATTTATGTTTAAATCATACAACCCAATTAGACCCAATATATATACAGCTGTTTGATCACCTACTCCGTTTAAGAGGCCATTTTTTACATACTTTGACAATAATTTATAAGCTTTCAAAGCTTTACTTAAAAATGTACTATCGTATTTTGCAATTTTTGTTAACGCCCAAAAAGCTCTCACAGCCCACCAAGAATGTTGTTTTGAACTTGTTATCCCGGTTTTGTTTATTGTCCCATCAACATATACGAAATTGTAAAAATCTCCATCGAAATCTTGCATTTGAACGAGAAATTTTGCTGATTTTCTTGCAATATTAAGGTATTTCTCATCTTTAGTATATTCATACAACTCCACATAAAAAACCACTGCTCTTGCAACATCATCTACACATATATTTCCCTCACCCGCAGCTGAAACCTTAATATATGTATCTCCACTTTTGTTTGCATAAACCCAATACCCATGAACCTTTTCTCCGTTTAATATAAAATCTTCACCCAAAAATTCTAGATGATCTATTTTAATTTGTGAAAAAACAAGTAAACTAAACATTAGAATAAGTATAACTACTAATTTTTTCATAACTATTACCCTCCTAAATAATGCTTTCTCATTTCAGTATTCTCAGGAAGGTTTAATATCTCGTTTAAAACTCCCTCAACTTGCTCTTCGTTTTTTGTTCTCGGATCCCTAAATAAAAATTCTTTTAATAAATTGAAATCCCCTGTTAAAAAAGCTTCAACTGCTATTTCCATTCTTACTATCCTTGGTTGTAAGTAAAACTTAATTATTCTTTCTGACAACTTTGGTTCTATCTTTTCTGGATGTATACCAGTTGAATCAACTAATGCAGGAATTTCTACAATGACGTCATTAGCTATACCTTCGATAACTCCATTGTTGGGAATATTAACAATTAGTCTTTGTTTTTTGTTGTTAACAATCGAATCTATAAACGGAACATGCTGCTCACCACTTAATCTTCCCGGGTTTATAATACTATCAATTTCCTCCTTAAATATATCCACATGTAAAAAGTTTTTATACAGATTGTAATCTAGTAACTTGACTCTTGGATTTTCAGAAACGTAATTTGAAAGCTCATTGATTATTTCAGAAATCGTTCTTATGTTTTCTTGATACCATTTCCAACCAACTTCCGAATCAGCTCCTCCAAATTTTCCATACCACTTTATCTTCGTTTCCAAATTATAATGATATTTCCAAGAAGAATTTCTAACTGTATCTCCTATGGGCATTTGTCCATAAAATTTATACATATCAATGGCTGCAGGTGAAAGTTGATCATCAAAGGGATGTTTTGGTTCATATTTGTTTTTCTCAATCCAATTATTCAACAATTCATATCCGTCATTCCCGTCATATAAGAATTTATTTAACCATATTCCATGATTTACTCCCGCAATTTGCCACTCTACTTTTTTCATATCCAACCCTAAAGTTTCCACAATATGATGAACTCCGTAATGGCCGTGACAAAGTCCCACTACATTTATAGGGACAACCCTAGAAATTAAGGTAGTACCTTCAAAAACAGGATTCGCTGCTTGTAAAAGCCAACTATCCTTTTCTGCCTTTTCCTCAACCAATTTTGCCACTCTTAAAAATAAATTCAACTGATTGTAATTTGAAATCGTAAAATAATCAGACACCATATTAAATTCCTGCGAGTCAATTCCTCTATAATATCCCCACTTTTCACTGATTTTTCTGACTCTCTCAAGATATTCATGCCCTCCAACAAGAGCCGTATTTATAACAAATCTTGCACCATTTATTGCCTCTTCAAGATTTTTTGTTGTTCTAAATCTTAGATTTGTTCCCATTTCCTCGTTAAGCTTTTTTGCAAGTACCAATACAGATTTCAATCTTCTTTCATTTATATCCATTAATGATACTTCTACTTCTTTAAAAGTCTTTGTTAAATCACTTATAATTCTCAAAGAAAAAACGGCGCTACCAGCGCCAATTATCGCTATTTTGAACATACTTTCATCCCCTTATCCATTTTTCAACTTGTTCAACATCAATCGTAGCAAGTGCTATATAATTGTCAGCACCTCCATAATAAACATAGTATTTATCTTTATATCTCACCATAGCATCAGAAAATACAACATTTGGAACTCCACCAAAAATCTCCCATTCTTCTTCAGGTTCTAAAATAGGTTCTTCAGACCTTTTTATTACTTTTGTTGGATCATTTAAATCTAATAAAATAAAACCTAATCTGTAAGTATATCTAGGCCCATTTTGCACACCATGGTAAAGTAATAGCCAACCATATTCTGTTTTTATTGGTGGAGCTCCTGCCCCTATTTTTACGTCATCCCAATAACCTTTTCGAGGAGAAGCTATTTTTACATAATCACTCCAATGAATTAAATCATCTGAAAATGCAAGCCATATATCTGGCTCAAGCCTGTGAATAAGAACGTATTTTCCATTAATTTTTTCTGGAAAAAGTGCCGCATCCTTGTTTGGGGTTTCAGGTAAAATTGGACCAAACCTTTCGTATGTAATGAAATTTTTAGTTCTTGCCATCGCAACTTTTATTCCAGTAGGAGCATATGCTGTGTAATTTATATAATAATATCCTTCAAGAAATGTAATTCGAGGATCTTCCACTCCATACAATTCTTCTTGAATAGCAGGACTAAATACTGGCTTTTCAAACCTATTCCAATTTACTCCATCTATACTTACAGCATATCCTAACCTCGAAACCATATCTTCTCCCTGAGCTCTGTAAAGCATGTGAAACAACTCTCCGTCAAAAACTACCGCAGGATTAAATACAAACCTACTCTCCCAAAGATGATTTGGATTTGGACCAAATAAAGGATTTCTTGGATGTCTTTGAAGTTTTAGCTCCATATCAGCTACCTCCTTCTATTCACTATTTTAACGATACTGAAATTCCTTGTAAGAAATATTTTCTAAAAATAAGAAAAATTAAAACCATTGGAATAGTTTGAATTACTGAACCGGCGAGTATAGGTCCTACATAGCTACTATATTCATGATTGAAACTTGCAAGCAAAACCGAAAGGGGCATTTTATTATAATCTTTCATAACAATCAAAGGCCACATAAAATTATCCCAAGCGCCAATAAATGTAAAAAGTCCCACTATTGAAGCAGTTGAACGTGCAAGTGGAAACATTACTCTCATAACAATCCAAAAAGTATTCGCTCCATCAATTTTGGCAGCCTCTATATAATCATCTGGAATTGATTTGAAATTCTGTGCAAACATGAAACTTCCCCATGCACTTATAATTGAAGGTAGTATTATTGCGGAATAAGTATTTAACAATCCGAGATTTTTTATTAACACAAACAAAGGAACTATAAACATAAAACCCGGGAAAAGCATTTGAAAAAGAATAAAATTAAAGATAGCTTTTTTTCCTTTAAAAGTTAATTTGGATAACATATAACCGAAAAATGCCGATGTCAGAACTACTGCAAAAGTTATAGTAACAGATATGAATATACTATTTAATAATGCTCGCAAAAATGGCCTTTGTAATTTATCTGTCATAAGAAAGATTAATCTATAATGTTCTAATGTAAATTTGGTCGGCCAAAATCGGGTATATATTTCATTTGTTGGTTTAAAAGATGAAAACAAAAGCCAAAAGTATGGATATATCCATATTAAAGATGAAATGAACAATAAAACAAAAGTAAAGTATGGGAAACTTTTTTTTCGTTTCATACCAATGACACCTCTCTTTCAACCAAAAAACGAACAAGAAGAACACAACCATAACTTAATAAACCAGTAATTACTGCAAGACTCGCAGCATATGAGGGATTCATTCTCTGAAACGCTGTCGTATAAATATGCATCATAAATGTCAAGGTTCTTCTCATTGGACCTCCGCCTGTTATCATATATGGTTCTGTGAATATTCCAAATGTTAAATTTACTGCAAAAACAAGCACTGTGGTTAAAGCGGGGTTTAACAATGGAAAAGTTATCTTCCAGAATTTTTCCCAATTATTTGCTCCATCAAGTTCCGCAGCTTCGTATAAAGATTTTGGAATAGCATTGAGACCTGCGAATAGGATCAATCCATAATAACCTACAAATTTCCATGTCACCATTATTGCTATTGATAATAAAGCAAATTGCGGATCACTAAACCAAGGAATCGTAAAGCCAAAACTTTTGTATAAAAAACTATTAATTGGTCCACTCTCTGAAAAAAGATTCGAAAATAATATTGAATATGCTACCCCAGAAGAAACATTTGCAACTAAAAAACTTAAAGCAAAAAATGTTCTAAAAAGACTTACTCTGTACAAAGCTAACGCGAACAGCAGCGATAAAACAACCACCATTGGAATAAAATAAACCATAAAATTTACTGTATTTAAAAATATTCTCCAAAATATAGGATCAGAAAATAACCTTATAAAATTTCTAAAACCAACGGGTCTCGGGGTTCCAAAAAAATTCCACTTAGAAAATGAAAGGATAACTAACCAAACAAAAGGGTAACCCCAAAATAACGCTGTATATATTAAATAAATGGATGAAAAACTCCATCCCAGATAATTTTCTCTCCTTCTTATTTTCGAAGTCAATTTATCACCCCTAAATTGAACTTTTTCTTTTTATAAACTTTGTGAAAAGGGATACCATTACGGGATGAACATTATGACCAACTAATAACTCGTATATTCTTGTTGCAGCTAGAGATCCCATTTCATCTTTAAAAACTTTTAAAGTTGTCAGTGAAGGTTCAAAATCTTTTGCACTTATAATATCATCAAATCCTATTATTGATACTTCATCAGGCACTTTTATATTTCTTTTTTTCAGTTCCTTAATAATCCTCATAGCCGTTATATCGTTAGAAGCAAAAATTGCTTCAGGTATATCATTTTTTCGCAGCATAAATTCTATTACATCATCCATATTATTCTTCACATCATCATATTCGTAATATTTTGGAAGAAGTCCTGCTTCTTTCATTGCACTTGTATATCCATCATATCTTCCTTTAAATCCATATGAATTTAAAGGACCATGTATATGAAATATCTTTCTTAATCCTTTTTTTATCAAATAACTTGTTGCATAATATGCTCCGTCAAATCCATTAGTAACAATACAATCTACTTTTTCTCCAGGAATATAATGATCTAACAATAAAAACGGTTTTCCTAATTCTCTATACATCTCTACAACTTCCTTGGTTGTATCTCCACCCACAAGAATATATGCATCACATTCCGTAGGAGAAAATAAATTCATTTTACAAAATTTTAATCCATATTCTTCTCCTATTTGCTCTAAAGCAGTTAAAATTACTGTATAAAACTCAGGAACAATCTTTTCTTTTTCCATATTCTTTAATCTTTCACTTTCACAAATTCCAACTAAAAATCTTTCCCTATGCCTTGCTAGGGCAGAAGCAAGTATTTTTGGTTTATAATTTAATTCATTAATCGCTTTCCATACTTTCATTTTTGTTTTCTCAGAAACATTTCCAACATTATTTATTACTCTAGACACTGTAGCCGTTGAAACTCCTGCCTTTTTTGCAACATCCTCTATTGTTACCATTCAAATACCTCCCTATAAGGTAAAACTGTGGGGAGGAAAAATCTCCCCACAACCATTGTAATTACTCATTGACTATTTTTATGCTCCTAAAAGATTTACTTTTTTCTTCTAACCATCTTATCCAACTTTCAAGATCACCAGCTTTTGATATGCTATAGAGTCTCACAAAATTCACCTTTTGTCCGGCATAATATCTATTAGGCCATAATTTCATTTCTGTTGGATAAGCACCTTTTGTAGCTGCAAATGCCTCAAATTCCCCAGGAATCCATTTGAAAACTCCATCTCTAAATTCTTGAGATTCAAAGACCCAGGTATTGCCATTTATCCAATCCTCGAAATTATCTTTAACAACAGGTATTTCCGGTAAAATTTCTGCTACACCTAATCCATACTTTTCAGAATAATTTCCTCTCCATCTTTCCTGGGAAGCAAAAATGTAAGTTGCGCCCCACCACAATGGTTTCATAGAATCCATAGCAGGAAATACAATATATGGTACATTGTCTACAATTTTTATTGCATTTCTTTGAAGCCAGTACTCATACGGTGTAATATTTAATTGATCTGCCCAAACCAACTTCCTAAATACTGGTAAAACGTGAACTGCTTCACTGTCAACACTGGTAAGAACTCTTGTAACCATATGTTGGAGTTTCATCAAATCTGCATAATTTTTAAATGAAACATTGTTATTAACCAATATATCGTCATTTTTAAATACACGAGTAACTATATATTGATTGAGTCCAGAAAACGTAATAGATCTGAGTTGTGCATATACGCTTACCGCAACTGGGCCGGGAATAACTTTTACCGAAATTGGCTCAAATGCATATGAAACCTCTTCGAAATGTTTACCTAATTCACCATTCACATAATATGTACTATTCGCAAAGCCTGCTACTCTTAAAACACCTATTTCATCCAAAATTGTCCCTTCTATTTTTCCAAATTTTGTCACATGTACAAGACCATGATCATCTACTTTAAATTGTTCACCGTTTTTTCCAGTAACTACCCAGTCATTACCATCTTTGTTAACAGAAAAGTAATTTTCAAAATTCACAACTGCAGTTTCATTTTCTGGTATAATTATCTCACATTCTCCTTTGCCAAGGAAAACTAAATAATCATTTCCTGAAATTCTTCCATTTCCATCGACATCATCAATTTGAAATGGAACATATAAGCCACCCACTTTTACCCTTATTCCATCCCAATATAGATCTACATCGTCAGGAACGTAATCGAGAAAATCGGACATTTTCATTGTAATTGGTACTTCTACACTACCTGCATGAATTTTTAAAGTGAAAGGTAAAACTAAAACACCAATGAATATAAGAGCAAAAATCAACAATCTTTTCATATATACCCCTCCTCTTAATAAAGTATCTTGTTAATTTCTTTTACACATCTTTTCAAAGCATCTTCAGGTTTACTTTTTAAATACATTAAAGGCTCAATCAAGTAAGTGGTCATTGCATCCTGTACATCAATAGTGTTAGTAATAAGGGCTGGTGGAACAGCATTTCCAACTTCTTTGGCATAAGCTGCAAAATATGGATCTTCATCCATGAATTTTTTAAACAAAGGATTTGTTATAAGATCTTCTCTTGCAGGTGGCATTTTGGTAAGTTCAATCCACCTTACATCATTCCTAGGATCACTAAATACCCATTTAATAAATTCGAAAATTTCTTTTTTGTGTTTCGAACTACTAAACACTACTAAACCTTTTGTATCAGCAAAAGTTTTGACAGATTCTCCTTTATAGTTATCAGGAACAGGCGGAGGAGAAATCCAAAGGTTTTCATATACTTCTGGATATGTATTCTTGGCCCAATTTATTGACCACGGACCTTGCAGAACACCTAATGCTTTCCCACTAGAAAGTGAAAATTGATTACCCATTTCTACTGCTGTCCATTTGTTCTTAAACATTGTATAGATAAAGTTAGCCACTGCTTTTCCATACTCATCGTTAAAGATTGCTCTGTATCTTTTTGTATCAATATAAGATTTTCCTGAACTTGCAGCATAATAATATGTTATAAAGTCAAACCATCTGTCCCACCAATTTCTACCTTGAACAACCTGCATTGCATATCTATCTGGTGGATTGGC
Source organism: Thermosipho atlanticus DSM 15807 (assembly GCF_900129985.1). Classification (NCBI taxonomy): domain Bacteria; kingdom Thermotogati; phylum Thermotogota; class Thermotogae; order Thermotogales; family Fervidobacteriaceae; genus Thermosipho; species Thermosipho atlanticus. The sequence continues at coordinate 124,886 of NZ_FQXN01000005.1, read as the reverse complement.
ATATTTTTTCGCAATTTCATAGATATCAGAATATGTTCTAGGAGGTCTATCAAAACCTAGTTCCTGAAGCTTGTCTTTTCTCCACCACATCAAAATTGGATTGGAGTAAATCGGAAAGACATAATAATGACCATTCAACTTCCAACCTTCAATGATGTTTTTCATTTTCCTAACTTCAACTAAATCAAAAAATTCTTTACCAAACTCCTCATCTAAAGGAACAATAATACCTTGTTCAGCAAGTTGGGCCGCAAATCCACTAAAAATATTCGTACAAAAATCCGGGGCACTTCCAGCGGCAACCGCAGTAAGTATAGCTTCTTCGGAACTTCCTGCCGCAGGAATGGTTTTCCAATCAATCTGAGCATTTGGATGGTTATTGTTCCATTCCTCAATTAAAGGTTTCCAAAATTGCTCTTGCAAAGGATTTGGCGCTGTCCAAAAAACAATCTTCGTGGAAAACACAACTAAACTTAACAGAACTAAGATAATAATTACAAAATTTCTCATTTTCCCACCTCCTTATTATTGTAAGCGTTTACATGCTTGTTAGTAAATTACCATATTTGGCACAAAAGAAACAAATAAAATTCCTCGTAAATACAGAAAATTAACAAAAATTATCCCCAAAAATCTTTGTTTTTCTAAAAATAACTTAATTTTTCTGTAAGCGTTTACACTTTTGATTACTGTAAAGACTTAATAAAAAACTTTAATGTGTTAAAATATATTATAAGGAGGTGTTGAAATGAAAAATTATCTTGAAGAATATAAAAGATGGCTTGAAAGTCCATATATAGACGAAGAAACTAAAAAGGAACTTCGGTTAATTGAAGGAAATGAAGAAGAAATAAAAGAAAGATTTTTTAAAGATCTTGAATTTGGTACAGCAGGGTTAAGGGGTAAGTTGGGTGCTGGGACTAACAGAATGAACAAATACATTGTTGCACGAGCAACACAAGGGCTTGCAGATTTTATAAATTCTAAAGGTAAAAACTTAGCCCAAAAAGGAGTTGTAATTGCATATGATGTAAGGCACTTTTCTAAAGATTTTGCCAGGATCTCTGCTGAGGTTCTTGCGGGTAATGGTATAAAAGTTTATATTTTTAACGACATTAGACCAACCCCCGAATTGTCATTTGCTGTTAGACACTTACACGCCACAGCTGGCATAGTTATTACAGCAAGTCATAATCCACCGGAATATAATGGATACAAAGTATATTGGGATGAAGGTTCTCAGATTTTAGATGACGTTGCAATACCTGTTCAAAAGAATATTCAAGCAATCAAGGATTTCGGTGTAATAAAAAAAATACCATTTGATGAAGGAATCTCAAAAGGGTTAATCGAAATGATAGGTAGAGAAATTGATGAAGAATATTACAAAAATGTGTTAAATCTTGCTTTAAATGAAGAAATTGATAAAAATATCAAAATTGTTTACACACCATTAAATGGTACAGGTAATATTCCAGTACGTCACATATTAAGCGTAAGAGGGTTCAAAAATGTCTTTGTTGTCAAAGAACAAGAATCTCCAGATCCTGATTTTAAAACAGTTGGATACCCTAATCCTGAAGATATCAAAGCTTTCAAACTTGCTCTTAAACTGGCTCATGAAAAAAAGGCAGATATAATACTTGCCACCGACCCAGATTGTGATAGATTAGCTGTAATGGTATATCATAATGGTGAGTATGTTCCACTTAATGGGAATCAAACTGGAGCTATCTTAATTCAATACCTTTTAAGCCAAAGAAAGAAGAAAAATCTATTATCTTCGAAAAGTATAATAATCAAATCCATTGTTACCGGAAACCTCGGAAAGCGAGTTGCAAAAGAATTTAATGTTGAAACTTTCGAAACATTAACTGGTTTCAAAAATATCTGTGGACTTGAAAACAAACTTGAAAAAGAGGATTATCAATTTGAATTTGGATATGAAGAAAGTATTGGTTTTGTTACAGGAACCTTTGTCAGAGATAAAGATGGCGTCATTTCTGCTATGTTGCTTTCTGAAGCAACAGGATATTACAAAAAATTCGGAAAAACCCTTGTAGATGTATTAAATGAATTATATGAAAAATATGGATACTACCTTGAAAACAACTTTTCTTTAATATTCGAAGGCATTGAAGGTATGAAAAAAATAAATAAAATCATGAGCTTTTACAGAGAAAACTTCCCAAAACAAATTGGAGAATTAAAATTAGTAAAATATATTGACTATTTGTATGGAAATATATACGATAGTGAAGGAAATAAAATAGGTGAAGTGAATAAAGACCATATTCTTTCTTCAAATGTTCTAAGATTTTTCTTTGATGATGGAAGTTGGTATGCTGTAAGACCATCTGGTACAGAACCAAAGCTCAAGGTATATATATATTCCTTTGACAAAGACAGGAAAAGATCTGAAGAAAAACTAAAACTCATAGAAAAAACCTTTAAAGAAATAGTTAAATCAGTATAAAAAGCCACCTCTCGGTGGCTTTTTATCATTTATACATATGCAGCTAAATCAAATAAACCATGTCCAGAAAGTGTAAAAACAATTACTTTTTCTTTATTTTCTTCCTTTGCTTTTAACGCTTCTTTTATTGCTCCAGCTATCGCATGAGCAGATTCGGGAGCAGGTATAATTCCTTCCAACTTTACAAAAAGCTTTGCAACTTTAAAAGTTTCCTCTTGACTAAAAAAACTAGGTTCTACCAAACCATGTTTGACAAGTGCAGAAATAATAGGAGCTGCCCCGTGATATCTTAGCCCTCCAGCATGTATTTTAGGTGGGACAAAATCCTTACCAAGTGTGTACATTTTTAAAAGAGGAGTTAGACCTACACTGTCACCATAATCGTATCTGTATTCACCTTTTGTCAAAGTCGGGCAACTTTCAGGTTCACATGCTAGAAATTTTAAGTTCTTTCCAGATAATTTTTCAGAAACAAATGGAAGAATTGTTCCTCCAAAATTTGAACCTCCTCCATGACATCCTATCAATACATCAGGTTTTAATCCTATCTTTTCAAGTTGCTTCTTTATTTCTAATCCTATTATTGTTTGATGCAAAAGCACATGGTTCATCACGCTTCCAAGAGCGTATTTTGCATCTTCTTGCTCTATTACTTTCTCCATTGCTTCACTAATTGCAATTCCAAGGCTTCCCGGATGGTTTTCTTCATATCTCCTGCCCGAAGTAGTCAATCTACTTGGAGAGGGAACAACTTCACCTCCAAAAAGATTTATTAATTGTTTTCTAGCAGGTTTTTGCATATAACTAACTCTGACCATAAATACTTTTATACTCAAGTCAAATTTCAATCCAGCATATGAAAGAGCACTCCCCCACTGTCCTGCTCCTGTTTCTGTGTAAAGCTCTTTGGTTCCTACAAGTTTGTTGTAATACGCTTGTGCAAGAGCCGTATTAACCTTATGACTTCCCGTAGGGCTTACTCCTTCATATTTATAGAAAATTTTTGCAGGCGTTTCCAAGTATTCTTCAAGAAAATTAGCTCTAATCAACGGTGTTGGTCTAAAGACTGCATATTCATTTAATATTTCATCTGGAATTTTAATAAATCGTTCGTTTGACATTTCTTGTTCCAACAAAGGATATGCGAAAATTTTCAGTAATTTTTCTGCTGGCATTGGTTTGTTTGTTTCGGGATCAAGAGGTGGATCAAGTTTGAACGGTAGATCTGCTTCATACCTCCTTTTTAAAATTTTCTTTTAAAAAAAAAAGCCGGGCATATTTGCCCGGCAATTGTCCTTTTAAAAATAGTTCTTTACCACAACAAAGGTGGTGGACAATTGCCACTTTTCCACCACCAAACAAAACTTTTACCATGAATTGAACTAACATACATTATTTTCTTTGAAAGTTTTTCCTGCATATCTTTACCTTCCTTTGCATGTTTTCAATATTGTAACATAAAGCAACAAATATGTCAACAAATTATATGAAATGCAAAAATAAAAACAAAAAATTTGTTTTGCTAACTAATCCAGTGTTATAATTAAAACAAATGAGCAGAGGGGGGATAAAGATGGATTTTCTAACTACTCCTTTACCAGAAGACATTAGAAAACTTATCTGGCTTGGCATGTTCGAACAAGCAAGAAATTCAATAAAGGAAAGAATGAAAAAACCTATTCCAAAAGAAATGAAAGAAAGATTAAAATTCGAACTTTTTAGATTAGAACTTCTTGAGAAATCTTATCCCTACACCAAAGACGAAGCTGTAAAACTTTTTAAAAAACTTTTCAAAGGAGTTAAAAAATCTGATTTTGAAAATTTACTAAAGAATGGTTACTTAGATTTTAGATACATTAATGGCGAAATTAAATTTCAGGAAAGATTTCACTACAATATTGGTTTTTCTCTTGAAGAATATAGTAAAAAACAAAAAGTCGATCCTGAACGCAAGAAAATACGCAAGCTAACAAACGAATCTGTTGAAAGACTTTTAAATACCAAAGAACCAAAAAAATACTTTGTAAAAGCAAGAGTGTCTATAAAAAGGAAGAAACCTCTTAATGAAAAAGTCTTTGTTTGGCTTCCGTTTCCTTTAGAAAAGTATCAACAAAATAATGTAAAATTAATTAAAACAAGTCATGATTACAAACTTGCTTCTAGTAAATCTCTTCAAAGAACAGTCTATATGGAAGGGAAAGATACAGATGAATTTTGGATAGAATTTAGTTATATAGTTTCTGAATGGATTAAAGAAAAATTCAAATTTTTTAAACCCCTTCCCACAAAGAAAGATCTTTCCGAAAAATCTCCTCATATTTTGTTCACTCCTTATCTTCAAAAAGTTTTAAATAAAATTTTAAAGGGAACTAATAAAGACAATGATTATGAAATTGCAAGAAAAATATACGATTTCCTTACTCTCAATGTACGTTACTCATACGTATTACCATATGCTTTATACGATAATATTCCAGAATATGTCACAACAGTATTTAGAGGAGATTGTGGTTTTTACGCTTCAACATTTATTACCCTTTGTAGAATGGCAGGCATACCAGCAAAATGGCAATCTGGCTGGTTCGTAACACCATTGGGAGCTTCTCCACATGATTGGGCATTAATTTATTTGAAAGATTCTGGTTGGGTTCCAGCTGATTTATCTTTCGGTTCCAGCAGGCGCAATAACGAAGAAATGAGACAGTTTTATTTTACTAACTTAGACGGTTACAGAATGTTTGCAAATTTAGATTTTCAAGCAAGTTTCAGTCCAAAAAAGAAATATTTCAGAAATGATCCATATGATAACCAAATCGGTGAGATGGAATCTGAACACAGTTATATTATTGATACTGAATCAAAAATAGAAATATTAACATTTGAAGAAATCAAATAAAAGGAGGAATAACATATGGGAAAAATAAAGTTAATAAAATTCAAATTGACTACATTTAAATATGAAAAACCATTTCATATAACTGGAAGTATTTCTAGTCAATCCAACAACATTGAAGTATCTATAGAATTAGATAGTGGTGTAGTTGGATATGGAGAAGCTTCTCCCTCATTTAGAGTAAATGGCGAAAAAGTTGAAGCATTACTTTCCTTAGAACCAATTATTAACGAAGCATTAAAAGGACTGGATGTTCAAAACTACAGACAAATTTTTGATATCACCGATAAATTTTTCGCATCCCCAAGTATAAAAGCAGCTGTTCAGTATGCAACCTTGGATGCTTTTTCAGAAGAAATAGGTGTTCCTGTATATAAAATTCTTGGAGGATCCAAAAACAAAATAGAAACAGATAAAACTGTAAGTATTGGCTCCCTAGAAGAGAGAGTATTGGATGCAAAAAATATTTTCGAAGAAGGATTTAGAATAATAAAAATCAAAGTTGGAGAAAATTTAAAAGAAGACATAGAAGCAATGGAAAAAATTTATGAAGTTTCAAAAGGAGCAAAATACATAGTTGATGCAAATATGGGGTATACTCCAAAACAAGCTATAAAGTTTGCAAAAGAAATCTATAAAAAAGGGATAGATATTCATGTCTTTGAACAACCTGTTCCAATGCATGATATTGAAGGATTAAAATTTGTCAGATTTAATTCACCGTTTCCTGTGGGAGCAGATGAAAGTGCAAAAACAAAATACGATGTTTTAAGATTAATCAAAGAAGAAGCAGTTGATTATATCAACATCAAGCTTATGAAAAGTGGTATATCAGATGCCTTAGCAATTGTTGAAATGGCAAAAGCTGCAAATTTACATCTCATGATCGGATGTATGGGAGAATCAAGTCTTGGAATAAACCAGAGTGTTCATTTTGCTCTTGGAACAGGTGCTTTTGATTTTCACGACCTTGATAGCGCTCTGATGCTTAAAGAAGATAAATTTAGAGGAAAATACAAAACTGAAATACCCTATCATATCGCAATATAAAAGTCCGCACATGCGGACTTTTATATTTCCAATTTACCTGATAATGTAATTCTAGCTCTTCCCACTATTTTAACTTTTAAATATTCTGATCTTTATTTTTATGAAAATTTTGGATCTTCTATTTTAAATCTCTATTTTAAATTATTTTATAAACTCTTTCCTTCTTTGCAATCCCATAGTGATGCAAATAATATAAAAGCATGCCATTTGCTGTAGCTGTTGTAGATTCCTCTTCAATTCTATACAAATGCACAAAATCTTTAGCATTTACAATTCTGCCTTTTGTATAACACGATACACAAAAATTATACTCTTTTGATTTTATAAAATGCAATTTCTTCAAAACACCAAAAGAAGCAATTGTAGCATGACTGCAGAGATTTATCTCAGAAACAGGGGTAAAATAGTCTATTTTAAATTCTGTTTCAGAAAATCTAATTTCAGTTGCTAAAAGTTATTTTTCATAATCAGCAAATTTATTTCTTTTAAAAGGTTCTTTTGTAAATGCCTCCACAACAAAGAATCCTTAATTCCGCCCTCAAAAAATTCACTCTATGGAACATCGTATCCTGTTGAAGCTTTTAAAATGTAAAACCATTCTTGTCTATCAAGCTCTAATTCTAAAGCTTCAACAGCAACCTTTACTCTCTCGAACTTACCACTTCCAACTACGGGGTATATCTTAGAAGGATGTTTATACAAAAATGCATATATGATATGCTCAACCGAAGTTCCATGATTTTCTGCAACTTTTTTCAAAGCTTTTAATACTCTTAAATTTCTCTCATTGTTAATCTTAAAAATTCTTCCACCTGCAACCGGAGACCATGCCATTGGAATTATATTTTTTTCTAAACAATAATCAAGTGTTCCATCGAAAAATGGGTTAACTTGTAGAGGAGAAATTTCTATTTGATTGTAAAGGATCGGTTCTTTAACCTTTGATTTAATAAGAGACATTTGGTGAGGATTGAAATTTGAGACACCAAAAGTCAGTACCAAACCATTTTCTCTTAAATACTCAAACGCTTCTGAGATTTCCTCTGGATTCATCAAAGGATCTGGTCTATGAATTAAAAGAACATCTAAATAATCCGTTCGCAAATCTTTAAGTGTTCTTTCAACAGATTTTAAAATGTGCTTTTTTGATGTATCATAGTGCTTTATATAAATTTGAGGCTTTTTTTGTGACAATAGCACTATACCAGTTTTAGATATTATTTGCACTTTTTTTCTTAAAGATGGTTCAATCTCAAAAATTCTCCCAAATATCTCTTGAGCCTCATAATCCCCATATATATCTGCCAAATCAAATGTCGTAACACCAATATCAATTAATTGATGTATAAAATCTAAAAACTCTTTTAATGAATAACCCCAATCCTTTATTCGCATGATTCCATGAATTACTCTACTCAACTTAACTTGCATATTTTCATCCTCTTTCATTTTTTATTTTATTATACATCATAATTCTCGAAAAAACGGTAAAATATTATGAATTTTAAATCATTCCCATTCTTGATATAATATTAATGTCAAGAAAATTCTAAAAGGAGGTATTTTAAAATGAATTTGAAAACAATAAAGAAAGTCGCTGTAATTGGTGCAACAACCAACAGAGAAAAATATGGAAATATCATCATTAGAGATCTAAAAAAGAAAGGATTTGAAATTATTCCAGTTACACCAAAATATGATGAAATAGAAGGAATTAAAACTGTAAAAGAAGTTAAGGATTTACCCAAAGAAGTTGATCTTCTTGTATTTGTTGTTCCCCCAAAAGTAGGCCTTGAGATTACTAAAGAAGCACTTAAATACGGATTTAAAAATTTGTGGTACCAACCAGGAGCTTATTCTGAAGATATAAACGAGTATTTGAAAAAAAATAACATAAAAGCTGCCCACGATTTGTGCATAATGGTAGAAACTAACAAAAATTAAAAGAGACTAACAATTTTGTCTTTTAACGTATTTTTTAGCCTTTTTTTGCGTTTATTCCATATTTTGTTATAATTTTCAAAAAAGCTAACCTCAAATACCATTGGAGGAAGAGTATATGGAAAAATACAAAAAAAAACAATTCAAAAACGGTTTTACATTAATCGAATTATTAATTATCTTAGCTATTATTGCTGCTCTTATGCTCATAGTTGCTTTTTCATATCCAAAAATTGTTGAACGAAGTATAATAAATACTTTAAAAGCAAACCAAAAAGTTTTGATGGAAGCAGTTGTATCTATAGTTTTTGACTCTACACTTCCATCCTACGAAAATGCCACCAATCCCTTTTACCTTAGGAATGAATTGAAAGCAAAATTAACTAATACAGGTATCAAAATCTACAACCCACTGAACAAAAACAGTGAAATAATAACAACTCTTCAAGTAAGTAGTGCTGAAAGTGCTGCTGTAGTTATTTCACAAAGAAAAATTAAAATAGCAAAGGCAATAGATAATCCAAACAAATATTTGTTCCCACTTAATGCAGCAGAAAGTAGCAAAGAAAAGTTTAACGGAGCTTTGATAATACAGATATGTGAAGATGGTTATATCTTTTACGCTTATCTTTATGAGAAAATATATAACTTAGAATTTTTACAATTTTGAGCTTACATTTTAAACTATTGTTTTTTTCACATTTAAATCTTCGTCTAAAATTACAATTTTTGCCGGATAACCCCTTCTTATTCTTCCTCCTTTTATTCCAAGTAGCTTAAGAGAATTATATGATGTTACCATTGAAAGTTCTTTTAAAGAACAATTTGTTGCCTTTCTAAAATTTTTTACCCCTTCAATATATTTTAAAGTACTTCCAGCAAGTGACCCATTTTCAAGCCTTGCTACTCCATTTTTTACTTTTACATTCATTTCTCCAAGGTTATATATGCCATCTTCTAAACCTGCTGCTGGAATACTATCAGTAACTAGCATTATTCTCTTTGGACCTAATATATTATATACAAGTTTTAAAAACTCGTTGGACAAATGCATATTGTCAACAATGAGTTCTACATAAAATTTATACAAAAAAACCGCACCAATCGGGCCCACATCTCGATGATGAAATCTTTTTAAAGCATTTGGAAAATGGGGAACTCTATTTATTCCTTTTTCAAACGATTCTTTAAAATCTTTAAATGTTCCATTTGAATGACCTAAAGATATTACAATGTTTTCCTTTTTTGCAAATTTTATTAATTCATTGAACTTTTCCACTTCAGGTGCCGCAGTAATTATTTTCACCTTATCTTTCACTTCAGGCAATCTATCTTTTGAAAAACTTGTAATATATTTTTTATTTTGTGCTCCGGATCTTTCAATATTAATAAAAGGACCTTCAAAATGAAGAAAATTAAGAACGGGATGATTAGCTTTAGAAAAATTGGCAACCACATTTTCTAAAGATTTCTTAGAGGAAGAAACAGTTGTAGGAAAAAGATAGGTTACTCCTTCTGTCCTTACGTGCTCAGCCCAATTTTCAAATTCTAATGATGATGCAGTCATGCAGTCAATACCTGCTTTTCCATGAGAGTGGGAGTCAACAAACCCTGGCATAACGATGTACCTTGGAGCAGAATTATTTTTTATAATATCCACTATAACGCCGTTTTCTATTACCACACTTCCACAATATTCTCCATCAATGGGATCAACTATTAATACTCTTTCTATAACCATGCAACCCCACCTGTGTGTTTTACCACCACTTCCCTAAAATTGACCGAAAATAAAGTATTACACCAGATGCCTTTATAACTGGTAATATGTCCGTTACCAAAAAAGTACTTACATCATTTCCAATGTAAACTGACTCTAAAACAATCCTATTTCCTAGATCTGTTGCTTTTATCAGATATTTTGCCAAATCAGATTCTTTCATGCTATCTTCTAAATATCCTTTATCTTTTAATAACAAAATTGATAAGTTTGAAATATCTCCAGGTTTCTCAACATTAATATATGTCTCTCCTGATTTAAGTATATTTCTAAGATTCCTTGCCACTTTTGTTGCCTGAGCTTTTTTTACAGCCTCCAATGCATTTGGAGTTACAATAACTAGCAAAAAAGCTATAATAGCTATTACAGCGAGAAGTTCTATTAAAGTAAATGCTTTTTTCATAATATCCCCCTAATTAAGAAATATTATCTATTCTAATATTAAATTATATCATAAAAATTTTAATTTTCCCAAAAAAATCATACTAACAAAAAAAGCCCCTATTAACAGGGGCTTTTACATATCTTTTTCTTTATTTTATTTTAATTAACTTGCTATCTTACCACCATTTTTGGAAAGTAACTGCGATTCCTGAAGCTGCTCCTCCAGGTAGTATTACTGTCTTTACTTCTGGATTAACCTTCGCTACTAAATTTATATCTATATCTCCTGCTGTATATGTTATCGTTGCTATTGCTGTTCCATTGACATCAAATTTATCTTCATAAATGTAACTAAATCCAGAAGGAATAGTATTTAAATATCCAGCGTCTTTCAACTGATTCAAACTAAGTGGCATGTTTTGTTCAACATTCACATAACTTTCTAAAGCTGCTTTGATGTTTCTAAAGTTTGCTGCTACCTGTGTTGCTTTTGCTTTTTTTACCGCGTTCAACGCAACTGGTGTAACAATACCCATTAATGATGCTATGATAGCAAGAACAATTAATAGTTCAATAAGTGTAAAACCTTTTCTCATTCTCATAAATCCACCTCCTATTTTAGCTTTTGTAGTTTTATTTTATCATACAAACAAGCTATATTGGTAATTTTTTGTAAATAAAATTATTATATTTTATTTATTTTATTAAAAAATTTTTTGTTAAAACAATTTTTTACTAATAATCACTGAAAATTACTATATCATTTTTCTTATTTAATGATTGAGTCTAATAATCGTTTTGTATCATTTGAAATAATTTATTGGTTTGATGTAAAACAATATTAAATTATGTATGGAAAAATTTACAACAAAAAAGCCCCTAATATTAGGGGCTTTTTTGTACTTTGCCTATATCCTAAATTTATATTTCAACTAACTTACCATCTTACCACCATTTTTGGAAAGTAATCGCTACCCCTGATGCTGCTGATCCATTTGCTATTACGGTTGTTACTTCCGGATTAACCTGTGCTACCAAATTCATATCTACGTCTCCTGCAGTATACGTTATCGTTGCAACAGCTATTCCGTTGTTGAAAGTATTATCAACTTCTAAACTAAATCCATCAGGTGTTCTATTTAGATATCCTTCACTTACAAGAATGTTTAAACTTTGCGGTAAAGCCTGTTTAACGTTTACATAATTTTCTATTGCTGCTTTGATGTTTTGAAAGTTCGTTGCTACTTGTGTTGCTTTTGCTTTTTTTACTGCATTCAATGCTATAGGTGTAACAACTCCCATTAATGCTGCAATGATAGCAAGAACGATCAATAATTCAATAAGTGTAAAACCTTTTCTCATCCTCATAAATCCACCTCCTATTTTAATTTTTCTGTTTTATATTTTACCACATAAAAAACAAAAAAAGCAAGTTTTTTAAATAAATTATAACTTTAAAGAATTTTTCCCTTAAAAAAACATTTATTAATACGGGTTTCTACAACTTATATTGTTAAAATACATTGATGATATTTTATTAACAAAGCAAAAATAATCTTTTTTTTCAAGTTAATTCATCAAATTCTATATTCTATAACCAATTTTTAAAGTTTCAAATGTTTTATATTAATGATAGAATAGAATAGAATAAGTTTAAAAATAACTCTCAAGGAGGTTTTAAAATGTGGAACTTTGTAAAACAAATTGACCCCGAAATATATGAAGTACTGTTAAAGGAATGGGAAAGACAGGAATATGGTCTCGAGCTTATTGCCTCAGAAAATTTTGCTTCTCTTGCCGTAATTGAAACAATGGGGAGCCTTCTTACAAACAAATATGCTGAAGGGTACCCTGGAAGAAGATACTACGGTGGTTGTGAATGGGTAGATGTTGCTGAAAGATTAGCAAGAAAAAGAGCTAAACAATTATTTAATGTAAAATATGCAAACGTCCAACCCCATTCTGGTTCTCAAGCAAATATGGGGGCCTACTTTGCAGTATCAAATCCCGGAGATACTCTCATGGGTATGTCATTAAGTCATGGGGGACACCTTACACATGGCGCTCAAGTTAATTTTTCTGGAAAATTGTACAAAGTTGTAGCGTATGGTGTTGATCCAGAAACAGAGGTTATAAACTACGATATGGTAAGAGATTTAGCTCTTACTCACAAACCAAAAGTTATTGTTGCAGGAGGAAGTGCTTATTCAAGAATTATAGATTTCAAAAAATTTAGAGAAATAGCCGATGAAGTTGGCGCATACTTAATTGTAGATATGGCACATTTTGCTGGATTAGTTGCCGCAGGTATATATCCAAATCCTGTTGAATATGCTCATATTGTAACAAGTACAACTCACAAAACATTACGTGGTCCTAGAGGTGGAATGATCTTAACAAATGACAGTGAAATATACAAAGCAATTAATAAGAGTATTTTCCCTGGAATTCAAGGTGGGCCTTTAATGCACGTTATAGCAGCAAAGGCTGTTTGTTTCAAAGAGGCATTAACAGATGAATTTAAAGAATATCAAAAACAAGTTGTTAAAAACGCAAAGAAACTTGCTCAAGAACTTGAAAAAAGAGGACTTAGAATTGTTTCAGGAGGTACAGATACACACTTAATGCTCGTAGATCTTAACCCACTTAATGTTACAGGAAAAGCTGCGGAAATAGCTCTTGGAAAATGTCATATTACAGTCAACAAAAACACTATACCAAACGAAACAAGATCACCTTTTGTTGCTAGTGGAATTAGACTTGGAACACCTGCATTAACAACAAGGGGAATGAAAGAACAGGAAATGGAAGAAATTGCCGAACTAATTGTAACTGTACTAAAAAATGTTAAAGATGAAGATGGTAATATCTCAGAAGAAATTATTGAAAAAGTACGAAAGCAAGTACTTGATCTTTGCAATAGATTTCCTCTTTACAAAGACAAAATTAAGTTATAAACTTAACATAAAAAACACGCAGCGTAGTGCTGCGTGTTTTTTTTACGCTTGTAAAACAAATTATTCTCCCACAACAAACTTAACAAATCTTGAAACTTGAATGTTTTCTCCTATTTTTGCAATTGATTCTTTTATAAGTTCTTCTACTGTTTTTTCTTCATCAAATGCAAATTTTTGCTCATATAAACAGTTTTCTTCAAAGAATTTATTTAGTTTTCCTTCAACAATTTTTTCAATTACATGCTCTGGTTTTCCAGAATCTTTTAGTTGTTCTTTGTAAATTTCTTTCTCTTTTTCTATTACATCTTGAGGTACATCTTCCCTTTTTACCCACCTTGGTGACATTGCTGCAATATGCATTGCAATTTTATTACCAAGTTCTTGAAATTCCTCTGTCCTTGCAACAAAATCGGTTTCACAATTAAGTTCTACAAGAACTCCTATCTTTTTGTTGAAGTGTACATATGATGCAATTATTCCTTCACCTGTTGCTCTAGAAGCTTTCTTTGCGGCTTTTGCTATACCTTTTTTTCTCAAAATTTCAATTGCAAGTTCCATATCACCGTTTGCTTCTTCAAGTGCTTTTTTACAATCTAACATACCAGCACCTGTCCTATCTCTCAATTCTTTAACCTGTTGTGCACTAATCGCCATCCTTTCTCCTCCCTTTTATTTTATTTAGCAACCAATTTTTAACATATTCCATTCACCTTTTAATACTCCTATATATCCAAATCCTATTTCTTTTAACATTTGTGCTACTTTTTCTACATTTTGGCCGACATCTTCAATCCTATGAGCATCTGATCCAATCGTAATAAATTCCCCACCAAGTTTCTTGTAAATTTTTAGTAAATCATACGAAGGGTTCGGCTCTCCATATTTTAACATACTAGCAGTATTCACTTCAATACCCTTTCCTTTTTCAATTACTAGTTTAAATATCTCTTCCAATATGGGATAGAGATTCTTTGAAAAAGGTTCAAAACTTTCCGAATACCTTCTTGGAAAATCAAGGTGTCCGAGAACATGATAACTATCAAATTTTGTTAGAATATTTAATATTCTTTCCAAATATTCTTTGTAACTTTTCTGAGTAACAGGTTTCGAAAATTCATGAAGTGACAAAATAACAAAATCGAAATTTTCAAGATCTATTGATATGTCAGTCACTCCGTCCCAACCTAATTCCACACCGACAGGTAAACAATACTTTTCCATTGTCCTTCTATATTCTTCAACATCAAATTTAAAATTATGTTCTCCTTTTACTACTTCAAAATGATCCGTTATTATTATATGATCAATCCCTTTTTCTTTTGCTTTTTTTAGTATATCTTCAACCTTTGCTGTTGAATCTGGAGAAAACACACTATGCAAATGATAATCTATCATATTTTATTCCCTCCTGCAACATCAACAAGAGCTTTAAACAACGGATGAGGGGCTCCTACTTTGGTCTTATACTCTGGATGATACTGAACTCCAACAAAAAATGGATGTTCATCAAGCTCTATTGCTTCCACAAAATCGGACCTTGCTGAAATAGTTAATTTATATCCTTGTTCCCCTGGTTTTTTAAATAAATCTGCATAGGCATCGACGTCAACTTCGTATCTATGTCTGTGCCTTTCATATACTATTTCCTGTCCTTTATAAACTCTACTTAAGAGAGTTCCTTGTTCAATAATGGTTTTCTGTGCACCTAATCTCATCGTACCTCCAAGATTTAATATTTTCTTTTGGGATTCCATCATATTTACTATAGGATAGGGTGTGTTTTTATCAAATTCCGTAGAATTTGCCTCTTTTAATCCTCCAACATTTCTAGCAAATTCAATTGCCATTAATTGCATTCCAAGACAAATACCAAGAATCGGTTTTTTATTCTCTCTTGCGTACTTTATAGCCTTTATTTTTCCTTCTATTCCTCTTCTACCAAATCCACCAGGAATAATTAGAGCATCAAACTGTTCAAGATAAGCCTCAATCTGGTCATCAGACATTTCCTCCAATTCCTGGGCATCTACAATAACAGGTTTTTGTGAACCAGAAAGGTAAATTGACTCTATTATGCTTTTATAAGCATCATCAGTTCCCAAATATTTTCCAATTATTGCTATTTTTAAAAGTTCAAAAGATTTTGGATAATGCCAGGTATAATTATCTCTAATTTCTAAGTTTAACTTTCTTGCCACAAGCCTATGAAGACCAAGTGAATGTAAAATGTTTGGAACTTCATACACGTTCGGAGAATCTGGAAGATTTATAACCATATTTCTAGGAACACCACTAAATAACGCTACCTTATATAAACTATTTGCATCAATAGGACCTTCAGTTCGTACAACTATAGTATCAGGGTGTATGCCTATTTTTCTTAATAATTGAGTTGATTGTTGAGTTGGTTTAGTTTTAAACTCATTTGTAGTTCTAAGAAAAGGCACATACGTTACATGGGCAAATAAAAAATTCTCTCTTCCTATTTCAAATGCAAGTTCCCTAACTGCTTCAAGAAAGACTTCTCCTTCAATATCTCCAACGGTTCCTCCTATTTCAATAACTAGAAGGTCTCCAGACATTGATTTTATTCTTTCTTTAATTTCAGCAGTAACATGAGGGACAATTTGAACAGTTGAACCTAAGTACTTTCCTTCTCGTTCTCTTTGAATCACTGAAAGATAAATTTGACCAGCTGTAATATTATTTTTCCTTGAGACATCTATACCTAGAAATCTTTCATAATGCCCAAGATCAAGATCTGCTTCATATCCATCTTCCGTTACAAAAACTTCTCCATGTTGGTTTGGATTCATTGTTCCAGCGTCTACATTCAAGTATGGATCTATTTTTAAAATATTTACATTAATTCCACTATCTTTTAAAATCCTTGCTAAAGATGCTGAAAAAATCCCTTTTCCTATACCACTTAAAACTCCTCCAGTTACTACTATAAACTTTTGAGGCACGCTCAAAATCCCTCCTTTACAAATTTATTCTACTATCTTATTTTATAATTAGTGTTGCTTTAAAGTTAAATAAAGTTACAGGTTTTATATTTTTATGATATTATATATTTGGAACGTTTCCAAATCTCTCTAATATAATAATTTACAATCGAGGTGTTACAAATGAAAAATGCTATAATACTTGCTATCGGAAATGAACTTGTTGAAGGAATTATTGTTGATACTAATTCAAAATATGTAGCAAATAAACTATTAGACTATGGTTTTAAAATAATTGCCATTAAAACCTTACCAGATGATTTAGAAATTCTTGTTCCGGAAATAAAAGAATCATTAGATAAAGCCGACTTAGTTGTAACAACTGGAGGACTTGGACCAACAAATGATGATTTAACTCGCGAAGCCATATCTCTTGCTACAGGAAAGAAGCTAATATATAACGAAAAGTTAGGAGAAAAAATCCTAAAAAAAGCAGAAGAATATTACAAAGAAGTTCCAGAAAACGTTAAAAGACAAGGATATATTTTCGAAGGAGCCATTGTTATTGAAAATCCTGTGGGAACAGCTCCAGGACAATTGTTAAAACTCGGAAACAAAACCATTATCATTCTACCTGGTCCTCCCACGGAATTACAACCTATCTTTCAAAAAATATTAAAATATCTTGAAAAAGACAATCCTATATACGTTAGAAGAATAAAAACAATAGGAATTCCGGAAGCTGTTCTCGTTGAAAAATATAAAAAAATCATATACTCGCGACCTGACATAACTGTTGCAACAATGGCAAGTTATAAATCCGGAGTTGAATTAAGATTTTCTGGAAAGTATTCGTTAAAAAATGAAATAGACAAAATCGTCCAAAAGCTTTTAGAAAAAATTTCTGAATATGTTTATGCTATTGATGAAAAAAATATTGAAGAAGTGCTTTTTGAAAAATTGAAGATGCTTGGCAAAACTGTTTCCTTTGCCGAATCTTGTACAGGAGGGCTTGTTTCTTCAATCTTCGTAAATGTTCCTGGAATTTCAAAAGTTTTTAAAGGTGCAATTGTTGCATATTCTAACGAAATAAAAGAAAAAATATTAAACGTAAAAAAAGAAACTTTGCAACAATTTGGAGCAGTTAGCAAGGAATGTGTAATGGAGATGGCAAAAGGAGTCTCCTCTTTGTTTTCTACAGACTATTCGATCGCAATTTCCGGTATAGCAGGACCTACAGGAGGCTCGAAAGAAAAACCTGTTGGTACTGTTTGGATTTGTGCTTATAAACTTGAAAGCAATGAATACTTATATGAAAAGTTCTTATTTAAAGGGAATAGGGAAATAATTAGATACAAAGCTGTTTTACATTCTTTCAATCTTCTAAGGAGGTTAATCCATGAGGAAAAAAAGAAAAATAACAATTAAGGATGTGGCAAAAAAAGCGGGGGTAGGCGTTGGAACAGTTTCAAGAGTAATTAATAATAATCCACATGTTAAAGCTCAAACCAAGGAACACGTCCTAAAAGTTATACAAGAACTTGGTTATTTGCCTAATCCACATGCAAGGAGGCTTTCAAGTGGACACACAAAAATAGTAACTACTATATTTCCTCAAATGGTTGGAGAATTTCATCAATTACTATTAAGTGGTATTGACAGTGAACTTGAAAAGGAAGGATATACTTCATTTGTTTACCCTCTATACAGTGAGAACAGGTATAACTTTGTCCGTGAAAGTTCAGATTTTGTGCTAGGAACTGATGGTTTAATAGTTGATGCATTAAATGTTGATCAACTTCTTTTACAATTTATTCCCAAAAATATGCCAGTTGTCTCTGTGGAGTACGAATCTGAAATGTATGATTCTGTTCTAGTAGATAATTATTACGGTGGAATGCTTGCAGGAGATTATCTTGCAAATTTCGACGAAGAAATTTATATTATTACTCATAAAAAAGAAGGTCAACTTGAAAGTACTGTTTTTGAAGAACGAGTAAACGGATTTATTGAATCTATCGAAAGAAAAGGAAGAAAAGTAACGCAAATTTTTGAAATCCAACTCGACTGGCTTCAAGCGTTTAACACAGCTAAAATAATCTTTTCAAATTCAAAAAAGTGTGCTATCTTTGCTGCTACTGATTACTTTGCCTTTCCTGTATTAGAATACGCAAGAGTTGTGGGGTTAGAACCAAACAAAGATTTCCACCTTTGTGGATTTGATAATCTTACACTTTCTGATATTTTAAATATTACTACTATAAAACAACCAATTGTAGAAATGGGATCAATTGCAGGTCAAATACTTCTGAGGAAAATTTTAGGTTATGTTAGAAAACCCCAAACAATTGTTTTAAAACCTGAACTTATTTTAAGAAAAACGTAAATTTTAAAAGGAGAGGTTAAATGCTTGAATTAAAACCTATAGTTTTTACAGAATATATCCAAGCTCCAATAGAAAAAGTATGGAATACTTTTGTAAATGAAAATGGTTGGGATCCATGGTTTACAGATGGAATGAAAATGGAATTAAAAGAAGGAGGAAAAATTTCCTTCAGATGGGTACGTCTCACAAATGGAGAAATAGTTACCGATAGTGGATACACCGTTTATTTAGTTCAAAATAAACTTTGGGAATTTTGGTGGTATGAATATGAAGACGGTTTTAGATCAAGAGCAACGATGAAGTTCCAGAGGGATGACAATAAAGGAACTTGGATAACAATAACAGATCACACTCTAGTTAAAAATCTAAATGAACTTGAAATAAGATACGGATGTGCGTACGGTTGGGGACAAATGATGGTATATGCTAAAACTTATATCGAAAAAGGACTGATAATTATATAAATGTTAGAATTTGGTTAGTTTTTTGGAATTTTTCACAACAATATATTGTTGTTTGGTAAATAAGTAATACAATATATTGTTTTTCTTACCAGCGGTAAGAATTTTAGATTTCCAAAACCTTAGTTTCTTACCATTTTATTTATAGACGTTACTAAATAATTCTTGGATTTAAAACAACATAGAAAAATAACCGCAATAGAAGCTTTTATATTCTAATTTTCTAAATTTCTTACCACTATCAACTACTATAACTTTCCATGGTTGCGGTAAGTTATAAAATTATATATAGCAATGTTTAGAAAGACTTTATTGATATAACTTTCCAAGAACACAACTTACCTATTATTACTACTAAAAAAGATTAAATAATAGAAAGGAATGATCTAATGATAGAAGAAATTTTAAAAAACGAACTTGACCAAGAACAATTCGATGCTGTAACAAAATCCGAGGGTAAAACACTTGTTATAGCAGGACCAGGCAGTGGAAAAACAAGAGTCATAACCTATAAAATAGCCTATTTAATTAGTAAAGGAATAAAACCATCTGAAATAATGCTCGTTACCTTCACAAAAGCAGCAGCAAAAGAAATGTTACAAAGAGCAAAACAAGTATCAAAATCAAAACTAGAAGGATTACTAGGAGGAACTTTTCACCATATCTGCAACCTATTCCTCAGAAAATATGGGACAGTTATTGGTATAAAAAACAACTTTACAATCCTAGATACAGAAGATTCAAAAGACGTCATGGAAAATGCAAGAGCACAAATAATTCCAAAATCTGAAAAAAAACGGATGCCTACAGCCAAGCAACTCCTTGCAATCAATTCATACATGAACAACACACTTTGTTCCATAAGAGAAGCTATCTCTAAATTTAACCCAGCTTTCCTTGAACACGAACATATCATAGAACAAATACTCATAAAATATCAACAAGAAAAATCTCTTCAAAATTCTCTAGACTATGATGATCTTCTAATTAATACATTACATATTCTTTCTACAAACAAAGCAATTAGACTCAAAGAGTCTTCAAGATTCAAATGGATACTTGTCGACGAATTTCAAGATACTAACATAGTTCAATTCCAAATAGCAAACCTTCTTTCAGAAGTACATGGTAACTTAATGGTTGTTGGTGATGATGCACAAAGTATCTATTCTTTCAGAGGGGCAAGATTTGAGAATGTTCTTGAGTTCCAAAAAGAAGCCAAAGTTTTTAAAATTCAAACAAACTATCGCAGTTCTCAAGAAATAGTCAATCTTATTAACGAACTCCTTCCAAAAAAAGCTATCCCTAAAGTTTTACGTGCTACACGTAAAACAGGAACAAAACCTTTTCTTGTTCAAGTCTTCGATCACTATGATGAAGCTGACTTTGTTGCTAACGAAATATTAAACTACCACAATCAAGGTATTTCATTAAACGATATAGCAGTATTATACAGGGCTCATGCTCATTCCCTTGAACTCCAACTTGAACTTTCGAAACACGGTATACCTTTTAAAATATTTTCTGGTCTAAGATTTACCGAAACAGCCCATGTAAAAGATTCTCTTGCTTTCCTTAAAGTTACAGTAAATCCATCTGAAAAAATTTCATGGACTAGATTACTTAAATTGTTATCAGGTATTGGAAAGATTAAGGCCAATAGAATAGCCGAAAGCATTGTCAAATCACAAAATCCATTCAAGGAATTAGAAAATATAAAAGAAAAAAGTGAGGAATTCAAAACAGTTAGGAAAATTATTCTGGAGAGTTTAGAATTCGAAAATCCTGGAAAAAGACTAGAAAAGTTTTATTTAGAATTTTATAGAAGCTATCTTGAACGATCGTATGATGACTACAGAGAAAGACAAGAAGATTTAGAAAGATTAATTGAAATGGCAGGATTTTACCAAAATACAGAAAATTTTCTTACAGACATCTTAATCAGTGAAAGTTACGAAATATCTCAAGTAAATGAGTTTGAAACTGACAAGGAAAAAGAAAAAGTTACTTTAACAACTGTCCATCAAGCAAAAGGACTTGAATGGAAAGTTGTTTTCATATTAAGTATAAATCCCGGGGACTTTCCACACATTATGTCTTTAAGAGAAAATAATTTAGACGAAGAAGAAAGACTATTTTATGTAGCAATTACTAGAGCAAAAGATTACCTATATTTAATTTACAGCGTCGGTGGATCTTCACGAATATTCTACGGAAATGACTACATCATGCGTCGAGGAAAAAACTTTATTGATGATATTCCTTTTCATCTTGTCGAACATCTAGAATATGGAGTGGGAAAATGATTTTTGTTGGTACAAGCGGTTATCAATTTGACGATTGGATTGGCGAAGTTTATCCAGAAAACATAAAGTCGAAAGAACTTTTAAATTACTATTGGATGCATTATGGTTTTAATACAGTCGAGCTTAATTTTACTTACTATACATTGCCAAGCTACAGATCTATAGTAACTATTTTGAGGAAACTTCCGCATAATTTTTACATTTCAGTTAAATTATATGGTAAGATTACTCATGAAAAGAATCTTGAATATCTGGATAAATTTCTCGAAAACACAAAGATACTTATGGAAGAAAATCGATTAATTGGTTATTTAGCACAATTTCCATTTTCTTTTATGAAAACAAAAGAAAACATATTATTTGTAAATTTAATAGCAGAAAAAGTCCCTAGGCTGTTCGTCGAATTCCGGCATGCTTCTTGGATTTCATTTGACTCAGAAAAATTTGAGATCGTAACAATTGATCAACCAAAATTGCCCAATTTTTATCCTTTTATTATAAAAGCAAAAAAGTTCTTATATGTAAGACTTCATGGCAGAAACAAAAATTGGTTTAAACATGATGTTAAAACAAGATACAATTATAATTACTCAACAAATGAAATGATAAAAATATGGGAAACGATAAAAAAATTTAGAGGAGATAAAGCAATCTATTTTAACAATTGTTTCAAAGGAAAAGCACTAAAGAATGCATTACTTTTTAGAAAACTTGTTGGTGGTGAAAAAATTGACATTTTTCAATAAAAAAGAACATATAGAAAGTAGTAATAGTCAAAAAAAGTGGAATGATGAAAAAGAATTTATAAAGGCCTTAAAACGTGGTGAAGAATTGGCTTATAGAAAACTATACAGAGAATATGCACCAAAAATAGGTGCTTTTGCAAGAACGTATTTTGGTACAGACGATATCGATGATGTTGTTCAAGAGGTAATGTTGAGAATTTTTAAAGGAATAAAGAAATTTAAAGGCAATTCATCATTGTCAACTTGGATTTATAGAATAACAATGAATGTTTGTAATACATTGTATGAAAAATATAAGAAGAAAAATGAAAAAGTTTTCAGTGTTCAAAATGACGAAGATGGGGAAAGAGAGATTGAAATAGTAGATCCAAGAAGAGATGTTTACAGAGAAGTTCAACAGGAACTACTGTATGAAAAAATCTTAGATATTTTGGAAAAATTACCTGAAAAAGAAAGAATTTTAATTAAACTAAGGGATATCGATGGACTTTCATACAGTGAAATTGCCAAAATTTTGGACATTCCTGAGGGAACAGTAAAAAGCAGATTACATAGTGCAAGAGAAAAACTTAAAAAGGCTTTGAAGGAGGAAGGTTTCATATGAGAATTGAAGAAGAAATTTATACTAAAGCTATTAATGCTCTTGAAAAAAGAATTTATTATAATCCAGGAAGTATGCTTGAAGAAAAGATTATTAGTCGGATAAAAAAGAAAAAAAGATTTAGTGTAGCAAGAGTGGCAGTATTAATAACAGCTATTGTAGTTATTGCTACAATTTTAGTATTCAATAACATGACTACTACCATAAAACAAAGACCGTTATACTCAGCTTACGAAAATTCTCAACAAATTCCAAAAAAATATGAGCCTATTTTGGATATAAGTCTTGTTAGTGATGGATTTTGAGAGGTGAAAAAGTGAAGAAATTTGTTGTTATATTACTTTTGTTTTCGGTTTATATTTTTGCTATAAGCTATCATGCGTATCGTTTTGTAATTGAGTACACTAAAGATGCGCAATATACAAGATATGAAGAAGTTTTTTACAAAGATGGAGATAAAATTGTTTTTGTGAAAAGTCCAAAGAAAGTTGTTTGGGTTAAGCTGGGGGAAAAATATTACATTGGAACTACAAATGAATTAAAATTATGTCCTCCCATAAAGGATTTAGAAGATATTTTCTATGACTATGCTAATTTTCATAAAATTTCCTTGGACGTTGATGGAGAAATAACAATTTCCGAGAAAGCTTTTACAATGAAAGCGATAAAAATTAATGGCATGTTAGAAAAGATTATCAGAAAATTCGAAAATGTTATTACTGAAATGATATATATATACGTTCCATCAAGGTATACGTTTGAGGATATTCTTTCGTCTTTTAAATTGATTGATAAAAGTGAGATACCTGAAAAAATATATGATGTCTTTAATTTACTCCTATGGTTTAATGTAGAATACGAAGACGATAAGTTAAAAGTGTATGCTGTAGACAAAAATGGTGAAAATGTTATATTTGAGATTTCTGATAAGAGTGGGGATTTCCAAGTTGAAAATTATTATATAACAATTCTAGAAGCTTCAGATGACACTAGGAAGGAAATAGAAGATGAAATCAGCAGTAATAATTGATGGATATGTTGATGAACCAGCAGTTTTAGGAGTACCTCCATATATAAGTACATATACCCGCTACATAGCGGGTACTTTGTTTATTAAAGGATTTGATGTTGATTATATTACAATTGATGAAATCAGAAAAAGAAACCTTTGGCAAAGGTTTAATAACTATGATGTTTTAGTTATTCTTTCTTCTATTACTGTCCCTGGAAAATACATAGGTGGTATTCCTATAAAATTGAACGAAATCAATAAAATTTTTGAATTGAATAAAAAACCTTTAAGAATTTTAACCGGTGCTTCAGTAAAAGTTGTAAATATCACAGAAATAGATGACATAGCAGAAGATTTTGTGTATTATGCTTTTGAGAAAAAAGATTATAACATTATTCGAAAAGTATCTCTTGAAGGAGCTAAGATTGTAAAGAAACATCCTAGGTATCCTGAGGTTATTTGTGAGATAGAAGTTTCTCTTGGTTGTGAACGGAGAACTTTTTGTACGTTTTGTAGTGAACCAATTTTACATCCAGGTTTTATTTCAAGACCCGTAAAAGATATTATTGATGAAATTGAAGAACTTTACAAAAACGGAGTTAAAGCTTTTAGACTTGGAAGAAGTGCAAATATACTCGCATATGGATTTGAGAAAAATAATAAAAGAATTAATGTTGCATATATTAAAGAATTATACGAAGGAATAAGAAGGGTAGCACCAGATCTAGAGGTGTTACATACAGATAATGCTAATCCAGCATTTATTGCACAGAATTATCCAGAAAGTGCAAAGGCTTTAGAAATCATTGTGAAAAATAATTCCGAAGGTGATGTTTTATCATTTGGTATAGAAAGTTTTGACGAGATTGTAAGAAGAAAAAACAATATTCAAGGTGGTATAGATGATATTGATTTTTCTATTAAATTAGTTAATGAAATTGGTGGTATTAGGGTAAATGGTGTTCCAAAATTATTACCAGGATTGAATTTTATATTCGGACTTCCGGGTGAAACAAAAAAATCATATGAATTATTATATTCAAAATTAAAACAGTATTTAGATGAGGGGATTTTACTTCGTAGAATAAATTTAAGGCAATTAATGATAGTTCAAGATACACCACTGTGGTATTTAGCTAAAAAGCGTAGAGTAAAAATTAATCATAAGTTGTTCAAGCATTACAAATACTTGATTAGAAATAATATAGATTCAGAAATGATAAAACGTGTATTTCCAAAAGGTACAGAAATAAAAAATGTTATACCCGAATTTTCTGAAGGGAATATTAAGTTTGGAAGACCACTTGGTACTTATCCTATCCTTATTGGAGTAATTGGGAGATTTAATGAAAAGAGTGATATAATTGTAATTGATCACGGAATTAGGTCAATTACAGGAATTGTAAAAAACTTAAGAGTTCATGAATTATCATTAAGTGAGCTTACGAAAATTCCAGGAATAGGAAAAAGAAAAGCAGAAGAGATAAAGAATAAATATCCAAATCTTTTGGTTAAAGATTTGATTTTAGGGTGATTAAATTGAGAATCAACTTAAGTGAATATTGTGATTTAGTTACTAGTAAAATTATTTTAGAAACATCCATTGAAATATTAAAAAAAGGGGATGTTCCTGTATTTTTTGAAACACTTTCGGAAAAATTGAAGAGTTTCTTAAATTTTGATGGTTGGACAGTTGTTGGTATCTTAGAGAACAAACCGAAATTTATCGCTTATTCAAAACATTATGAAAGATTGAATTTTGAGAAAATTGAGGAGAAAATGTCTAATAGAGAGAAATTTATTTATATGCAGGTTAAAAGTAAGAGAAGATGGAGATATATAAAAAATTTACAAAAAGAAGAAATATGGATTCCTAGGGGAAATATATTATCTTCTTGGATTGGAATTCCTCTTATATTCAAAGATATTGATGTTTACACAATTTTAAACTTGGAATATTTCACACCAAAAAAATTAACAACTAAGAATAAAATATTTTTAGATCATTTTCAAAAGAATTTTTTTGTATATGCTTCAAAATTTTTGGATATAAAAGCACTTTTTGATCAGAAATATATTGATCCTCTCACTGGACTCAAGAATAGATTTTATCTGGAAAAGGTATTTAGTGAGATAGATAACTCTGAAAAGATTGGAATTATATTCTGTGATTTAGATGGTTTTAAAAATATTAATGATAAGTATGGTCATAAATTTGGAGATGAGGTATTGAAAATAGCATCAAAAAGAATTAAAAATATTGTTAAATCTACAGATGATGTTATAAGGTATGGTGGAGATGAATTTGTTGTTTTAACAAAAAACACAGAAGGAGTAAACAAAATTATAAATAGAATTAAGCAGTTTGTTAGTAAGAGAGAAATATCTATAGATAATCAGGTGGTAAATATAGGTATATCTTGTGGTTATGCAATATTTCCAGATGAAACGAATAATCTACAAGAGGCTCTTAACATATCTGATATGAGAATGTATAAAGAAAAAGAAAAGAATAAGAATATTTACAAAAGGAGATAAAGTATTGACAACGGACTATGAAATATTTGAAAATTCAAATCTTATAGAAAAAAATTTTAAAGAATTTAAATTTAAAGAAAAACTTGGTAGATATAACATTTTTATTCTGGCAAAATATTATCCTTTGAATAGCTTTCCAGATGAAATACTTGAGAATGATGAAAGAATTTTAAGGCAAAAAATTTACAAGTTTAAAAATGGTGAAAGAGAGACAATAAATAGTTTCGCTAAAGTTATTTCAAATTTACTTAGTAAAAATATTGATAAAGATACAGTTTTTTGTGTAATACCTGCTTCTACGAAAAAAAGTAATAAAATTAGATACAAGAAATTTTCTAAACTTGTTTCGAGAAAACTAGGTATTAATAATGGTTATAAATTCTTAAGAATTTTGAAAGAAAAAAAACCTAAGCACATTTCTGGAAAAGAAGAAAACATTTTGAAATATGTAAAAATCAATTCTAAAAAAATTAAAAATAAAACAGTAATTTTATTTGATGATATCATTACAACTGGTAATTCATTTCAAAAAATAGCGGATACTCTCATTGCATATGGTGCAAAAGATGTAATTGGAGTATTTCTTGCACAAACTATAAGGAATAACGAAAAGGTTTCTTCATTAACGAGTTATAATTGTCTTTTTTATCCAAAGTTTTTTGATAACATACTAAGTAAATTAGATATGAATTTTTTTATTGGATTTTCAAACTTTTTTATAGATGACTCTTTTATTTTCACACCAGAAGAAGACAACACCCCCCTTATTTTGACTGCAAAGATATATAATAATATTCTTCAAAGAGGTGTTCCTACTTATTCCTCACTTTTCTTTGAGAGGAAATTAAGCGAAAAAGTTAATAAAACGTCTATAGACAGATATATAACAGAACTAAAAAATCTTCAGGTTTCAAAAGATAACATTTTCGCAATTTCTATCCTTTCTTCATGGCTCCATAAAATTCTTGTTAAAGAAATAGTATATGGTGGTTTAAATGAGAAAAAAGAGTGGAGAATAGCAGTTATTGAAAATGATGCTTCCTTTTCAAAGATTGCTATGGAAGATTTTTCATTGTACATGAAAAATTTATCAAGATTGTTTGATTCCACATTTCCAAAAATTAATTTAACAGTTTTTAGAGAAGAAGACGTAGATTTGTTGGAAAATAGTGAGTTAATTGAAGTTCAGTACAAGAATTTGCCGGAAATTGAAAGCGATGAAAAATTTGACCTCATTATTGATTTTGGAATGAATGTTAAGAGGAGACAATATAACATAAAGAATAATAAGTACATTAAAGTTTTTCCATTGTATTATGCTTTATCTGATAACTCTAAAGAATTTTATGATTTTGAAATTCAAAAATATACTATAAATAAGGAAAAAGAGAATTCTTTAAAATTTATCCTTGAAAATGTGTTTAGAAAGAAAGATTTTAGAGAGGGACAACTGGAATTAATATCAAATATCTTAGGAACAAAATCAGTAATTGGTCTTTTTCCTACGGGAAGTGGAAAATCACTTACATACCAATTAAGTGCTTTGTTGCAACCAGGAACCATTGTTATAGTTGATCCAATAAAGTCTTTGATGGAAGATCAAGTTAAAAAGTTAAAAGAATTAGGTATAAATTCCTGTGCATATATAAACAGTGATCAGAAAAAAGAAAACAAGGAATTAATTTTGAAAGATTTAAAATTTGGTAGATATAAATTTTTATTTATTTCTCCTGAAAGACTACAAATAAAAAGTTTTAGAAAATTATTAAATGAGATAAACTTGAAGTTACCTTTTTTGGTAATTGATGAAGCTCATTGTATCTCGGAGTGGGGACATGATTTTCGACCATCTTATTTAAACGTTTCTAAAAATTTAAAACAAATTGTAAATGACAAAAACCCTAAAATAATAGCCCTAACAGGAACAGCATCGTATGTTGTTTTAAAAGATATCCAAGAGATTTTAAATCTTAAAGATAACGTTTCAATTCTAACTCCTAAAACATTTGACAGAAAAGAATTACATATGGAGGTTATCAAAACATTTGAAAAAGAGCAAGTTTTAATAGATATTCTATATAAGAGGTTACCAAAGTTGTTAAATGTAGAAAACACTTTTGAAGTGGCTGGAATAATTTTTTCAAACACTATTTCCGGGGAAAATGGGGTTTATTCTATTTATAAAACATTAAAGAATTGTGGTTTAAAACCAGGGATTTATTCTGGTAAAAAACCAAAAAAGTTAAAAACGAAAGATTATAATAGGTACAAACAAGAAATACAATCCAAGTTTCTAAATGAGGAAATACAATTATTAGTTGCAACAAAAGCTTTTGGAATGGGAATTGATAAATCAAATATTAGATATACCATTCATTATAACCTTCCTTCATCTATTGAGTCTTTTTACCAAGAAGCAGGAAGGGCGGGAAGGGATAGGAAAAAATCATATTCTTTTTTGATTTTTACAGAAAAGAATCCCGCGCTGACTGATGTTATTCTTAATACAAAAATTTCTAATAAAATTGCTTTAAAAATATTTGAGAATTATAAATTTATAAATGATGATATTTTTTCTCAATTACATTTTCATTTTAATTCGTTTAAAGGTAAAAGTTATGAAATAGCAAAAACTCTAAATTTTTACGAAAAAATTAAGAAATACATTTCAACAATAAATGAAGGGAGTTACAAATTCATTGAGGTGAAATCTAAGGAGAATTATTTTGAAAAGATACTTTATAGACTAAACGTTTTAGGGATTATTGACAATTATACTGTGGAATATAAAGCTAATGAAAAGATATATGAATTAAAAATTTCGAAAAAAACGCAGGAAGATGTGGCTTTTAATTTAAATAAATTTTTATTTGGAGTCAAAAAAATTGAGAATATTGATAAAAGGGTAAGAGTAGAAGAAGCTATAAAGATATTAATTGACTATATGTATGAGAGAGTGGAAAAACAAAGGAGAAAAACATTATTTAATTTAGTTCAATTAGCTAGAAATGCAAGTAGTAACGAAGAAGTAAAGCGATATATTTTAAATTATTTTAATGAATCAATTTATACCAGAAAAATTATAGAAATAATTCAAAAAAAAGATGAGAGAAAATTATTGAGTTTTATAGATGAAATAAATGAAGAAGCAAGCAGAAAAGAACTGGAGTTTTTAAGCTCAAATATTGAAAGACTTTTTGAAAATTACCCAGACAATTCATATTTATA
Organism: Thermosipho atlanticus DSM 15807; assembly: GCF_900129985.1. Lineage (NCBI taxonomy): Bacteria > Thermotogati > Thermotogota > Thermotogae > Thermotogales > Fervidobacteriaceae > Thermosipho > Thermosipho atlanticus. Next base: position 95,179 of record NZ_FQXN01000005.1, on the reverse strand, counting down.
TTTAATCAAAGCTCTTTTGGGGTTGAAGAACCAAAAGGAAAAAATTGTTATTAATAATCTTAGAATCTTTTCATTGTATTCAAACAAACTCTTTGTGGAAAAAGTTCTGAAAAAAATTCAAAAAATCGCAAGGAATTATTGTATGGATATTAATGAAAAGAAGTTAAAAAAATCGGAATTTAAGAAAGCAAAAGTAATATTAAGATAGTAATAATCGTTTAAGCTTTTTAAATGTGGTAATTGATATAATTACAGCAACAGTAATAGAACCAATCATAGCAAGTAAAGAAAAAAGTTTGGTTGAATAAGATGCCTGAGGATTACTTAAAAATATTAATGGAAATATTGCTCCAAAACCAGTTCCCATAGTAATACCTTCAATTGTTAGAGTCTGCCATATCCCGAAAATTTTACTCATGTTCTCGGTACTTGGAGGATTCTTTACGACAAAGTACATTCCGATTATGGAACTCATTGTAAATAGAAGGAAAGAAATAGGGAGAATAATTAAAATGAGTGGAGAAGGACTCATTTTAATAGATGAAATGAGAAACACTCCTACTACGATTAAAAAATTTAAAATAGTTGGAATGCTTATTTTAGGAACCATTAAATTAGTAAGTTTTATAGGATATGTGAGAGTAATTTTAATATTTGAAACTTCCGCAGTGGTTAGTATAGCAGTTTCAAACGCGACATAAAAAGTAGTTATAGGAATTATAGTAAAAATAGTTACAAAAGGATCTTTGTTAACAAGAGAGAAGAAAATTCCAAAGCCTATTGGATATAATATAAAGTATAAAAATTGTTCGTATCTTTTAACAGCTTTAAAGTCTTTATAAAAAATTGCTTTAAATACTGAACCTGAACCTTTGATTTTATAGTTCTTTTTAGTTTTTCTTTCAATAGATTCAAAAGCCATATTATTTGCTAAAATTGAGAAAATAATTATAAGGAAGAAAGCAGTTATAAAAGCAAAAAGTAATGTTTCAGATGAGATAAAACTCCATACTAGAAAATTGTAAGCTTTATTTGAAAAACTTAGTAAATTAGCTAGTGCTTGAAACTCCATTACATTTATGTTTTGAAAGCTTATAATAAAAAAATAAAAGAATATTGCTGAAAGAGAAATTAATAAGTTTATTTTTCTTACAATTCCTTTGTTTGCTTTTTTACCTAGTAAAATTGCAATAACTGAAGAAAAGGCTAGTAAAAAGAGAAAATGTGTGAAGATCTTAATAATTGCCAAGAATAAATTTTCTTTTGTAACTACAGAATAAGCAAGGTAGATAAAAAAGTAAAATGAAAGAACAAATATTTGTGAAATTGTTGAAACAAATATTTGATAGATTGTAAGAATTTTTCTTTTAATTGGCATTGTTAAAAGAAGTTCTATCTCTTCGTTTCTGGAAAAGGCATACATTGCCATACCAATGTATCCAATTATAAAAAACAAAGAAAGAATAGTCATCCAAAAGAGAAATAAGAGTTTAGTAATTTGTGGATCAACTGAATTTAACTTAGTAAAAAAACTTTTGGAAAAGAAAAAAACTATGATACCGAGAGGCAAGGAACCAAATAAAGATAAGATCAGGGTATTTTTGAAAGAATTGTATTTATTTTTTTTGGTTGAACTTCTTTGAGGTTGAAAGCTAGTAATACCATATTTAAGTAAAATAAAAAATTCTCTCATTATACGATCACCTCTACAATGATTCAACAATACGTTTTATATCTTCTTCTTGAGCAGTTAATTCCAAAAATAAATCTTCAAGGGTTTTGTTTTTACTACCGCTTTGTTTTTTTAAACCATCAATTGTTCCCTGAGCAATTATCTTTCCTTTATTTATTATTGCTATAACATCACACATTTTTTCTGCTATTTCGAGGATGTGAGTGGTTAAAAATATTGTTGTTCCTTGCTCTGAATATTTTTTTAAAAGTTCTTTCAATATTTTTGCACTTTTAGCGTCAAGGCCAACTGTAGGTTCATCAAGGAAAATTACTTCAGGTTTTCTCATTAACACACTAATTAGAATTAGTTTTTGCTTCATACCATGCGACATATCAGAAATTAGTTTTTCAAGATAATTTACTTCGAAAGCTTTGCAAAGCTCGTTAATTCTATTAAGTGTTTCTGAATTATTGGTGTTATATATATCCATTACAAATTCCAAGTATTCAAAACCTTTAAGATGATTATAAATCTTTGGTTCATCAGGAACAACTCCTATTCTTCTTTTTATTTCAATTTCGTTTTTTTTCATATCAAGACCTAGAATTTCGATTTCACCTTCCGTAGGTTTAAGAGTACCAGTTAACATACGAATTGTTGTGGTTTTTCCAGCTCCATTTGGTCCTAAAAAACCAAATATTTGTCCTTTGGGAACTTCTATGTTTATGTGATCAACGGCTATAAAGTCTTTGAACTTTTTGGTAAGATTTTTTGCTTTTATCATTTGTACCCCTCCAAAGTAGAAAAAGATCATTTTCTAAAATCATATATTATTCTTATATTATAAGTTTTATTTTTAAATTCGAGTGAATAGAACATAACTTTCCGTAAACCTGTATTTTTTTCACCGTTGTTTTCAACAATTGTAAAATTTTCCTCTGACAATTTTACAGAAAGCACTTTTAGTTCCTCGAAGTTATAATTAAAATTATACAAACTATCCCAGAACACATTTTCTGCATAAAGTTGTACAATTTCTTCCTGTTTAATTTTTTCATACACAATTTTTTGAGCATTTATAGTTGGAAAAATAACAGTAATTGCGATACCTAAAATTAAAATGGCAATAAGAGCTTCAATATAATTAATTTATCCCCCTCCTATCTTTCTTCAAGCCATTCTTTTGCAGTACCAACTATAAAATCTCTTTCAATTTCCACTTGTTCACCGGTTTCAAGATTACGTAATATTACTACGTCTCTTTCAAGTTCATTTTCACCAACTATAATACAAAGTTTGCAATTTAAACGTGAAGCGTGTTTTAATTGGGCACTTAAACCGCGTTCCATAGTATTAAAGACAACAGAAATCCCGATTTCACGCAATTCTTCGGATATTTTCAAAGCTTCAATTTTTGCCTTTTCTCCAAGATGAGCCACAAATATTTCATTATTCTTGATATTTTCTATGGGAATGTTTTCTTGTTTTAATGCTATTATCAATCTTTCTATACCCATTGCAAACCCTAAAGAAGGGGTGTTAGTTCCTCCTAATTCTTTTATTAACTTATCGTATCTTCCTCCTCCGCCAACAGCACTTTGAGCACCAAGTTTTCCATGGTGTATTTCAAAGATTATTCCATTATAATAATCAAGTCCTCTAACAAGTCTTGGATCTTCTTCGAAATTAATTTCCATAAGTTCTAAGAATTCTTTAGTTTTTTCATAATGATTTTTACAATCTTCACAGAGATAGTCTGTTATATTAGGAGCATTTTCTGCATATTTTGTATCTACTTTACAATCTAAAAGTCTCAAAACGTTTGTATTATATCTTTTTTTACAATCATTACATACTTTATCAAGAATATTCCTATAATATTCTTTTAGAGCTTTTCTATATTCTTGTCTATCTTTTTCACAACCTAAAGAATTAATCTTAATCTTATAATTAACAAGCCCGAGATTTTTGATGAATTTATCTGCAAGAATTATAGCTTCAACATCTGCAAGTGGAGAAGATGACCCGATCAATTCAACCCCAAATTGATGGAATTGTCTTTGTCGTCCAAGTTGAGGTCTTTCATATCTAAACATAGGTCCTATATAAAAAAGACGTTTTGGAAGACCTGTAGTAACCATTGAATTTTCAACAAACGCTCTAATGGTAGGGGCTGTTCCTTCAGGTCTGAGAGTAATACTTCTACCACCTTTATCTTCGAATGTGTACATTTCTTTTTGGACAATGTCGGTTTCTTCCCCAACACTTCTTACAAATAGTTCTGTTTGTTCAAATATAGGGGTTCTAATTTCCGAATAACCATATAATCTTGCAGTTTCTCTTGCTTTGTTTTCTATAAAGTACCAATATTTCATATCTTCCCCAAAAATATCCTCTGTGCCTTTTATTTTTTTGTACACTTTTTTTTCACCTCCAAAAGTCTTTCGTTTGCTACTTGTCTTCCTTCCTCATTTATATATTTCCAGATAACTTCTCCTTTCACTTTTAAAGCTTTTGAATACATTTCAATCGCTTTTTGACAGTTGTTTGTTCTCTCGTAAAATTTTCCTAATTCTACATAAGTATACACATGATTTGGGTTTAACTCAAGAGCTTTAAAAAGATGATATTGAGCTTTTGAAAGATTTCCAAAAGGTGTTTCAAGGTTTAATATTCCAACTAAAAGATGAGCTAGATATTGATCAGGACCGTATTTTACGGCATTTTCCGCAAATTCAAAAATTTTCTTGTAATAAATCAAAGCAAGCAAAAAATTCTTTTGGACGTAATGCCCATAAACCATCGCAGCGGCATATTGACATTTCCAATAAGTGGGGAAAGATTTTAAGAGGTTTTCAACATATTTTTTAGCTATATCTTGATATATCTTGACATTTCCGGTACCCCAAACATAAAGATCAGTATATGCAAGAACTACTTCACATTTGAAATCGAGAGGAAGTGATTGATAGTCAAGAGAATTAATTATTTTTAGAACTTTTTCTTGATTTCTTTCTCCCACAGCAATTTGAAGTTCAAGCTTAGTATATGCAAAAGAGATTATAGAAGTAATTAACAGTATACTAAAGAACAAATTTTTCAACCGCAAAACCCACTCCCCCATCATTATTTGAAACACTAATAAATCTTGCTAATGATTTAACATCTTCAGGAGCATTTGCCATAGCAACAGGAAATCCAACAATTTTCATTACTCCAACATCATTGTAATTATCTCCAAGAAACATAGTTTCTTCAGGTTTTACATTGAAGTAGTTTAATAAAAAAGATAAAGCTTCTTCTTTAGAGGCACCTCTGCCGAAAAATTCAAAAAAAGCCAACCCCTCATTTACACTGTTTTTTACTAAACTGAATTTTCCAGGAAATTTTTTTTCGATAATTTCTTTTATTTTTAAAATTTTCTCTTCTTTTCCAATTAAGACGACTTCCGCAACAACATCTTTAATAATGTGCTTTAGAACATCATCTACATAAGTTAGTCTCCAACTATTCTGTTCGATATATTTTTTGTATCCTCCTTCATGCCTTTTATCCATGTACATATCTTTTTTATCAAGAAAATCAGAAAATAGAATGTAATCAATTTTATTTTTTCGAGCGAGAAGAATAATTTCTTTTGCTATTGATGATGGAAGAGGAGATTCATACAAAATTTTGTTTTCAAAAGGCATATATATAAAAGCACCATTTTGTAATACTATTGGAACATCAAGTCCAAGTTCTTCTATATACTTTTTTGCAGAAAAATAATTTCTACCTGTTGCGATGCTTACATGGATACCTTTGTTTATTGCTTTTTTTAGAGCATTTATATTCCTTGGTGGTATATGTTTTTCATCATTCAAGAGAGTTCCATCTAGGTCACTAACAATGAGTTTAATCAATTTTTTCACCTCACAATTTCAACTTTTCCCATGTCTCCAATAACTAATCTCATAGCTTTTGGCTTTTTTTCGCTTTCAACAATTTGAACATGTTTTCCTATGAGAGAAGAGTCGATTGGATATGGCAAGTTTAAAAGTTTTACGTTATCCATGATTATACTATTTTGAATTTCGCAGTTTTCAACGATTACGTTATTCCCTATTGATGAATATGGTCCAATATAAGAATTTTTAACCACACAATTTTTCCCAATAATTACGGGACCTCTTATAGTGCTATTTATAATTTCAGTATTTTCCCCTATTGAAACTCTTCCTTGAATATCAGACGACGAGTCTGATACTCCTTTAATCTCGTGTTTTATGTAACTATCATCTAAAATTTTTCTGTTAGCTTCAATTAAATCTTCAGGTTTTCCAGTATCTTTCCACCAACCATATATTATATGACCTTTGACTTTAAAATCATTTGTAATTAAATAACCTATTGCGTCTGTTATTTCCAATTCTCCACGCCAAGAAGGTTTTATATTTTTAATTCCTTCAAATATGGTTTTTCTGAATAAATATAGTCCAATAATTGCAAGATTGGAAGGTGGTTCTTTAGGTTTTTCAATAACTTGAACTATTTCTCCATTCTTAACAACAGCAATACCAAATCTGGAAGGATCTTTTACGGGAGAAAGAAGTATAGAAGCTTGTAAGTTAGTATCTTTTTCGAATTCCTCAACAAATGGGTTAATGTTATCTAAAATTAGGTTGTCACCAAGATACATTAAAAAATCTTCGTCTCCAACAAAATCTTTTGAGATCCAAACAGCGTGAGCGAGCCCTTTGGGTTCTTCTTGAATTATATACTCCACTTTTAGACCAAAATGGTTACCGTTACCAATAAATTTCTGAAAATCTTTAATGTTTTCTGGGTTTACAACAATACCTATTTCTTCGATACCAGCATTTTTAATTTTTTCAAGGCTATAGTAAATAACGGGTTTGTTTGCAATAGGAATAAGATGTTTTGCTATTGTAAAAGTCAAAGGTCTTAATCTGGTGCCTTTACCAGCGCATAATATAAGAGCTTTCATTCTTTGCCCCCCTTTTTTACATTTACCCAATTTGATTATAACACATAGAAGATGAGCTTATTTGGTTTTTTTAAATTTTTTAAAAAATGAGATAATTAAGTTAACAAAAGTTAATTTAGAAAAATTTTTGAATGAGTTTTTAACAAATAATAGGAAACTATCAGATGTTAGAATAAAAAAACCGAGGCTGAAACTAGTAATAATAAGAACAAGAACCCAGTAATTGATAACAATAAAAGAGTATATATACAACCAAATAAAAGCCCCAACTCTATCTATAAAATTAAAATCTGGAGAGTTCATTTTAATAATTTTGTAGCTTACCCCTTTACTTGAGACATGAACTTTTATGTAATGATAAAAATAATGATTAGGATCAGTTCCAACTAGTTCGGCACCAGCTCCTCCAGTTATCAAATAAGGAACTCCATCCCAATTACCTTCAAAAAATCCATGAATATGGCCAAAAAAGAGCATAGTAACTTTGTATTTTTTAAACAGATCCAACAATTTGTTTGCATTTTTAAGATTTTTCATAGAATGTCCTGGTTGTTGTTCGAATCTGGGATCAAACAAAGGAACATGCATGAACACAAATCTGTATTTATATTGTTGAGAAAAATTGAGATTTTTTTCAAGCCATAACATTTGGTAAGGATCTACTTCTGTTTGATTGGCGTTGTTGAGTATTATGAAATATGAGTTTTTTATTGAGAAAGAATAATAAAGTGGTCCAAAAAAATTTATATAATTTTCATAACCATTATCTGAAATATCGTGATTTCCTGGAACGACTAACAAAGGAACTTTAAATTTTTTTATTTGTTTTAAAAAAAAGTCGTATTTAATAGGATTTCCATCAAAAACCATGTCACCAGTATTAATTACAAATTTTACTGTTGGATCGTTATTAATCTTTGAAATAATTTTTTCAAAAGTCGAAACAGAGTTTTTGTTATCACCAAGAACAACGAATGTAAAATCCTCAGATGTCATCTTGATTTTCATTAGGTTGTTGTATATTAAATTGTTATCATGTTTTTTTTCAATAAATGGTCTAGAAACCTTAAAAGCAGAGATGATAAAGAGCAGAAGAAAAATTGTAAAGAAAACTTTTTTCACGATAGTTCCTCCTTATCTTTTTTAATAATAACATTTAAAGACATTTATTGTAAATAATTTGAATAAATAAAAAATTTTTTGTCAGAATATTTTACATAAAATTATTATACATTATCTATATATATCTTTGAATTGCTTTTGTTTTCTGGATGAAAAAAAAATAAAAATTTTGTGTATAATTAGTAACACACAATTGGAAGGGAGGGGTATACATGAAAAAAGTATTAATTGTTATGCTTGTTTTAATTAGTATCTTAAGTTTTTCAAAAGTTACTATTGAATTTTGGCATGCTATGAGTGGATGGAGGATAGAACTTTTAGAAAACATGGCTAAGGAGTTCATGGCAACACATCCTGATATACAAATAAATGTTCAGTATACAGGATCTTACAGAGACACGTTTAACAAAACTATTGCTGCGGTAAAAGCAGGGAAGCCACCTCATGTGGTGCAAATTTATGATATTGGTACAAGAGCTATGATAGATGGAAACATTGCGGTACCAATAGGAGATTTAATTGCAAAGGATCCTTCCATTGATTTAGGAGCATTTTTACCTCAAGTACTCAATTATTACACAGTTGGAGGAAAACTTTATTCAATGCCATTTAATTCATCTAATGCAATTTTGTTCTACAACAAAACCTTTTTCAAGGAAGCAGGTCTTGATCCAAATAAACCACCAAGAACTTTTGAAGAATTAATTGAGTATAGTAGAAAGTTAGTAAAGAAAGATGAAAAAGGAAACATTATTAGATATGGTCTTACATGGCCAACACATTCATGGTTCTTTGAGCAACTTATGGCTGTTCAGAATGCTCCATTAGTAAATAATGATAACGGTAGAGGCGGTAAAAGACCAACTGAAGCAGTTTTTAACAGCCAAGCTGGGAAAAATATATTCGAATTACTTGCAAAAATGACCAAAGAAGGATTGTTAATTAATACAAAAAGGGAAGATTGGAGTGGAGCAAGACAGATATTCCTTTCTGGAAAAGCTGCTATGTTATTCTATTCAACATCTGATGTAAAATTTATTACTGAAACAGCAAGAGAAAATGGTTGGGAAGTTGGTACTGCGTTTTTACCAAAACCAGATTTGTCTGTACAAGGTGGAGTAGTAATTGGAGGAGGTTCATTGTGGATATTAAAAAATCATCCTCAAGAAGAAATTGATGCAGCATGGGAATTTGTAAAGTGGATGACTGAACCTGCACAACAGATTAAATGGCATCTTGAAACGGGGTATTTCCCAGTAAGAAAAGATGCAGTTGAACAACTCCTTATGGAGGGTTTTTATGCTGATCATCCTAATTACTTAACAGCCATCTTCCAATTATTACTTTCAAAACAAACTCCAAATACAAATGGAGCAATTATAGGAGTATTCCCAGAAACAAGAGAAATAATAGAAACAGCATATGAAAAAGTTATAAACGGAGAATTAACTGTCGATCAAGCACTCGACTGGGCAGCTAAAGAAGTGACAAGAGCGCTTAAGAAGTATAACAGACTTTATGAATAATAAATATACCGGTTGTTTACATTAAACAAAATAAATTAGCGCCCCATTTTGGGGCGCGTTTAAAAAATTAGGAGGTGTTTTATTTGAAAAGATTAACACCTTACATTCTTTTAATACCAACTTTTGTAATTATCATATTTTTTATTTATTTCCCTGCGTTTAGTTCATTCAAGTTAAGTTTCTTTCAGGAATCCCCATTTGGTGATAGGTCTATTTTTGTAGGATTGGATAATTACATTGACTTGTTTACAGATAGCGAGTATTACAAAGTTTTAAAAACAACTTTTATTTATTCATTTACAAGTGTTGGAATAACAATATTTTTAGCCTTTTTAATTTCCCAACTGTTAGTGCAAAATTTGCCGGGTACAAGAGTATTTAGAACGTTAATGTTTTCTCCATATGCTGTATCCCCAGCGATTTCTGCAACATTGTGGGCTATGCTTTTTACTCCAACCGCAGGCCTTTTGAATTATCTATTTCAAATAACCTTTAATATAAATGTAGATTGGTTAACTACAGTGCCATATGCAATGATAGCACTTATTGCCGCTACTGTTTGGAAGATGTTGCCTTTTGATTTAATCTTTTATATTGCAGCTCTTCAGAATATTCCTGATTCAATTTTAGAATCTTCAATGTTAGATGGAGCAAGTACTTGGACAAGAATGTGGCGAATAAAATTCCCGCTTGTTACTCCTATAACTTTTTATTTGTTCATCATGAATTTTACAACTACCATGTTTTCATCATTTGGTATTATTGATATTATGACTCGAGGTGGACCTCTTGGAAGTACAACGACCATGATTTATCGACTGTATCTTGATGGCTTTGCTTTTCAGGATAATGGACTTGCGGCGGCACAGTCTGTGGTTATGTTTGGAGTGATGTCGGTTATAACATATATGTATTTCAGGTTTGTAGAAAAAGGCGTACATTATCAGTGAGGTGATAATATGAGAAGAAAAAATAAAGTGTACTTTATAATTTCTGAGGTTCTTTTGGTTGTTATTACGTTCATGATGTTTTCTCCTATTTTACTTGCTTTTTTAATGAGTTTTATGAAACCTGCAGAAGTATTTAGTTTTCCTCCTAAAATTGTACCAAGCAGTTTATACTGGCAAAATTATAAGGAGGCTTTGAGACTAGTTCCACTTGGTAGAATGATTATTAATTCGGTTATAGTAGCTGTTTTTATAACTTTGGGAAAGTTAGTTACGGGTATTCTAGCAGGTTATGCTTTTTCTAATTTTAATTTTAAAGGTAAAAAAATAGCATTTTCTACTTTATTTATAACTTTGTTTTTACCTGCTGAAACGGTAATGATTGTACCTTTGTTTTTACTCATGAAAAGTTTAGGGTGGGTAAATACATATTTGGCTTTAATAATTCCATTTACTGCAAGTGCAACAAATACGTTTTTAATGAGGCAACATTTTAAGACAATTCCTCAAGAACTAAGTGATGCAGCAAGAATAGATGGAGCAACTCCTATGCAATATCTTATAAAAGTGTTATTACCACTATCAAAAGCAATGATAGGAGGTGCAGCATTAATTAACTTTGTTTATGCTTGGAATATGTATTTGTGGCCTTTAGTTATAACTATGGAGGACAAAATGAAAACAGCCCAGATTGGCGTAAAAATGCTAATTGATGCAGAAGCGGCAAACAATTGGGGAACAATAATGGCAGGTACTATGATTGTTCTTGCTCCAACTTTATTAGTTTTTTTCTTAATTCAAAATTTGTTTGTTAAAAGTTTGGTTAGCAGCGGTTTGAAGGGATAAAAAAATGGTCGGGGTGACTGGACTTGAACCAGCGACCTCTTGCGCCCCATGCAAGCGCGCTAGCCAACTGCGCTACACCCCGACTGCAAAAATAATTATATTATATTATGATTGAGATGTCAACTGACATTTAGTTTTTTGAGAAATACGATATTTATGAATATTCGGAAGAAAAAAACCTGGCCCATAAAGAGCCAGGTTTTTAAGTGGCTATTGTTCATATTTCCACATAAATAAATGTTCTTTCCTTGCTTTGTCTTTTTCCTCAGGACTTAATCCCCAATTATAATTATAAATTGCTCCCTCCCAGTCTCCATAAATTGGATTTGGAAGAACTATAAATTTTGTACCCCACATTTCTTTCATTTTATCAACAAGAGCGGCTCTCTCTTCTACACTTTTTTTCGCAAATAGCGAAGAGAAGTCGTTTAAATTGTCTCCCATTAAAAGTACAATTCTATATTTTTTTGCAACCATCTGTCTTCTGGGTTCCTTATCTGAAGTTGTTGTTCTAGTCAACACATGTTCTTCATCAGCGAATGGAAAGCCAAGCATTTTTAAATTATCTATAGTTGCTTGTTTAACGTTTTCTTTCCTATTGGTAATATAGAAAACTTCTCCGCCAGTTTTGGCAACATAATTTAAAAATTCAACAGCACCAGGAATTGCCGTTGCAAGCCTTGCTTCACACCACTCTGTCCAGCCAACTGGATACGCATGTTCTGTACCAATATGTCCGGCGTCATATGGACTGTTATTAAGGACTGTTTCATCGACATCTACAATTACCGCCCTTGTTTGCGTTGCTTCTTCTTTTAGATCCATGTCATAAATCAATTTTGCAACATTAAACGCTTGATAAGCAAGTGCTCTCATTTCTCCAGAATTTTGGTACCAAAGAATAGACATTACTAGTTGTTCATTTAAATCTTTTTGGGTGTATTTAGGTGTTAGACGAAGTTTCTGACCAACGAAAATTAAATCTGGATTTTCAAGATTATTGTACTGCACCAATTCCTCGACAGTTAAACCGTTTTCTTTAGCGATTTTCGATAAGGTATCTCCCTCTTTTACAATATAAAACTCTGTACTCAATAGAAGAGTAGCAAACAAAATGACTAATAAAACAACAATAAGTTTTTTCATAAAAGCACCTCCTTTGTAATAAAATACAAATAAAATTTTATCACACAAAGAATTTAAAAGTGAAATGAGAAAATAATAAATTTAAAAATCTAAACAAGCATAACCAGGTTTAATGTTTTTATTTTAACTCAGAAAGCAAAATTCTATTCTTTTGTTAGAATGTTTCAGTTTGTGAGTTTTTAATTTCACATTAATTTTAAATAATCATTTTAGTTAATTTTAGAAAAAGATATGGTCTACTTTTAATACTTCTTTTTTATCAGAGAATGTACTTAATGTACTTAACAAATGATAAGGTTTTGAAAGCATTGATTATTTGAGGATTTTATTATAAATTATCTTTACAAATAAGAAAGGAATTTACTGAATTTATGAGTGAATCTTTATTGCATAATCTTTCGGGGAATTTATATTAGCATTAAAAAATAATTTTTATAAGCTAAAACATTCCGTTTTATCTTCTTCTTTGGAAAAGTTAATGGAAAACAAAGGCGTGGATCTTTCGAGGTTGTTATATTTTTTTCCGTTGCAAGTGATAAAATATTTTGCTTTTTTCAAAAGAACTCCAATTTTAATAAGATTATCAAAATTGAGAGAAGACAATTTTCTTGCTTTTATTATTAGTTTTGCAGTTTTAATCCCTATCCCTGGCACTCTGATAAGTTCGTCATATGAAGCACTGTTTATTTCTATAGGAAAGAATTCCGGATGGTTAATTGCCCATTTTGTTTTTGGATCTATTTTTAGATCAAGCCTTTCAGACTTTTCGAAAAGTTCTTCTATTCGGAAATTATACAGTCTTATAAGGAAATCCGCTTGATAGAGCCTATTTTCACGTATTTGTGATTCACTTGTTGTGGGAAGTTTTTTATCATAATTTACAGCAATGTATGCTGAATAATAGACTCTTTTCAATTTATAATCTTTATATAACTTATCAGCAAAAGAAAGTATTTTCTTATCTGATTCAGGAGTTGCACCGACTATTAATTGTGTAGTTTGGCCTGCTGGAGAAAAAAGTTTCGCATGTTTGTATTTTTTTACTTCAGAAATTGTTTCAATATATTTTTTTGAAGACACAATAAGAGGTTTTTGTATAGATTCAGGTTCTTTATCTGGAGCGAGAAATTTAAGAGATTTTTTTGTTGGAAATTCAACATTTATGCTGAGTCTATCAGCGTATAATCCTGCCTCTTCAATTAGTTTTTCGTCAACCCCTGGTATAATCTTTAAATGTATATATCCATTAAATTTTTCTTTTGTTCTAAGTTTTTTTACAACTTTTATCATTTGTTCCATAGTGTAATCAGGATTTTTAATGATAGCAGAACTTAAAAAAAGACCTTTAGTATAATTTTTTTTGTAAAAGCTTATTGTAATATTTACAAGTTCATTAACAGAAAAAGTTGCGCGTGGAATGTTATTTGACTTTCTATTAATACAGTATGCGCAATCGTATATACAAGCATTTGAAAAAAGAACCTTTAAAAGAGGAACACATTTACTACTATAGCCTAAGTTTAGGAAGTTTCTGTTTTTTAGGTATATTGAGGAACAAGCAACGTCGTATTTTGCTGAGGAAATGAGGATTTTGAGTTTTTTATCCAAATTCATAATTTCCCCTCCGATGTGTATATATATATATACATATGTATATTATATCATAGTTTTAAATGCTTCAAAAGTAAAATTTAGTATAAAATGATAATGTAAGTTTGAAAGGAGGAAAAAGAAAGATGGAAATATTTGAAGGAGAAATAAAGAATGAAAATTATTTTTTGCAATTAAAAAAGGAAAGAATATCTCACGGAATAATAGTGAGAGGAAAAGTAAAGGGAAAACCAGGAAAAGTGAAATTGTTTGAAATAGATCTGGAAGGTAAATTGCTTATAAACAATTGGCAAAGCTGGGGTCCAACAAAAATAATTGATGCGAATGATGTTTTAAACATCCCAAAAGAACTTTTAAAAAAGAATGCTTTTTCTTTGAATCCGAATCCACAATTATTGTTAGAGGCAATAGTTAGTGATTACTTTGTAGGAAATGAAAATATGTTAGTTGGTTTTCTTTCTTCCAAAATAGGGCACCCATATTTTGTTATTAAACGAGGAAAAATAAAAGGCTATATAGACTATTTTAATACCGAATTTGATGATTATGTAGAAATAGAACCGATGGTTATTTTGTTTGGAAATATTGATGTTTTATTACACGTGTATGCAGAGTATGTAAAGCAGGAAATGAAACCGAACTTTTTAAATTGGAATCCCATAGGTTGGTCTAGTTGGTACTATTATTTCCAAAATCTAACTTGGGAAGATGTATTAAGAAATTTAAACTTTTCTATAAAATATCCCTTTGAAGTATTTCAAATAGACGATTCTTGGCAAAAAGATATAGGAGATTGGGAACCTAAAGAAAATTTCCCTTGTTTTAAAGAAATGGCAGAAACGATAAAAAAATTTGGTTATAAACCAGGAATTTGGCTTGCACCGTTTAGTGTTTCGGAAACCTCAAAAATATTTAAAGTACATAAAGATTGGTTAGTGAGAAATGAAGACGGAGAGCCTCTCGTTGCCTATGAAAATTGGAATAAAAGAATTTATGCACTTGATTTGACTCATCCTGAAGTGAAAAAATATCTTGAAGAACTTTTTATAAAATTAAAAGATGCAGGTTTTGATTATTTTAAAATAGATTTTCTATTTGCAGGGGCAATTCCTGGAAAAAGATATTCAAATATATCTCCCATACAAGCGTATAGAGAAGGATTGAAAATAATAAGGAAAGTGGTAGACAAGTCATTTGTTTTAGGATGTGGTGCTCCTCTTCTACCATCAATAGGTTATGTTGATGGAATGAGAATAGGACCAGATACAGCACCATTTTATAACAAAAACGCACCAGATGTTATGATTCCAAATGCGTATTATGCCTTGAGAAATGTCATAATGAGATATTTTACTAATGGTGTTTGGTGGTGGAACGATCCTGACTGTTTGTTATTGAGAAATAGTGAAACAGAACTTACAAATCAGCAAAAGAAAATGTATGCCTTAACAGCTGGTATTTTAAATAATATGATATTTGTAAGTGATGATTTAGGAAAAGATCTAGAAAACTATTTATTTTTCGCGTCGTTGAAACTTAGAAATGGAAAACCGTTCATAAAAGGAATTATGTCAAAAGGATTTGAAATAAAATCTTTTGGGACAAAAATTGGTAATGTTAAATTGCGAATTTGCCTTGAAACCGAAAAGTCGGAGTTTTATCCCGATGATGAATTTTTAAAATCACGAAGAAAAAGTTGAGCTAAAATTAATTTCAATAATTATACTTTTCTTTTATACAAAATTATTTGAATTCTATCAGAAACGTCTTCCGCAGTGTCAGAAATATCAGCTATTCTATGAACAAGTTTTTTTAGTTGTATTTTTTCAGCAAGAGGAAGATCCATAGAAAAAATTTTTCTTATAGTATTTCTTTCAATTTTATCTGTTTCATGTTCAAATTTTTCAGTGTCTGTTATTTTTAAACTGGCACTTTCAAAATCTTCAAACATTTCTCTTGCAGCGTCTTTTAATGCCAGATAAGTTTCAAGAGATTTCTGCACTAGATTTTCAAAATCTTTAAAAAGTTCTGCGGGAATTTTTAAATTTTGGAGATCTATTTCGTCTGCGACAGATTCAGCTTTATTGGCAATTTTATCAAGAGATTCAATTGTACCTAACAAATCTCCTCTAAAGTTTGGTAAGAATGCTCCAGAATACATTTCTAATTCAGCTTTCCTTCTTATTTTATCAGCTATTGTTTCTGATTTTCTTACCTCTTCTGCAAGTTCTTTTACTTTATCATTATTATTATTTTCCATACTTTGAATTAAATCTAATAATTTTTTAATTGTATCTTCTACAGCATCTAGATGTTGGTGGAATAGTTCTATAACTAGTTGTTCTTTTTTACCAAAGAATAAACTCACTTTGAACACCTCCTAGATGTTAACTTTGAAAACTCCTTTCAATAATAAGTATAGCAGAAAAGTTATAATTCCAGAAGAGACAGGTGTATTAACCCAGGCACCAATTATTTTTAAAACAATTTTTTTATTTATTAACTTTGAACCTCTTGCATAGCCAGCCCCTATAACTGCTCCAACAATTGCCTGAGATGTAGATACCGGTATTCCAAGTAAAGCGTATATCCAAACCGTTATAGATTCTCCTAATACAGCAATTGTTGCAGAAAAATAATCTAATTCTATTATTTGAGTGCCTACTGTCATCATAACTTTATAACTATAAGTTAAAACTCCAAACGCTATACTTAGGCCACCAATCAATGCAGCCATTTCAACTCCTATTTCATTTGCAAAAACCCCGGTTATGTTTGCAACATTATTTGCACCAAGAGAATACGCTCCATACGCTCCTATTATTATCGTACTAATTAAAATAATCCTTTCTTTTACATAGATTGATTTGATTTTATTAAAGGGAATAGCAAATATCTTATACGCCAGGAATCCGAAAAGCATACCTCCAATAGGCGTACCAACCCAAGCAGAAATAAGTTTTAAAATTATTCCCCAATTTACTCCACCTTCTATGAGTCCCGTTGCTATGATGGAACCAACAATTGCTTGAGAGGAAGACACAGGCACACCTAAATATGTCATAATTGTCATAGTTAAAGCAGCAGATAAAACAGATATGGATGCCATAATAATGTTCGTACTTGAAACACTACTTATTGTTTCTATACCTTTTGCCCCACCAAGGACTGCTCCAATGACAATAAAGATGGCTGATATTATCGTTGCCACCCTGTATTTAATGATTCTATTTGACACCGCTGTTCCAAAAATATTTGCAGCATCATTAGCTCCTAGGGACCAACCAAAAAAGATTGCTGGTAAGAGAAACAAGAACATTAGATCCCTCCAACATTTATACAAAGGTATCTAACAATGATATCACAAAAATTGATATTGGAAAAGAATAAAATTTGAGAATTTTTAAAGAATTTTAACAGTATTTGCCAATATTTATAAATATATACGAATATTTCTATTTTATAGAAACAATAGTTATTTTAAAAGTTTTTGTTAATAATAAATATAGAATGAGTTAAATTGTTATCTATAAAAGACGTGGCTCCTCGAGGAGCCACGTTACTTCTTTTGGTCAATCCACTAACAAGAAACAACGACAGAAGCAGATGTTTTAAAAAGAACCATTAAACCTTTATAACATTTTGTGTTAGTTTATCTATAAATGTATGGCTTTAAGGAATCTCTGTAAATTGATTCGATAGTTTTTTCATCAGCTTTAATAGGAGCCATACTTAATAGAAGTCCTAAGGATGGAGTTTCAAGAGCAAGTTTAACAAGTTTTGGTATATCATTTTCTGTAAATCCCATATCTTCTAATTTTTCGGTAACACCAAGATTAAATAACCAATTTTCTATTCCTGCAGCAATTTTTTCAGCTTCACCTGGTACACCTTTTAATCCAGGAACAATTGGAGAATAAATGTCTGCAAGTACTTCGGGTTGTGCAGAATAAATATGTTTTACAACAGCCGGTAATAACATAGCTAGTCCAAGACCATGAGCAAGATCAGGTTTTACAGCACTTAATGGATGTTCAAGAGCGTGTGTGAAATGCAAAAGCCCGTTATCAAAGGATATTCCAGCGATTGTAGATGCATAAAGCAGATAATATCTTGCAGTTAGATCATCTGGGTGTGCAACTGCTTGTGGAAGATATCTTGAAATTAGTCTAATTGCTTCTTTTGCTAAAAGAATGGAATAAGGACTTGCAACTAATGTAGTAGCAGCTTCTGTTACGTGATTAACAGCATCGATGGAGGTAAATATTGTTTGATTTTTTGGAAGTGTTTTCATAAGTTGAGGGTCATCAATAGCATATAATGGGTAAATGCAATCATATGCTAGCGCAGGCTTGTACTCTTTTTCAAGAATAGTAGCAACTGCAAATCTATCAACTTCTGTCCCTGTCCCATGTGTAGTATTTATGGCAATTATTGGTTTTGCTTTTGTTGGAATGAATTTTCCTTCATAAAGTTCTTCTGCAGTTTTATCTGTATATTCTAAAAGAACCGCAACACTTTTTGCTGCATCTATTGGGCTTCCTCCACCTATTCCGATAACTGCTTTTGCTCCTTTTTCTTTTGCCAATTTTGTAGCTTCATTAATTTGTGTAGTTGTGGGGTTTGGAGAAACATCTTCGTAAATTACATATTCAAAATTTCTTTTTTTCAGTTCTGGTTCAATAACATCCCATGCACCTGTGATTTTGTATGCAACTTTATCTGTGACAAAAATTACGTTGTTGATACCTTGTTCTTTTAAAGAGTCTAGGATATCAGCAATTTTATTGATAGCTCCTACACCAAAATAACAGGTGGTTTTACATCTTAATTCAAATACATTAAAAATATCAACTTTATTTTCCCACATAGTTTCACCTCCTGTGAATATTTTCACAAATATTATAACAGTTATTTTTACCGTTTGTGTTGTGTTTAAATTAATTAACAATGAAGATTTCGTTAATTAATTCACAAAATAATCATTTTATTGTTATTGAGAAAATATGATAAACTTGAAACAGGTAATGTTTTTAATATCTATGAACACTTTCTTTGTAAGTTTTTATGCATTTCACTATGAAAATTATGAAACGTGGTAGTTTTAAATAAAAAAGGGGTGGAAAACTTGAAAGAACTTGCTTTGAGCATAGATTGTGGAACACAAAGTCTAAGAGCAATTTTATTTGATGAAAAAGGAAATTTAGTGGATATGGAAAGAGTAAAATTTAATCCTCCGTATTTTTCAAAATATCCTGGGTGGGCCGAACAAGATCCAGAGCTTTATTGGAAATCAATGATAAAAGCTATTAGGAAATTGGAAGATAGAAATAAAAAAAGA
The DNA here is from genome assembly GCF_900129985.1 of Thermosipho atlanticus DSM 15807. Classification (NCBI taxonomy): domain Bacteria; kingdom Thermotogati; phylum Thermotogota; class Thermotogae; order Thermotogales; family Fervidobacteriaceae; genus Thermosipho; species Thermosipho atlanticus. The sequence goes on along the minus strand of NZ_FQXN01000005.1, from coordinate 75,975 downwards.
TTTAGCAAAATTATTGGTGTTACTGTAACAACTCAACGTGATACAGTTGTTTTAGTAGATGAAAATGGCAAGCCGGTTAGACCTGCTATTCTTTGGGTTGATCAAAGAAAGGCTCTTAAGAAAAATCCTTTAAATTTTTTTGAGAATATAGGTTTTGTTGTGATTAATAAAAAAAACACGGCAATTAGAGCATATAGACGGAGTAGACCAAACTGGATCAAAGAAAACGAGAAAGATATTTGGAAAAAAACACACAAATTTTTGTTACTTTCTGGTTATTTTTTATATAAACTTACGGGGCAATTTATTGATTCAAAGGCTTCACAGATCGGCCATATACCATTTGATTATAAGAACCAAAATTGGACAAAAAGTAAGCGACATTGGAGATGGAGAATTTTTGGTGTTGAAGTAGAAAAATTACCAAAATTAGTGGGCTCTTGTGAAAAAGTTGGTATTATTTCTGAAAAAGTGGCCGAAGAGACAGGAATTCCAAAAGGCATACCAATAATTACTTCAGGTTCTGACAAAGGTTGTGAAACAATAGGTGTAGGATGCTTTAATACTGATTCTGCAAGTTTGAGTTTTGGTACAACCGCAACTGTTCAAACGACTTCAAAAAGATATTTTGAAGTAATTCCTTTTATTCCGCCATATCCTGCTGTTGTACCAGGATATTATAACCCTGAAATAGAAATTTTTAGAGGATATTGGTTGATAAGTTGGTTTTTGAAAGAGTTTGGTATTACCGAAATGGAAAAAGCGAGGAAACTTGGTGTTTCACCGGAAGTTCTACTTGAACCATTGTTAAACAGTGTTCCCCCGGGTTCTCAAGGTCTTGTTTTGCATCCTATGTGGACACCTGGCATTGATATGCCAAACGCAAAAGGTGCAATAATTGGTTTTGGAGATGTTCATACAAGAGCACATGTATATAGAGCGATTGTTGAAGGTATAAATTATGCATTACGAGATGGTTTGGAACGAATAGAAAAGAGAGGGAAAGTAAAAGTAAAAAAGTTGATGGTGTCCGGAGGAGGTTCACAGAGCGAAAAAATATGTCAAATTACTGCAAATATGTTTAATTTACCTGTTCTTAAAACTCAAACTCATGAAACTGCAGGTTTAGGAGCAGCTATTTGTGTCTTTACGGGAATAGGTTACTATAACTCAATATTTGAAGCTGTGAAAAATATGGTGACTTATTCAAAAACTTATGAACCACAAAAAGATGAAGTGGAAATATACGAGGAACTTTATAATAAAGTGTATAAAAAAATCTATAAATCATTAAAAAGGATAAATATAGAAATTAAAAAAATCACAAAATATCCGGATGATTAAGTGTATTTTTGTTTACATTTATGAAAAAAGAAAATTCTTGGTTTTCCAGGCAACATATTTTCTGAAAAGATAGGAAGATTTGTGACCAGCTGGTATGAAGATCCTTTTTGCGTTTGGAAGCATTTTATAAAGGCTATCTGAGCTTTTTTTGTTTATGACTTTGTCAAAGAGTCCAGTGAACATAAGAACTTTCTGATTGACAAATTTAGCAAAAGCCATGGGATCATAATGATAACATCCAACAGGATATTTAAAAATATCAGTTATTTCTTTAAACTTTGAAATAACTTTTTCTGGATTTCCGCGCATTTTAGCACAATATTCTTCCGAATAACATCCCATTTCGTTTTTTATAGTTTTGTATTCAATTCTTATACTTTCTGTGTAGGGTGAATACCAGTTGATCCATCTCCAATTTCCTCCAGTAAATGCTAAAACTCCTTTTTTTATTCTTTTATCAACGGCCATTGAAAGAGTAGAAATCATTCCTCCAAAAGAAAATCCCATAATATACACAGGAAAATTCGATATTGATTCGATATAGTCAATGGTTCTTCTTACATCAACTACTGCCTGGTGGAAACGAACTTCACATTTTCTGGGAGAAGCAGAGTAGAATAATTCTCCACCTTTCCAATTGTCAGGAGCTCGATTTAAGTGAAATGGAAGGATTAAAAAATATGTATTAATGCCAAAATCTTTAAATTTTTCTGCAAACCACTTTAAATATAATATGTGTCCATTTCCTATCCCATGGAGGAAGATCAGATTGGCCTTTGGAGTTTTTGAAAGATATTCATGTAAAATGATCTTTTCTGACTCCTTTACTTCTGGGTTATATGGAGCGTCGAATTTTATTATATTAAATTTTTCTTTTTTTATTATCTGAGGAGAAATTTTGCTATTGATATATTCAAAAGGTAACATTTACATTCTCCTTGCTAAGAAACTAAAAATTGGTTTTAGTATGAAACAGAATTTGAAATAAGCATAACCTATCGATTAAACCATTTAATTATTTCATCTGCTACTTTTTCTTTTTCAATGTCATTTGTCATAACATGACCCGATTCTTTAAATATTTTAATTTCTCTAGTACCTGAGGAAACATTTTTATAGATATAATGTGCTGCTTTCAAAGGTACTGTTTCATCTTTTTCGGAGGCAAGAATTAGAATGTCAGATTTCACATATTTTAATCTTTTCTTAGCAATATTAATTAATTTTAAAAGATGCTTGCCTTGAAGAGGCCAGTTGTAAGACCAGTATTCATCAGCAAGATAGATAAGAGATTTATTTTCATAGTTCTTTTCGACATTTTTTCGCTCTAATTTTTTTGTGAATAAAGAAATTAAAGGTGTTAAAATTATTTTCCAATCATTAATCATAATTGCGCCCGCTATTGTAACAATTTTTGGAGAATTGACTATGCTAGACAAAATTAAAGTTAAAACACCTCCCATTGAAAGACCAGCAATGTATACTTCTTCACAGATTCCAGAAAGATCAAAATAAGAATCAAGAACTCTTCGTAACCAATCTTTCCAAGTACTTCTTAAAAAATCTTCTGAGGAAGTTCCATGTCCGGGAAGCCTGGGTATAGAAACGGAAAAACCTGCTTCGTTTAGTCTTTTACCTAGATATAACATGTCATGTGGACTACCGGTAAAACCGTGAATTAATAAAACTCCCTTTTTATTTGTACCTTTTAAAAACACGGGTTGAGAGATGTCTATTGTTTTAATATCACTTTTTAAATCAAAAAGATTCATTTATAATCACCTCTTAGTTTTGGTTTCTAAATATTATCTTATCACAAAAATGCCCTCGTAAAAATACGAGGGCATGGAGACTTTCATTTTTAATGTCTTTTTATATTATATAAATCATATTAAAGGAATACTTATAAGCCATACTATTATAGCAGCGGTTAAACCCTCGACCAATGTTCCAAAGGTTTGTAGTTTATATCCGGTTTTGACATCCATATTGGAAAATTGTGTTACTACCCAGAAATAGCTATCATTTGCATGAGATACAACCATTGATCCTGCACCTATAGCAACAACAACAAGTGCTTTAGCGATAGGTGCAGTGAACCCAAGAGGATCCATTAAAGGAGCCATAAGGGAAGCAGTCGTAATAATTGCTACAGTGGATGAACCTTGAGCACTCTTTATTGCTGCTGCGATTAAAAATGGAAGCCATATTCCAAGCTTTGCATTTGCAAGAGATTCTCCGAGAACGCTTGCAATTCCTGAATTTTGTAATACTTTTCCAAATGCTCCACCTGCACCGGTGATTAATATAATTACACCTGCATTTAAAACAGCTTTTCCAACCCAACCATTGACAGATAACATGTTTTTCTCTAGCTTTTTAGGAAGTAAAAATGCTATAAGAACGCCTATAATTAGAGCAGTAACAGGGTGACCTATAAAACCAAAGAAAGTTCTTAACGCACCGTCTCCGAAAGGTCTTGTTGGAAAGTCAGAAATTGATTTGAAAACAATTAAAATAATAGGTACTATAAGTGGTAAGAATGCTTTTTTTGAACTTGGAGCATCTTTCATTGTATTTGAAATTTCTTCTTCCGTCATATCAGGTTCTGGATCAATTTGTATTTTTGAAGCAAACTTTAAAGCGAATAACCAACCAACGATCAAAGAAGGTATAGAAACAATTAGACCCCAAATAATAACTATACCAAGATCAGCATTTAAAATTCCTGCAGCAGCTACTGGACCAGGTGTTGGTGGAACCATAGTATGTGTGGCATATAAACCTAAACTTAATGTAATGGCACTAACTGCCAAGGTAATTTTTGCTCTTTTACTCATAGCTTTGTTTAGCGGTGATAGAATTACAAATCCTGAATCACAAAAGACAGGTATTGAAACAATGTAACCTATAATTCCCATTGCAAGTGGAACATTCTTTTTTCCAGTAATTTTCAAAATAGACTCTGCCATAGTGAAAGCTCCACCAGATCTTTCAAGAAAAACACCAATAATTGTTCCAGCAACTATGACAATTCCAATAGATCCCAGAGTGCCACCAAATCCCGCAGTGATTGAAGATAAAATGTCTTTAAAATTCATACCAGACAAAAGTCCAAAAATAAACGCAGAGAATATCAAAGCGAGAAAAGGATGAAGTTTCCATCTAACAGTGGAAATTACAATGAACAGAATTGTCAAAAGTAGTAGAATAATTAACCAAACAGCCATCAATACCCCTCCTTTTGTATGATACGACACATAAAAATTATACTCTTTTGGTTAAAAAAAACAAATAACGTGATAAAATCAAAAAAAAGGAGGTGAGAAATATGGAATATTATTTAAATGAAAATAAAAAAATGGTATTTGATCACACCTATATAATGGGTATAGTTAACGTTACTCCTGACTCGTTTTTTCCAGGGAGTAGAATAAGTAAAGATAAATTGATCGACACCGTAGCAAAAATGATAAAAGATGGAGCAGAGATTATTGATGTAGGAGGCGAAAGCACTAGACCTGGAGCAGATGAAGTGCCACTTGAGGAAGAATTAAATAGAGTTGTTCCCGCTATAGAAATTATAAAAAATAAATTTGATATAATTGTTTCAGTAGATACTTATAAATCAAAAGTAGCATACGAAAGTTTAAAAGTAGGCGCAGATATTATAAATGATATTAGTGCCTTTAGGTTTGATGAAAAAATGGTTGATGTAGCTAAAAAATTTGATTGTCCAGTGATTTTGATGCACATGAAAGGTACCCCAAAAAACATGCAAAAAAACCCATTTTATGAAGATCCGATTTCAGAAATTTTCGAGTTTTTAAAAGAAAGAATAATTTTTGCTCAACAAAATGGAATAAATAAGATAATTATTGATCCAGGCATAGGTTTTGGGAAAAGATTAATTGATAACCTACTTATAATCAAACATATTAAGAAATTTAAAGAGTTGGGATATCCTATTTTATTAGGAGCAAGTAGAAAATCAATGATAGGAATGATTTTGGATCTTCCAGTTGAAGAACGTTTGGAAGGAACATTGGCAATAACTGCTGTTGGTGTTATGAATGGTGTAGATATAATTAGAGTGCACGACGTAAAAGAAAATTATAGAGTGGTCAAAGTTGTGGAAAGTATATTAAAAAGTTAGAAAATGTGAGTTTAGTCGGTTATAGGTTTGAAGAAACTGACACTTAATGCTGAAGGCAAAAAGGACTTATCAAATAAAAAAAGAAATAGTGAATGTGAATATCCTTCCAAGATTAGAATAAACCTACCAATTTTTTGTGAACATCTCGGCTTTTTTGTATATAGGATTATTTATGCATGAAATAAAAGCAATATTATAAAAATTGTATTAAAAACTAAAAAAATAGTTTTTTGTAATTGAGAATATTAAAGTGTAATTTTAATACATAAAACAGTAATTAGTGTGAAGGTGGTTATTTAAGAATGTTCATAGAACCCATTGAGAAGATAATAAATGCAAATTAAATGTAAAAACAATTGATTAGGAGGATTTTTAGAATTGAATAAAATGAGGCTTGACAAATTTCTTTCAAATGCAGGTGTTGGAAGTAGAAAAAAAGTAAAATATCTTATAAAAGATGGGCGAGTTAGAGTTGAAGGTGAAATAATTAAAAATCCTTCATTTGAGGTAGAGGAAAATCAGAAGGTCTATTTGGATAACGATGAAATAGTACCTTATCATAAAGTTTACATAGTAATGTATAAACCTGCAGGGTTTACTTCCAGTAAATCTGAATTTGAAAGGAACATATTTGAGTTTATTAATCATCCTTATTTAAAAAAACTCCATATAGTTGGAAGGTTAGACAAAGATGTAAGGGGACTTCTATTATTAACAAATGATGGAGAATTCACTCATAAAGTAATTTCCCCCAAGTCAAAAATAGAGAAAGAGTATCTTGTAAGAATAGAAGGGAAACTAACGGAAGAAAAAATTAAAATGGTTGAAAGAGGGATTGAATTAAAAAATGGAGTAAAATTTGCTCCAGCTAAAATTAAAAAAGTAAATGAAGATATGATATCGATAATTATTACAGAAGGAAAGTTCCATGAGGTGAAATTAATAACTAAAGCAATTGGGTTAATGTATAAAGAAATTGTAAGAATAAGAATAGGGAAATTAAAATTAGAAGATTTTGGGTTACATCCCGGAGAGTGGGTAGAAGTCCCTTATAAAAAGATAAGATTAGCGTTGGAAAAATAAAGATAATCTCATTTTTTCAATTTAAGCGCTCGTAAATAAAGTTTATAGAATTTTTCAATTATGTTACAAATGTTTATAATATTATTGCAAAAATTTTGGGGGGTGAAAAAGTGAGTAAAGTACCTAAAGAAATTACCTTGGAATTAGTAAGGGTAACTGAAGCTGCAGCATTAATGGCTAGTAGACATTTGGGGAGGGGGAATAAGGAAACAGTTGATAAAATTGCTAGTGATTCTATGCGGGGAATGTTAGATTACATAGATATGAAAGGAGTAGTAGTAATAGGTGAAGGAGAAAAAGACAATGCTCCTATGCTTTACATAGGCGAAAAAGTTGGAAATTGGGAAGAAGATACTCCTGAGTTGGATATAGCTGTTGATCCTATAGATGGTACTAGACTTGTGGCATACGGGCTTCCAAATGCGATTAGTGTAATTGCTGCTACAGATAGAGGGGCTATCGAATACTTACCAACTTTTTATTCCTACAAATTAGCAGTTGGGCCAGAACTTGCTGGAAAACTTGATATAAACGCGTCAATTAGGGAAAACTTACGAGTGGCAGCTGCTATCTTGAACATAGATATTTCCGAACTTACTGTGGTAATTTTAAACAGAGAAAGACATAGAGAAATCATAGAAGAGGTTAGAAGAGTAGGTGCTAGGATAAAACTAATAAGTGATGGGGATATAGCTGCCGCAATTGCAACAGCTCTTCCAGAAAGTTATGTGAATATTTACTTAGGTATAGGTGGTTCACCAGAAGCTATTTTAGCGGCAGCAGCCTTAAAATCATTAGGAGGAGAAATTCAATTAAAGTTATGGCCTATAGATGAAAATGAAAGGAATCTAATGGCAGAAAAGGGATATGACGCAAATAGAGTTTACAAAACGGATGATTTGATTAAAAGTGACAATGTTATTTTTGCGGCAACTGGAGTGACTGATGGAGATTTGCTTAGAGGAGTGAAATACACAAAAAATATTGCAATAACTGAATCATTAGTAATGAGGTCAAAAACAAAGACTTTGAGAAGAATTATTTCTCATCATAATCTCAAATACAAGACTATTCCTTTAAAATCTGAAGGTGAAGTAAGATTTTTAAATGGTAAAAAAACGACGAATAATAAGATGAAGTAAAACAGGTAAATCGGGCTTCCAATTTAATATAACTTTGTTTGGTGCCATACTCATAATGAGTATGGCTTTTTTTATTTTACTTTCTAACTCTAATTTGAATTCCTAGTTTTCTTAATATTTCTTAACAAAACTAAAAAAAATGGAAAAGATTTCAGAAGATAATAAAGGTGAAGTAGAAAAGGAGGTGATTTTCGTGAAAAAAGTTTATTTTCTTATTGTTATTTTCGCATTTTTTGGTGTAGCATTTTCGAGTACGTTGGTTATTAAAGGATCGAACACGATTTTTCCAATTGCTCAGTTGTGGATTGAAGAGTTTAAAAAGGTACATCCAAATGTTGAGATCACATTAGAAGGAGCTGGGTCTTCAACAGGAATTGCTGCATTATTTAACGGAACAACAGATATAGCAAATGCTAGTCGTTGGTTAAAAGATAAAGAGTTACAAAAAATGCATGAGTTAGGAAAGTATTTTATTCCTATAGTAATAGGATATGACGGAATAGCAATAATTGTGAATAAAAATCTCAAAATTGATGAAATTTCTATTGAAACACTTGCAAAAATATATTCTGGAAAAATAAGATATTGGAACCAAATTGATCCCAATCTTCCTAAAAAAACAATATTAGTTTACTCAAGAAATACTGCTTCAGGAACATACGAAACATTTGAAAAAATAATTTTAAAAGGCGAAAACATGGCTCCATGGGTAAGAATGGTGGAAAGTACCCAATTTGAAATACAAACAGTTGAAAAAAATCCTTATGCAATAGCATATGTAGGGGTTGGATATGTAACTGAAAAAGTAAAAGTATTAAAGGTTAATGGTGTTTTACCAACAAAAGAAAATATTCTAAGTGGGAAGTACCCTATTTCAAGACCACTATTTATGTTCATAGATGCCACTGATGGATATCCTGAGAGAGGATTAATAAAGGATTATATTACATTTGGTCTTTCGAAAAAAGGACAAGAGTTAGTAGAAAAAGCCGGTTATGTAGCAGCTTATGGATATTAAAAAGGGGGAATATTGATTGTTAAGAAATATAAGATATTTTACTCAGATGTTATTAATATTTTCTTTTGCGCTCACAGCCATTGTGGCGCTTCTTTTTCTTATATTTTTTGTTTTCAAAGAAGCTGCCCCCGCAATTAGGGAACTCGGAAAAGAACCTTTTACCAGTATTTATTGGTATCCAACTGCTAGAAAGCCAGAATTTGGAATGCTTGCATTGATTGTTGCAACACTACTTTTAACAGGTTTTTCTTCGATATTTGTTATTCCAATTGGTTATTTTGTTTCATTTTATCTGCATACTTACTCCACTCCAAGAGAAAAAAGATTCATAAAGTCGATTATTGAAATCTTATCTGGTGTTCCTTCAGTAATTATTGGAATGTTTATATTAATATATATTTCACCTATACTTTTGAAATTTGAGATTTGGTCAACAGAAAACTTTTTATTAGCAAGTATAGGTTTAATTATCCTTTCTTTACCATATACCGTTTCTTTGATGACTGAATCTTTGGATTCGGTCGATAGATCATTAGAGGAAAGCTCATTAGCACTTGGAGTTAATAAATTTCATACTACATTGAAAGTAACTTCAAAAGCAGCAATTTCAGGAATTTTGAATTCTGTAATACTTACGATTAATAGAATTATTGGTGAAACAATGGTTGTACTGCTTGTTGCAGGTGGAGCTGCTATGATTCCTTCGAGCATATTTGATCCAGTAAAACCACTAACTGCTGCAATTGCAAGTGAAATGGGTGAAGTTGCCATCGGAAGTTTACATTATCACGCCCTTTTTCTTGCAGGTCTCATTCTACTTTCAATTTCTATGTTCCTTACTTTTTTATCAAAAAGATTTAGTAGAAGGTGAGATAAATGAAGAAAGATAATGTTATTTCTATTTTGTTAAAGATGTTGTCGTATTCTATATCTTTTTTGGTTTTGATATTTTTAATCTTAGTAATTGTTAATGGAATGAAGTACTTTTCAGTAGAGTTTTTTACTTCATATCCTACTGACGGAATGAGAAATGGAGGAATTTTTCCTGCTATTCTTGGAAGTATTTACATGATACTTTTAAGTTCAATTTTTGCTATACCATTTGGAATAATTACAGGAGTTTTTCTTGCTGAATTTTCAGAAAATAAACTTTCTAAAATAATTGATTTATCTGTTACTTCACTTAGTGGTGTTCCTTCAATTGTTTTTGGTCTTTTCGGACTTTCATTGTTTTGTATAACTCTGGGATTTGGTACTTCTTTAATTGCTGGAGCACTTACTCTTTCAATAATGACTCTTCCTGTAATTTCATCTGCAACAGCGGAAGCAATATGTGCAATTCCCGTTGAATTAAAGGAATCAGCATATGCTCTAGGTTTGAAAAGGAACGAAGTAATTTTTAAGGTGTTATTACCTGCCGCAAAAAAGAGGCTTATAACAGCAGCTTTAATAGGTTTTGGAAGAACAATCGGAGAAACTGCTCCTATTCTTTTAACTGGTGCTGTTTTCTATTCCACTTCACTTCCAAAAAACATTTTTTCTCCTGTGATGACACTTCCAACACATATTTACTATCTTGTTGCTGCGTATGGCGAAAGTGCCAAGTGGATGGCTCAAGGGACCGCAAGCTTTTTAATGATATTTGTGTTAGGTATATATTTAATAGCATTTTTGGTTGGAGGTAGAAGAAATGGATAAAATAATTGAAATAAAAAATTTTAGTGCTTATTATGGAGAGAAAAAGGCCGTGAGTAATGTTACTGTGGATATTTATAAAAACAAAATTACTGCTATAATTGGACCATCAGGTTGTGGGAAGTCGACTCTTTTAAGAAGTATTAATAGAATTAATGATGAGATTCCCGGGTTTAGAATAGAGGGAAATATTTATTTTGAAGGGAAAGATATTTATAGAGATATAGATGATGTAACTTTATATAGGAAAAAAGTAGGGATGGTTTTTCAAAAACCGACGCCATTTCCCATGAGTATATACAACAATGTAGCATTTGGACCTAAAATTCATGGAATAAAAAGTAAAAGAAAACTTGATGAAATCGTTGAACAGTCTTTAAAACAAGCTTTTTTGTGGGATGAAGTTAAAGACGAACTTTCAAAACCGGGAACAGCACTTTCGGGAGGTCAACAGCAAAGATTGTGTATAGCAAGAACATTAGCAGTGGAACCTGAAGTTCTTTTGCTTGATGAACCAACATCTGCTCTTGATCCTATTGCAACGCGAAAATTGGAAATTCTTTTGGAAAAGTTATCAGAATTTTATACAATAATACTAGTTACTCATAATATTGGTCAAGCAATAAGAATATCAGAATATATGATGTTCATGTACAGAGGAGAGTTAATTGAGTTTGGGGAAACATCAGAAATTGTGAAAAATCCTAAAAATTCTTTAACTGAACAATATTTGACTGGCAAAATAGGATAAGGAGGAAATGTACATGGATACATTGCATTATGAAAGAGAGTTTTCTTTATTAAAAGCGGATATTTCAAAGATGCTTTCGCTTGTCGCAGATTCATTTGAAATGTCACTCAGCTCTTTAGAACTTATTGACCCAAATCTTGCAAGAAAAGTTTTACTTCTTGACGATGAAATAGATGCAATTAATAGGGAAATAGAGGAAAAAGTATATGAGATTATTGCAAGATATACTCCCATTTCGAAAGATTTGAGATACGTAATAACTATGATAAAATTTTCCAACAATTTGGAGAGAATTGCAGACCTTTCATGTAATGTTGCTGAGAAAACAATAGATTTATATAATAATAAACAGAGTTATAATATGCCAAAGCAAATTAAAGAAATGTTTGGAATAACTTTGAAGATGCTTCATGATACATTTTTGGCATTTTCAAAAAGGGATGTAGAACTTTCTAAAAAAATATGGTTTGAAGATCAAAAATTAGATGATATAGAAATTGAAATAAGAGGAATTGTAAAAGGAGAAAAGAATTGTGATATACTGAGTGTGTTAATTGCAAGAGATTTAGAAAGAATAGGAGATCATTTGACAAATTTGTGTGAAGAAATTATTTACATTGAAAAAGGTGAAGAAATTAAAAAAATTCTTGAGGGTGACAAAAATGAAGAGAATTCTGATAGTGGAGGATGATGTACCAATAAGAGAAGTTCTTGCTAAATTTTTAATTTCTGAAAATTATGAAGTTGAGGAAGCTGGAAGTATTTTGGAAATGAGGGAAAAACTTGAAAATGAGAAATACGATATGATCTTACTTGATATAATGCTTCCAGATGGTTTTTCGATAGATGAATTACCTGAAATAAAAATTAATTATCCAGAGATTGGAATTATAATAATTTCAGCTAGAGACAGTGATATAGACAAAATATATGGGCTTGAAATAGGTGCTGATGATTATATTACTAAGCCTTTTAATCCAAGAGAAGTGATTGCTCGGATTAAGGCATATTTTAGAAGAACAAGTAATACAGGTGAAATTTTAAGGTTTGGAAATTTAAAAATTTACTGTGATAATTATATAGTTAAAATTGGAGATAAAGAGGTTGAGCTTACGTCCAAAGAGTTTGAAATATTGTGTTTGCTTGCAAAGAATAGTAACAAAGTGTTTTCAAGGGATGAAATAATAAAAAGAGTGTGGGAGGACGAATTTATATCTGACAGAGCGGTTGACGTTCACATAAGTAATTTGAGAGATAAAATTGGAAAACACTGGATTGTTACTGTGAGGGGAATGGGTTATAGATTTAATACAAGGGGATATGATGTTTAATTTCGAAGTTTTTGACTTTTTTGATGAAATAGTTATTTTACTTGAAAAATTAAAAATAAAGAGGAGAAATAAATTAGCCGAAAAATACGGTATTAATGAATCTATTGAAATATTTTCGGTTTTTACGTTTGATAAAATTGATGAGTTGGTTGAACATATTTTCAGTGAGAAAGATTTTAAAATTCGAACCAAGATGTATTTTTTTCAAATTTCTCAGACAAGAGATGTGGTTTTATCGTATAATAGCAGCAGCAACTTATTAATAATCAAAGATGTTACTGAAATTGAAAGATTAAAGGAGGCAAAAATAAATTTTACTACAGCAGTTTCACACGAACTTTTCAATCCGTTATCGGTTATAAAGGCAAATGTTTATCTTCTTTTAGATAACAAAGAAACTGTTGAAACTGCACTTAGAGAAATTGAAAAATCGGTAAAAAGGATGGAAAGGATTATAAAACAATTAAAAATACTTTCTATGTTGGAATTAGGTCTTTATATGCCAAAGTATAATGAGATTGATATAGAGAAAGTTTTAAAAGAAGTTATAGAGGATCTTAATATGAAAATAAAAGCAAAATCGATAACTATTGAGAAGAAAATTGTTCAAAGATATTTTCGAGCAGATGGTTTTTTAATTTATACCATATTAAAGAATTTAATTTCGAATGCTGTGAAATATTCATATAAAAACTCAACTGTAAAAATAGAAACAATAGATAATATGATAATAATCGAAGACAGAGGAATAGGTATAAAGAAAGAAGAGTTGGAAAAGGTAACAGAGAGATTTTATAGGACAAAGGATGCAATAAAAATGGCAACAGGATCAGGTTTAGGTCTTTCTGTTGTAAAACATATTTGTTCAATATGTAATTATAAACTAAAAATAGAATCTAACTATATGATGGGCACCAAGGTAATTGTTGTTCTAAATACCTAATTTATTGTATTTTAATGTTTGTAAAACTAGTTACCACCATCTTTTGATTCTCTGGTTTTTTAATGATACTTTTTTTAGTATATAAACATTTCCCAGTTTGGCGTTTTCGTAAATTCTCTGTGTAGGTCTTCTAGCAATAATATTTAATATATTGAAAATAAATATTCTAGGTGAAACATATTTTTTGGTTTTGACACTTGCAAATAAGGGAATTGAGAGAAATCTAAGTAAACCTTCAATTATAAAATAAACTTGAAGACCAAAGAGATGGTAATTACCAATGTAAAAATTTAATTGGTTAAAATATGAGGCTAAATATCCTCCGGAGAAAGAGCCTATTAATCCGCCGACTCCCCCAAAAAATCCGAAAACAGCGAAGTACATAGGTGAGATTCTTTTAGCAGCTTCCATAGGAAAGATAAGCATGGAAATATTAATTGCTGCCCACCCTATTCCAGAGATAACAGCATCAAGAATTAGTCCATATGGCCAATGTTGTTCATTCATTAGTATCCAAACAAATGGAGTTATTGAAACAAAAGTTATTCCCCAAATCATAATTGTTTTATTACCAAATTTATCACTTATTTTTCCCCAAACGAAATAGAATAACATAGATATAAGAGTCATAGCAATTGTTGCATAACTGATGTAAGTAAGAGGTATGTGTAAATTTTTTAATTGATGGTATGAAAAAAATGGGGCAGTTAATAACAAAATAAAATTCCAATACATATTTGCTATTGAAAGTTTTATGAAATTTTTCTCGGTGAAAACTACTTTTAATTCACTTAGTGTTCCTAGAGTTTTTATTGGTGGATCATCAACAGGTATAAGAGAAAGAATGCCAAGAAAAGTTCCAAGGAGGGTGATTAAAATAACAAAAATATAATTCGAAGGTGCAGAAACATTGTCAATTGTGTAAGAATAAAAGTAAAAGATAATTAATGTAGAAAAAGAAATTAACATACTTCTAAGACCAAAGTAATTTCCTCTTTTTTCAGGAGGAATAACATCAGAAACAAGGGATGTCCAAGTGTTTCCTGCAAAAGATGAAAAAGCCTGGGATATAGCAAGGATTAATATTAGAATCAAAGGAGATATTTTTCCTGTTAGTAATGAGAACAATACGATAATCCACGAAAGTTTAAACGAATTGAATATCATTAATAACCTTTTACGATATTTAAATTTTTCAATGATAGCAGGTGTAATAATTTGAAAAAGTTGAAATATCATAGGGAAGGAGGCCGTAACTCCTAATAACACTTCATTGAAACCAAAATAAAGTGCAATTGAGGTAAAGATAACCCCTTGAGTTAAAATAAAGTAGAAATTTGTAAAAATTCCTTCTAATATCAAAAATTTTTCATTTTTGCCCATTATCCTTTTATAACCCCCAAAGGAATCATTCTTGCAATCTTTTTAGATAAACTCAGATAATTTGTGATTTCAATAACTTTGTCTATATCTTTGTACGCTTCCGGGGCTTCTTCAATTATAGTCTTTTTGTTCTTGCTTTTTACAATTATGCCACTTTTATGAAGTTTTGAAAGAATTTTGTTCAATTTTAATTGTCTAATTGCCTGCCTTCTTCCAAGCAATCTTCCTGCACCGTGTGCGGTAGAAGAAAAAGCAATGTTTTCTGATTCATCTGTACCAACAAGAAGATATGAAGCTGTTCCCATATCTCCAGGAATTATAACTGGTTGACCAATTTGTTTAAATTTTTGAGGAATTTCATTTCTATTAGGTCCAAATGCTCTTGTTGCTCCTTTTCTATGAATAATAACTTTCTTTAATTCGTTGTTGATAATGTGAGTTTCAAGTTTAGCAATATTGTGGGCGACATCGTAAATAAGTTGAGCAGAACTATTAAAAAGTTCACTAAGCACAATTCTAATATAATGGGTAATTATTTGTCTATTTACAAAAGCATAATTTGCTGCACAATTCATTGCAGAAAAATATTTCTGTCCTAATTCACTTTTAAATGGTGCGTAAATTAATTGTTTGTCAGGAATAGATAGATTTTTAAAAGAATTTCGCATAAGTTGAATATAATCAGTAGCAACCTGATGACCAAAACCTCGACTTCCAGTATGAATCATAATAATTATTTGGTTTTCAACAATTCCTAGTTTGTTTGCTACTTTTTTATCATAAATTTGTTCAATCATTTGGATTTCTATAAAATGATTTCCAGCGCCTAGGGTACCAAGTTCTTCTCTTCCCCTTTCGTATGCTTTGTTTGATATGTCTTTTATACTTGCTGGTGTAATATGTCCATTATCTTCAATACATTCCAAATCTTCTGGATAACCATATCCAATCTCTATTGCTCCTTTAACTCCTTTTTCGATGATGTTTTTAAAGTCTTTTTTATTGAATTTTTTAGATGTTGAACCTACTCCAACGGGAACAATTTCATAAATTTTTTGTATAAGTTTTTCTAAATGTTTTTTTACATCGTTATATAAAAGTGGAGTTTTTAAAAGTCTAACCCCACAGTTAATATCGAAACCAACTCCTCCAGGACTTATTATTCCTTCTTCGACGTCAAAGGCAGCTACTCCACCAATGGGGAAACCGTATCCCCAGTGAATATCAGGCATTCCATACGCTGCCTTAACAATTCCCGGAAGTGAAGCAACATTTTTAAGCTGTTCAATTGCTTCGGTTATTTCTTTCAATCCTTTTTCGTCGGTAAATATGTATGCATCGACTTTCATGTTTTTTTCTTTTGGAATTTCAAACACATATTTGGTAATTTTTCTGATAAAATCACCTTCTTTCGTTCCAAAGTTCAACAATTTCTTTAATTAAACTTTTTTCGGATAGAGCTTTTACGTTAAAGTATTCTTTTATAATTTTAGCAGGTCGATTTGATAAAATGAGTATCCGTTCTCCCAGCATTAATGCTTCTTTAATGTCGTGTGTAACCATTATGAGTGAAAGATCTCTATTATTCCATTCTTTAATTAAATCATTAAGTAAGTTCCACTTTATATGAATGTCCAGCGAAGAAAAAGGTTCATCTAAAAGAAGAAGATCTGGTTCGGTTACCAAAGCTCTAGAAAGATTTATTCTTTGTTTCATACCACCGCTTAATTTGTTTGGAAAGTAATCTTTAAATTCATGAATTTTCATTGATTTTAGAACATTTTCAATCTTTTTATCATCGTCTTCAACAAATTTTAAGTTTTCGTAAACTGTTTTCCAAGGAATTACGCGTGGTTCTTGAAAAACGTATCCGATTTTTTTAAAATTTTTAATAAGGATACCTTCAAATGTTTCTAACCCTGCTATTATTCTTAGAAGAGTTGTTTTACCACACCCTGAAGGGCCAAGAAGCACTAATCTTTCGCGTTTTTTCAAAGAAAAACTAATATTTTTTAAGACTTCTAATCTTCCAAATGACTTTTTAATATTTTTAAGTTCGACTACCATATTCCCAATCCCTTAAAAAATTATTGATGAAAAATTTGGATAATCTTTCAGATAGAATGCCTAATATTACTGCAAAAATGGTCAGAGCATAAACTTTCGGAACATCGACATATTGTCTTGCCCAAGCTATTTGAACTCCTATTCCGTCTTTTCCACAGAGATATTCTGAGACAAAAATTACTTTCCAAAGATTTCCAGAAACAACTTCGAAAGCGGTTAAAATAAAAGGTATGACAGACCCAAAGTATAAGTTTTTAATAATCTTCTTTTTGCTAACATTAAATACTTTAGCCATCTCAAGCAAAGATTTATCAGTATTTCTAACTCCATATGCTACTGCAAAAGTTGTATTTGGGAGCAAAGATAAAACGGTAATAAAAATAGGACCTTTTGAACTAATTCCCCATAAGAAAATTACAAGTACTAACCAAGAAATAACAGGAACTGTCTGAAAAACAGCAAAAATAGGTCTTAGCAATTCAAAACACATATCACAAATTCCCATAAAAAATCCAAAAATAAACCCCAAAATAATCGTTAGAAAAAGAGCTATAATTCCTTTATATATTGAAGATAAAAGAGAAGTCCATAAAATTTTTGTTTGTATAATTTCAATAAAAACCTTTCCTACTTGAATAGGTGTAGGTAGAACAAATGGAGAATTGATTAAAAATGATAGAACGCCCCAAGTGATAATGAAGATTAAAATACCGTAAAAAAATCTCATTTTAGATAGAATTCCTCATTTGGTACTTTGGGAAGACCTTCGGGATAAAGTTCATTCATTGTTGAAAGGAATTTATTTACATCATTTTTACATTCAGAAATAGGCACGTATCTAAATTCTATTCTTTGCATAGCATTTTTAAGAATAGGTGTTGGAATAGTTAAATATTTGCTGGTAAATTCTAAAGTTTTTTCTAGATTTTTGTTGGACCAGTTTATGCTTTCTTTAAATGTATTTTCTACGTCTTCAATAAGATTTTTATATTGAGCAATATCACCCACTACGAACAAACCAGCAATTGGAATCCCATTTTGTGAACCAGATATTTTGTTCCATTCTTTTTGGAAATCTAAAACAATTTTCCCATCGTTTACTAGGCACATAGAAACAAATGGTTCAGGTAAAGCTGCAAATTCGACTTTCCCTGCTTTAAATAACGCAACAATTTCCTGTGGGGGAGCGTAAGCAAATTTAACATCTTTATCTGGTATTAGTCCATTTGATACAAGTAAATATCGAAGTAAAACATCGACAGTTTGTCCTCTTCCATGAGCTGAATAAACTGTTTTTCCTTTAAGATCTGAGAGTGAATTGATATCTTTTTTTGCAACAAGATAAAAGACTTTCCATTCATGTACGCCGACCAATTTAATATTAATACCTTTTGTGTATAAATTTGCAGCAATAGTGATTGGTAATACTGCAAATTTAGCATAATTCGATACAATCTTTGCTATAGCTTCATCGGGGGTTCTCCAGAGTTCTATGTTAAGATTTACATAACCTTTTACAATGCCTTCTAACATAGGAGTTATAGGAACTATAGTAGGTCCAAAAGGATTTATAAACGTTAGAGAAAAAGAAAAATAAGAAATAAATACAATTAAGAAAAAAATGAAATATTTTTTCATGTGTTTCACCTCCTTTTCAATTATGAATTATACCATTATTAATTATACTGAAGTTAATGATAAAATAACTAATAGAATAAATTTCAAAGGAGGAAAAAGCAAATGGTCGTTGTTGATACTCATGCTCATTTACAAATGAGTCATTTCAAAAGTGATAGGGAAGAAATAATAGAAAGGTTCAATGAAAATGGAATATTGTTTATTATTAATGTTGGAACCAACATCACTGATAGTAGAGAAACTGTGGAACTTTCAAAGAAATATGAAAAGGTTTTTGCAGCCATAGGGGTTCACCCACATGACAGTAAAGATGTTGAAAAAAATTACATAGAGATCTTAGAAAAACTTTCGAAGAACGAAAAAGTTGTAGCAATAGGAGAGATTGGTTTAGATTATTATAGGAATTTTTCTCCTCAGGAAGTTCAACAAAAAGTATTTGTTGAGCAACTTTTACTTGCAAAGGAACTTAAATTACCTATAGTTGTTCATATTAGAGATGCATATGAAGAAGCGTACAATATATTAGAAAGTTTTGGCCCTTTTGAGAAAGGAGGAGTAATACATTCATTTAGTGCTAATAGTGAATGGGCCTTGAAATTTGTTAAGCTGGGTTTTTATTTAGGTATAAGTGGACCAATTACCTATAAAAGAAACGAGCAATTAAGAGAAGTTGTTAAACTAGTTGGAGAACAAAATATTTTATCTGAAACTGACTGTCCCTATCTTACACCACATCCATATAGAGGAAAAAGGAATGAGCCTGCCTATGTTGGCTACGTTGTTAAAAAGATAAATGATATAATAGGTTATGATGTTTCTGAAACTTTAGTAAAAAACGCAAGAAGCTTATTTGGGGTGAACTTATGATACATGCAGTAAAAGGTATTTTAGAGAAAATTGAAAACGGAAAAATTTATATTAATGTGAATGGAATAATTTATGAAGTTGTTGTAGGAAACACAGGAGATCTTGAAAGTAAGATAAATGAAGAAGTATATATATTAACAAAATTGATTGTTTCAGATGATGGACTTACTCTTTATGGGTTTTCTACTCCTGAAAGATTAAAGCTGTTTGAAAAATTAATTTCTGTGAATAAATTAGGTCCAAAAAGTGCTCTTAAAATTCTTGCATCAAATAGTGTGGAGGAAATAGTTTCTGCTATTGTAAACGAAGATGTCAGTAGATTGTCAAAAATGCCTGGTATTGGTTCTAAAACTGCAGAACGAATTATTATGGAATTAAAAGATTCATTAAAGGAGTTTGATTTAACTCTGTCAGAAATAGATAAGAAAACAATAGAAGCAATAGAAGCTTTAGTTACACTAGGATTTTCGAAAAGTCAGGCAACAAAAGCTGTTAAGAAGGCAGCTAAAAACGAAAATTCATTGGATGATATTATAAGAAAAGCTTTAAAGTATCTTAGCAACAAATAGTAAAGTGTTAGGGGGGAGTATATGAAACTTTCTAAAATTATTGAACAGATACCTGTTAAAAAGGTTTTATGGAACAGCGATTATGAAATTTCTCATGCATATACAGGAGATCTTTTGAGTATGGTTATGAAGAATGCCAAAAGTGATTCGATTTGGATTACAGTTCAAAGTCATGTAAATATTGTTGCAGTTGCTTCTATGGTGGGAATAAGAGCAATAATATTGTGTGAAGGAAAGGACTTCTCACAGGAGACAGTGGAAAAAGCAAAAGATGAAGGAATAACACTTTTGAAAAGTAATGAAAATGCTTATACAATTTCAGGAAAGTTATATGAATTAGGATTAAAATGAGGTGTGATCTACATATCCACAGTTGTTTGTCGCCGTGTTCAGATTTAACGATGGTTCCAAATGAAGTAGTGAAATATTCTCCCAAAATTGCTGCAATTTGCGATCATAATTCTGGAGAAAATGTTTTATCATTTTACAAAGTTTTTGAGAAACATTCAAAACTTCTTATTCCAGGAATAGAAATCCAGTCGGTTGAAGATGTGCATATTTTGGGGTATTTTAATAAAATTGAGAATCTTTTGAAGGTATCGAAGGTAATTGCGGAACACTTACCAAAAATCAGTTATGATCCGGAAAAGTTAGGTTATCAATTAAAGGTAAATGAACGTGATGAATTTACATCTCTTGAAACCATCCCTCTTGGATTTCCTACGGATTTACCTCTAAAAAAAGTTGTAGAATTGATAATAGAAAATTCTGGAATCCCTGTTTATGCACATATAAGTCGAAGGTTTGGTGTTTTATATCAACTTGGACTCTTTCCCGATACTTCTAAAATTAAGATTGCTGAGGTTACAAATTTAGAGGAATACAAAATTGCATGTAATCATGGATTGATTCCTATTTCTTCTTCAGATGCACATTCCCTTAATCAAATTGGTGTGAGATATAGTATAATTGAAAATGCAGTGAGTAGTATACAAGAATTTTTAATAGCATTGGTAAATGGAAAGGTGAAAACTATATGGGATTACTAACGTTAGCAGATCATGTGCAAGATATAGCAGAGAATTCCATTAAAGCTGGGGCCAAAAAAGTAGTTATAGATATTCGAGAAACGAAAGAATATTTTATATTTAAAGTAGAAGATAATGGGCCGGGGATTAAAAATGTTGATAAAGTCTTTGACCCGTTTTATACAACTAGGTCAAAAAAAATTAGAAAAGTAGGTTTGGGATTGCCATTTTTAAAACAAGCAGCTGAAATGACAGGAGGTTATGTAAAACTTGAAACCAAATTAGGTGCAGGAACGAAAGTTCTTGCTAAGTTTTGCAAAAAGCATATTGATTGTCAACCAATTGGGGATTTACCTTCTGTTTTTTTTTCTCTTTTAATGAACCAGGAAGTGGAATTTAAAATCATAAGATGTAGGGATGAAAATTGTTATGAAATAGATTCTAAGATCATAAAAGAGCATTTTGGAAAGTTAGATAGTCCATCAAAATTAAAAATTTTGAAAGACTTACTTTTTGAACTAGAAAAGAGTTTAAAGGAGGCTTAAACATGAAAAAACTTTTTGTATTGATTATGATAATTATCCTGACAGTTGTTTATTTTCCGGCAATCCTTAATTCTGTAGTTATAAAAAATTTAAAAACTATATCTCTTGAAGAATTAAAGCCTTTATATGAAAAATATATAGGCTTTGATGTGAACGAATATGCAATTAATGATATTATCTCTTCAATAAAAGCAACTGGTTATTTTTCAAATGTTACGTGGACTGAAGATATAAATGATAATCAGTTTAATCTCATAATTGAAGTTGAGGAAAATCCTCCTGTGTCACAAGTAAGTTTGGAAATAAATGGTGTGGAGTTGATTCCGAAGGAAACATTAGAAGCATCGATTACATTGAAAAAGGATAAAGCATTTAGTTTTGTTCAATTTAAGCAATCTATAGAAAATATAACAAAACTATATAAAGATGAAAATTATGTTGTGTCAAATGTTTTTTCGGAAAATAAGGATCAGTCATTTGTCTATGTTACAGGAAAAATTGAAGGCTCCAGCGTGAAATTTAGCGTAATAGAATATGCATTGTATGATATAGAGTTTGTTGGTAATATTGAAGGAATAGAAGATGTTATTGAAAGGATTAAAAAAGAGGTAAATTTAAATTTATATAAAAATTATCTGAAAAAAAATCCTCTATTCAAGTTGTTTGACAGTGAGAAAAATTATTATCCAAAAATTTCCGATATTCAAAGTCTCTTTCAAAGCTTAGCTAATTATGTTTATTTTTCGCAGTTATCAAATATTCAGTATGAAAAAGTTAATACTGAGAAGCCTTCAAAGGTTCTAAAGGTGTTTGTTGTTCAGAACCTTATAACTAGAAAACCTGTTTATATAAAGAGTATAAAAGTAAGAGGTGCGACTCTATATAAATTTGATAATTTAGCTACTACTCCAGCAACATTTACTAATGTAGATTTATTACGTATATTACAGACTATCGAAGATAAATACGATAAGGATGAATATTTCATTAATATACAGCCAGAATTAATTGAAAATGATTATGTAATAACTGTTGTAGAATATAAGTTTAGAAAATTGAATATTAGTGGAAATACTAAAACAAAAACTTATACTTTTGATGATTTAATAAAGATATCTTCTGGTGATTATGCTTCGAGAAAGGCTTTAAAAGAGACCTATGTGGAGATATATAAGACACAATTTTTTGATAGCATTGATTTTGATATAAAACCTTCTGGCGAAGATACTTTAGATGTGAATCTAATTTTAAAAGAGAAAGAGAAAAAATTTAATTTTATTGGAGGAGGAACTTGGGGGCCTCCTGGAGATGGAAAAGAATGGTACGAAGGATTTGCAGCTCAAATGCAATTGAGTGCTATTAATCCTTTTGGATATGGTCAAACCTTTAAGTCAACTCTTTCTTTAGGATTTAGCGGTAAGAATTTAAGTTTCGATTATAGTATTAGAAAACCATTTGGGTATCCTTTTTCAATTTCAACTAATTTGAGCTACTCAAGTCGTCCTAATGAAGAGTCAATAACAAATGATTCGACAGTGACAATTATCGCTACTGATCTTACTGAATTTAATTTTGATTTTTCTTTAAGTACTCTAAAGCTTAATAATATCAAATACAGTTTTGGTGGAGGGTTAAATTATAAATTCTTGGAAACTTCTATTGCCACAAATGTTAATTCTGTTGAAGTGAGTAGTTCTACTTCAACAGTGGAATATATTGGTGGTAATCTATTGTTGGGTATTAATTATGAAAATTTAGATGATTTGATTATTCCAACTGAAGGATTATATTTTTCAGTTTTGATACAAAAATATTTTGGTATTTCTGGAGATGCACCTGTTGCTTTAAAAACACAAGAGGAACTTTCTTTCCATTTTCCAATTCAAAATACTCGTTTCAGCTTGGCATCTAGGATATATGCATCTCAAGTATTTCAGAAAAGTGGGGCTGATTTAACAAACTATTTGAATGGTTTAAATTCTTTAAGAGGAGCAGAATTATCTGGAGATATGACACTTCTTTTAAATAATGAAATTAGATATGTAAATAGAGATGAACGATTTCCTTTCTACCTAGCTAGTTTTGTGGATTTTGGATACGTTGGAAGTTCGTATGATTTTTCTATACCATTTAAATGGTCAGTTGGTGTTGAGCTGGGGTTAAATGTACCAATGTTTGGTTTAATTAGAATTGGAGAAGCATATTATAATGACAATTGGAACTTCTTCTTTTTGATGGGAAAGACGTTTTGAGGAGGGGAAATGTGAAAATAAAAATAGATAGAGTTGTAATAAAGGACGGGAATATATATCTTGAGTCTGGAGAAAGCCCTTTTTATCCTGATTTTAAAGGTGGTCAGCTTGGTGATAGAGGGAAAATAGGAAATGTAAAAGTGATTGGAGTTGAAGAAATTGAAGGAAAAATATATCATAGGGTTAATACCCCATTGGAACCCGGAGAATATGATGTAACGATTGATGAAGAACATAGATTATTTATTAAACAACATCATACAGCTCAACATATTTTATCAGCTGTTTTTAGTGAATATGCTGACATTCGTACAGTAAGCTTTAAAATGGGGATGGAATATTCTACAATTGATTTGGATATTCCTTTTTTAGCTAAAGATGTCTTACAAGAAGTTGAAATCAATGCTAATAAATTGATTCAAAAATGCTTAGACGTGGAAGAACTGGTTGTGGAAAAAGAAGATTTAGATAAATTTCCTTTAAGAAAAAAGGTAAGTGATAAAATTAAAGGGAAAATAAGAATAATAAAAATAGGAGAATACGATTATTCTGCCTGTGCAGGGTATCATGTTAAAAACACAGGAGAAATAGGGTTTGTGAAGATTATAAAGACTGAAAAGGTAAAGGGAAGTCTTACAAGGGTTTATTTTGTAGCAGGTTTGAAGGCGCTAAGTTATTTTTACAAGTACACTAACATATTAAGGAATCTTTCTAAGTTGTTAACCGCTTCAATTGATGAACTTGAAGAACGAACGAAAAATCTTTTAGACAAAGTGAAGAGCTTTAATTCAAAAATTGAGAATATTTCTGAAATTTTGGCAAAAGAAAAAGCTGAGAATTTAAAAGCGATAAGAGATAGTGTTTATTATATTGAGATAGAAGAATCAATAGCAAAGTATATTCCAAAATATTTTAAAAAAGAAAATGCTTTGTTGGTGTTGTACGATGGAATAAAATTTAATTTTGTATCTTTTGGAAAGTACAATGTGAACCAATTGATAAGTAAAATTAGAGACAGAATACCAGGAAAAGGTGGCGGAGGAGAGAAAAAAGGAACATTTATTCCTGAGAAGAAAACAGATATAAATGAAATTATTGAGTTTTTGGAGGTGTAAAAATGAAAAAGTGGGTTATATTTGTTTTAGTTTCATTATTTTCAGTTTTATCAGTTTCAAATGCTCTTAAATATTTACCCGAGAAATACGAGTTTTTAATTTACATACCTGATATAGCAAAATTATATGACGAAGTGAAAAAGACAAACACAGGAGATATATTTGCTAATCAAGTTGGGCTTGAGTCGATGATTACCAGCGTTTTGGAACAACAACTCATGGTGGAGAATTATACATTAGAAGATATAGATTTATTTAAAGAGTTATTAATTGCAGGAAGTGAGAACAATTTGCTAGTTGTATTAGGACCATCAAAAAATCCACAGAAAATAAAAGAAATTTTTGAAAAATTTACAGGACAAACTTTGCCTGATAGAGTGAAAATTGTAGACGGCTACTTTATTGTTGGCGAAAATTATGGGGGAGGAGAAGTTCCACCTCGGTTGAAGGAATATTTGACGAAGAATTATTTGGGTTTAAGTTATGTAAAAATAAATGATAAAACATATGAAGCAAGTGGATATGGTTATATTGAATCAAAAAATAACACAATTTCTTTTTATCAAGAAATAGAACCTGAAAACGAAGAAACAAAAAGATTAATTGAGGAAGTATCCAATCAACAAGGTATGAATATACTTGAAGATAACAATGTAGGTGGGGATGTCTTTTTATTTGTAAACAGAAAAATTCCAGAATTTGTGCTTGATTTGTTCTCTTCAATCACAACAGAGGCATCTAATACAAACATATTGAAATTAAAAGATTTTAAAGGGACAGCGTACTTGTCTGCAGACATTTCTTCATTAATTATAAATGCATTATCCGGTGAAACTCCTTCATCTATCCCCTATTTTGGCGTAATATATTATGATTCACCAAACTGGGATCTTTTAGAGTTAGATGTAAATAGATTTGAAAACATTGGGGGTAAAAAATATGGAGTGATTACAACGGAAGAAGGTACTCCTGTCACTTATATCGGGTTAGATAATGATAAGATAGTTTTTTATGGAGTTTCTCCAGATAAGTACAAATCAGGAGATAGGAGCTTTATTGAGAATAACTATAATAACGAATATATAATGGGGTTGTTTGTAAATTTTGAACCAACTATATTTAATTTTGTGGGCATAGAAACGGAAGCATATTTAAAAGTTTATAGTTACATAAAAGATGGTAAAATTATTCAGCGAGCAATATTTAAATAATTGAGGTGAGAAAATTGAAAGGATTTAAAGAAATGACAATAACGGAAATTTTGAAGAGGGGAAAATCTTATGTAAAAGACTCTTTAGAAACAATAAATAAATTAGATGAAAAATTAAAAGCTTTTATTACTGTAAATAATAAAGCAAAGGAATTGCCGGGAAAATTTTCTGGTGTACCGATAGCAGTAAAAGACAATATTGTTACCAAAGGTTTAAGGACAACATGTGCATCAAAAATATTAAAAGAATATATCCCTCCTTATGATGCCACAGTAGTGAAAAAACTTAAACAATCTGGTTTTACTATTATTGGCAAAACAAATTTGGATGAATTTGCTATGGGTACCGGAACAGAATATTCTGCATATCAGATTACTCGAAACCCCTGGGATTTAAGTAGAGTGGCTGGGGGGAGTAGTGGGGGTTCAGCGGCGGCTGTCGCAAGTGGGGAGGTTGTAGCTGCATTGGGTAGCGATACTGGAGGTTCCATTAGACAGCCTGCCGCCTTCTGTGGAGTTATTGGATTTAAGCCAACATATGGTTTAGTTTCAAGGTATGGTTTGGTTGCTTTTGCATCTTCTTTGGATCAAATAGGTCCAATAACTAAAACAGTTAAAGATGCCGCCATTTTAATGAATGTTATTTCCGGATTTGATTCTAATGATTCTACTACTGTTGATAGAAAAGTAGAATTTACAAAATACTTAGATGAAGATTTTTCCAATGTTAAGGTTGCTTTTCCAAAGGAAGTTTTTGATGAAGGAATTGAAGATGGCGTTGCTGAGAGATTTAATGAATTTGTTAAGTTCCTTGAAGGAAAAGGTATAAAAGTAGATAAAGTAGATTTTCCTGAACTCAAATATTCGGTAGCTACATATTATATTATTGCTCCTGCCGAAGTGAGTTCTAATCTTTCAAGGTTTGATGGTATGAGATATGGAAAAAGAAACGAAGAAGAAGGACTTTTGGAGACATATTTAAAATCAAGAACAAATAACCTTGGGCCGGAAGTTATTAGAAGAATAATGATTGGGACATTTACCTTAAGTGCAGCGTATTATGATGCCTATTTTGAAAAGGCTCAAAAAGTTAGAAGATTGATAACAAACAAAATTGAGAATTTGTTTGATAAATATGATTTTATTATTACTCCAACTTCTCCTATTACCGCTTTCAAAATAGGAGAAATAAAAGATCCTTTAGTATATTATTTAATGGATATTTTTACAATACCAGCGAATCTTGCCGGTATTCCTGCAATTAATATTCCGTTTGGTTTTTCAAATAATTTACCTGTAGGAATGCAAATCATGGGTAGAAAGTTTGATGATCCTAAAGTTTTAGGATTTGCAAATTATATCGAAAAAGACAATCCAGTAGTTTTTCCTTTTAAGGAGGAGAAAAAATGAAATTTAAACCAGTAATTGGTCTTGAAATACACGTCCAGTTGAATACTAAAACTAAAGCTTTTTGTTCCTGCCCTTCAGATGTTTTTGAATTGGAACCAAATTCAGCGATATGTCCAATTTGTACAGGACAACCAGGAGCTCTTCCAGTACCCTCCGAAGAAATGTTTGAATATGGAATATTACTTGCAGCAGCTCTTAATTGTAAAATTCACGAGTATTCTAGGTTTGATCGTAAAAACTATTTTTATCCGGATCTTCCGAAAGGTTATCAAATCACACAATTTTTTTATCCACTTGCTACAGATGGATATTTGAAGGTGAAGGAAAAAAGAATAAGGATAAGAAGAATTCATTTGGAAGAAGATGCTGGAAAATTAATACATTCTTCAGAGACAATAACGGAAGCTTCACATTCTTTTGTTGATATGAATCGTTGTGGGGTCCCTCTTGCAGAAATAGTTACCGAACCAGATATTAGTTCACCTCAAGAAGCAAGGGAATTTTTGGAAAAATTGAGACAAATTCTAAGATATACTGGTGTAAGTACGGGAGATATGGAAAAAGGTGCTCTAAGATGTGATGCAAACATTTCCGTAATTGATACTGAAACAGGAATTCAGAGTAATAAAGTTGAAGTAAAAAATATGAATTCCTTTAAATTTGTAGAAAAGGCTTTGGAATATGAATATAGAAGAATTGTTTCATTGATGAAAAAAGGTGAAGAGGTAAAAAAAGAAACAAGAGGTTGGGATTTAAGTTCTAAGACTACTATTTCAATGCGTAGTAAAGAAGAAGCAAATGATTATAGATATTTCCCAGAACCTGATATACCACCCGTTATTTTTTCAAGAGATTATATTGAAAAAATAAAGGCAAAATTACCAGAATTACCTGACGAAAAATTTGAGAGATTTAAAAAAGCTTACAAATTAGGAGATTATGAAGCAGGAATATTAACATCAACGGTTCAATTGGCTGATTTTTTCGAAAGATGTGTGAAAATTACTAATAACCCGAAAGAAACTTCGAATTGGTTTTTAACGGAATTATTAAGATTTGCGAGTCCAGAGGCTGATTTTGATGAATTAAAAATCAAACCAGAGCATTTTAAAGAACTTTTTGAAATGATTGAAAAAGGAGAAATTTCCAGAAATATTGCAAAGAATGTGTTTGAAGAAACTTTTGTTTCTGGTAAAAGTCCTAGAAAAATTGTTGAAGAAAAGGGATTAAAGATCGTAGGGGATGAATCCTTAATTGAAGATATATTGAAAAAATTAATGGAAAAATATCCTGATAAAGTCCAGGAATATAAAAACGGAAAAACAGGACTTCTAGGGTTTTTTGTGGGTGGTGTGATGAGAGAAACAAAAGGAAAAGCAGATCCACGAAAAGTAAACGAGATTGCAAGAAGGTTACTTGCCGATTAGATATAAATTTTGGGGTGGTAATGTGAAAAGATGGCTTTTACTTTGTATATTAATTATCTCTGTGTTGACTTTTTCCGGTAGTTTTGTAATTTTTGATAACACATTTGTTTTAGAAAATTCACCAGTCTTGTTTTCTGTAAGTGAAAATTCCTTTGGGGTAGGTTTTTTGTACTCAACTTCAACGGTTAATTATTCTGAAACAAAAATAGGTTTCTTTACAATAAGAAAACCTTCGGAAAAGGAATCATTAGATTTTTCAGTAATGGTAGGTTCAATGTATGGAACATATATTTCTATTACATATGAGAAGTTAAGTTTTCCAATTTTTGAAAAAAGATTGGATTTTTTTGTTACAAACAAATTTAGTTTTATGTCAACAAGTTCAAAAGCATTTTATGCCATTGGACCTTTATTATTAAACTTTGAAAGTAGGTCTTTAAAGAGGGCAAATGGGATAGGATATTCGTTTTCCAGGTATTTTGCAAAATATCAGGAATTTTCAGGATATTATGTAAGGGTAAATGAAGATAATTTGATTGGTTATTTTTATCCGCTAGATGCTTCATTAGAACAAGGATTATTAGTAGGATTAGGGACAAAAGATTTTTCACAATTATATTTAAATGTAGGATTTAGACAATATTTTAACGCAGCTGACTTTAGAGGTTTCACTTTTGCTTATGTTTATGCGGAAACGCTAGATTTAAGTAAAATTAGATATTATTCAGGAATAAAATTTTTAGCTCCATTGAAAGGAGATTTAATAGTTTGGGATGGCAAAGTCTCTTTCGGAATTAAT
This sequence comes from Thermosipho atlanticus DSM 15807, assembly GCF_900129985.1. Taxonomy (NCBI): domain Bacteria; kingdom Thermotogati; phylum Thermotogota; class Thermotogae; order Thermotogales; family Fervidobacteriaceae; genus Thermosipho; species Thermosipho atlanticus. Next base: position 46,202 of record NZ_FQXN01000005.1, on the reverse strand, counting down.
TGGTGAATTTAATGCAATTTCTTTATATATTCATATTCCCTTTTGTAAGAAAAAATGCTATTATTGTGATTTTGTTAGTTTTACAGAGGGAAGTGTAGAAAACTATATAATGGCACTTTTAAATGAGATAGATTTATATGTGCAAGAAATTAAAAGAGGGGTAAGGACTTTATATATTGGTGGAGGAACCCCAAGTTTTATTAACGAATATTATATTAAAAAAATAATTGATAAGCTATCTCCTTATTTAGAACTTGAAGAATTTACAATAGAGGTTAATCCAGATTCGTTTGATGCACATAAAGCAGAATTTTATAGAAATTTGGGAGTAAATAGAATAAGTTTGGGAATTCAATCATTTGACGACAATGTTTTAAAAAAAGCTGGTAGAACGCATTCTTCAAAACAAGCTTTGAGAGCCTACAAAATAGCAGAGAAATATTTTGATAATGTAAACGTTGATTTTATTATCGGATTACCCGGCGAAAATTGGAGAAGTATAGAAAATATCGTAGATTTTATCCGTTTTTATGTCCCTCCACATATATCCGTATATCTTCTGGAAATTCACGAAGGGACTTTCCTGGAAAAATTTTATAAAAAACTTCCGGATGAAGCCTATGAAAGGTATGATGCAATTTTGAAGTTTTTGAAGTTGTTAAGATATGAAAGATATGAAATTTCTAATTTTACTTTAAATAAAAAATACAGCAAACACAATCTTGTTTATTGGGCAAATTTAGATTATCTTGGTTTTGGGATTTCGGCAGGTGGCCATATTGGAAATATGAGATATAATAACGTATCGACATTTGAAAAATACTATACAAAATTAAAAGCGGGAAAGTTTCCTATAGAATATAAAGTGTTTAATAAATTAGAAAGAGAAACATTAGAAAGCATTTTTATGATGTTGCGAACCAAATGGGGTATTGACAGAAAGTTAATAGCCAAGTTGCCTAAATTAGATACATTTTTTCAGAAGCTTTCATCAAAGTATCGTTTTTTCGATGGTACAAAGTTGAATGATACAGGGATGGATTTTTCGAACTTATTTTTTGGAGAACTTTTGAAAACATGGGAGGAATTCTATGAGGACTAGTGTCGCAATATTATTTATAACTGTTCTTGTATTGTTCACTATTGGTTCAATAGCTATTTATAGTTTGGATTTTGCAAAAGAATATTACTATTCGAAGAATTCAAATTTGTTTGAGAAATATGTAATAAACATCATATTAGGCGTAATTGCCTTTCTTACATTTATGTTCTTTATGCCTCAAGAACTTGAAAAATATTATAGTGCTTTTTATATATTGGCGATTTCAGTGCTGATAATTCCTTTCTTTTTTCCTTCAATTAATGGTTCACATCGTTGGATAATGATTGGAAATTTTAGTTTTCAGCCTTCAGAGATTTCAAAAATATTTTTGATTTTATTTTTTTCAATTTATGTAAAAAATAATAAAGAAAAAATGAAAACCTTTCTAGTGGGTGTAGTAGAACCATTTTTATTTTTATCGCTTCCATTATTATTGATTGCGTTAGAACCAGATTTAAGTACATCAATACTTATCTTTTTAACTATTTTTACGCTGTTATACTTTGGAGGAGCAAGGTTAGTTCATTTATTTTCTGTAGTTATTTTAATTGTTTTGATTGGATTTTTGGCGATCCAATTTGGATTTGTTCATTCATATCAATTACATAGGCTTAGTTCGTATTTTTCTAATCAACTACCTTGGCAATTAGAAATAGCAATGAAAGCCATTAGTAATGGTGGTATTATAGGAACCGGTCCAGCACTAGGTAAATTTTTCTTAACTGTACCTGCTGCAGAATCAGATTTTATAATTGCAGTTATAGGGGAGAATCTAGGATTTATTGGAATTCTCGTCCTACTTACTTGTTATTTTCTTATTGCAATTTCTTTGATAAGGGTTTCTGAGGAAATCAATAATGAGGTTATAAGATATTTTACATGGGGATATACTTCTTTAATGTTTTTCCATGTAATTTTTAATACAGGTGTAGTAAGTGGCATGTTTCCTATAACGGGTATTCCTCTTCCTTTTGTAAGTTATGGAGGAAGCTCTCTTTTATCATTTTCCATAGGGCTTGGAATAATTATTTCTGTGTTTTTTAACGAACTTGAAGGAACGAAAGGTTAGTCTTTGTGTAAAAAGTTGAAGGGAGGAATCATTTTTGTCATTTTTAGAATTAGTAGTTGAAAATGTATCGAAAGTTATAAAAGGAAAAGATGAAAAGATAAAATTGGTTACCTCATGTCTTTTGGCCGGTGGTCATGTTTTGTTGGAAGATGTTCCGGGAGTTGGAAAGACTATGCTTGCAAGAGCATTAGCCAAAACTTTTGATTTAGATTTCAAGAGAGTGCAATTTACTCCAGATCTTTTACCTACAGATTTGACTGGATTATATATTTTTGAGAAAGAAACGGGGAAATTTGTCTTTAGGAAAGGTCCTATGTTTACGGATGTTTTACTTGCTGATGAAATTAACAGAGCTACTCCGAGAACCCAGTCTGCCCTTTTAGAGGCGATGGAAGAAAAACAAATTACTATTGAGGGTGTTACTCATACTCTTTCAGATATATTTTTTACCATAGCAACTCAAAATCCTTTGGAATCTGAGGGAACATTTCCGTTACCAGAAGCCCAGTTAGATAGATTTATGATTAGGACTACGATAGGTTATCCAGGAAAAGAAAGTGAAAAGAAAATACTCGAATCTCAATTTGACCACCACCCTATAGAAGATATTGCTCCGGTCATAACGAAAGCAGAATTTAGGGCAAAAATGAATGAAGTAAAAAGAGTAGAAATAAGCGAATCAGTACTTGATTACATTTTGGACATTGTTAACACTACAAGAAATCATGAAGACATAAAAGTTGGTGCAAGTCCACGTGCATCAATTGTATTAATGAAACTTTCAAGAGCATATGCGCTTCTTGAAGGAAGAGACTTCGTACTTCCAGATGACGTAAAATACTTAGCACCTTTTGTGCTAAATCATAGGATTATATTAACGATTGAAGCGAAGATCAAAAGGCTCGATCCATATGAAGTTATTAGTGATGTTTTAGAAAGGGTAAAAGTGGTGAAGTAATGTGGAAGTACAAAACATTCAGTTGATTTTTTTTACGACATTGGTGATTTTTCTTAATTTTTTAAACATTAATGGAATCAGTTTATTTTTGTTGGCAATAGTTATAGTGGAATGGGTGAATTTAAGAAAATCAATTACGCTTTTTAAAAAAATAAAAGTAAGAGCAAAATTCGAACATCAGCGTGCGTTGATAGATGAAATTGTTGAATTAATATTAGAGATTAAAACGGGAAAAAATGTAAAACTAACTATTTCTATTCCAGAATTAGCAATAAATCAAGTTGAAGCAGTTATTAAAAGAGAGAAAATGCTAACTTTTCATCATTCTTATTATACAAGGGGTAAGAAAAAAGTAGATAAGATTTTTTTACGAATGGATTCTCTCTTTTTTAAAATTATTAAAAAATTCGAAGTTGATGCAGAAATTTTTGTATTGCCGAATTTTGAAATGGTAAGATTTAATAAAGAAAAACTTCTTGAATTAATTCCAAACTTATTGAGCCATTTGAAATTACTTGAAGATCCAACTTATATAATAGGAGTTAAGGAATACAATAATGATCCTGTAAGAAAGATCCATTGGAAATTGTCGGCTAAATTTGACAATCTTTTGGTAAAAAAATATGAATATACTTCACAAGGTAAACTGTTTATTGCTTTATTTTTGAATCTTCATCCTGAGATTTTTTCCAGAAAAGCTTGGATTCCCATACTGAAAAAATACACAGAAGATATTATTTCGGGTGTGGCAGGAATAATAAAAGACGTTTCAGAAAAAAATATTTCTACTAAACTTTTAATAGATACCAAAGATGGTGTAAAGAGCGTTTTTTCAAAAAATTGGATAGTGCATTTCGATCTTTTAGCACAAGCATATGCTTCAGTAGAAACCTACAATTATGACATTTACGAAGAGATTGAAAATGAAATACAATATAACGATACTCTTCTAATAATTTCGATGTATTTAACGGAAAAAGATATACCTTATATTTTAAGGTTAAGGGAAAAGTCTTCTAAGATAATAGTTTTGATTCTTCCGTATGGTTTTAGATCATATCAAACGAAGAAGTTCAAAACTTATTTAAACATCCCACCCGATATAGTAGAGCTTCAAAGAAAAGCCTTGGTATTGCGTGAAAATAATATATTTGTTGAAGTATATAGTGAAAACACGGCATTTCAGGAGGGACTAGAGCTTGTTGATTGATATCTTAATATTGTCAGAGTTTTTCGCGGCATTTTTGAATATAGATTTATATTTTTTAATATTTCTGGCTTTAACTTTTTTTGCTTTTCAATTTAAATCGCTGAAATGGCTTTATTTTGTCGTATTTTTTGGAATGTTATTTGTTTTGAGAAATCCAATACCAGTAATTTTAGTGTATACGTATGAGAAGACAAAAAAAAGTAAGCAAGAGTTATATACATTTTTGCTTTATTTTTTAATTGTGGCTTTTTTCTATGAACTAAAAACTTTACTGATTTCTTTGTTTTTAATTTTTTTAGTAGCCTTAAAAGAGAAAAAATTTTATTATCTGCTTCTTATACCCTTGCTTTTTATACCTGTAACACTTAGTCCATATCAGAAAGTTTCTAACTTTAATGTAAAAGCTAATATGCAAATGGAACAACCTAAAAGTTCTTACGAAACTCCAGCAAATACGTATACTTCCCAAAGTATCGAGCAAAACACATCAACGGAGATAAGTGTTTCCAATTTGGAGATTAAAAAATATGACAAAGTAATTTTCCCTCTATTAATGATAATTGGAGCATTTTCCGTTCTGATTCTTATAAAGTTTACAAACAAACCTACAATAAGGATTGTACTTGGAATAATTGCTGTAGTAAGTTTTGCCTATTTTTTGTTTTTAGTTTTGTTTCCATACCTTGGAAGAAATACTACTTTGAGAGAAAATTTAACAATTGGTAATCAGGCAACAGGCAATATTGAAACTCTTCCGACGCCTTTATCTACTCCAACTTTGTCTAACTCTAAAGTTGAAAATTTAAGAAAAACTATTAATATAGTGAATTTTACGATAATATTTATTGCTATATTAGCTTCTTTAATTCTTGCAATTGTAGTTTATTTAATATGGGATGTGAAGAAGGAAAAAGTACTTAAAAAGACAAGTGAAAGAGATAAAGAATGGGAGACAACAGATACATATGAAGTTATTTTGAATTTAGATTCTGGAGATTTAATAAAACGAGTTTATTTTTATATTAGAGCAAAAATTTTTCCAGGTTATTATTATTTAACCCCTTATGAATTATCTAATCTTATAAATGATAACAAGCTTTCCTATATTACCCAACTTTTTGTAAAATCTGAATATGGCGGAAAGTTAATCAAATATGATGAAGAAAAAGTAAAAGCTTTTTTTAAGGAAATTGTGGAAAAATATACTTAATTACCAGTCAAAATATATCAAATAATTTCCTTGAGCATTTTATTCAGAAAATCAAAAGCCTTTTGCCAGAAATCTTCATTGTCAATATTTATCCCGACTTTTTTTAAAAGGTGTTCAGGTTTATTTTTTCCACCGCTTTCCAGCAGTTCAATATATTTTGGGGCAAAATTTTTACCTTCTTCTAGGTATTTTTCGTATAGTGCTATAACCAGACAGTTTGCATAGTTATATGCATAAACATAAAAAGGAGTGTGAAAAAGATGAGGAATCGTTGCCCATTCATATCTATATTCAGGGGTAATTTTCACACTGTTTCCAAACATCAATTGTAATTCTTTTTCATAGATTTTGGACAATTCTTCCCAGGTAGCCATTCCCTGAGTGTTGATGGTATTGTGAGCTTGAATTTCAAAACGTACAAACATATTTTGTCTAAACATAGTGGCGAAAATTTCTTCTAATTTTGAGGCAATAAAGTAGTTTCTTTCTTCACCGATTAGTTGATTTTTGAGTTTTTCAAAGACTAAAAATTCCCCAAAAACAGAAGCAAGTTCTGCCATGGTAAGGGGTGTATGATAGTTTAAATAAGTTTGTTTTGATGAAAGCACACCGTGTAATCCATGCCCAAGTTCATGAGCAAGCGCCATTACATCACTTATATTTCCAGTGAAATTTATTAGAATGTAAGGCTTTATTGTTGGAGAATAATATGCACAAAATGCTCCTCCTATTTTTCCCTGAGTTATATCAGAATGTATTCTTTCTTCCTCAAAAAATTCCTTTATAATGTTCCCGACTTTCTCGTCGAATTCATAATAAGCTTCTAGTACAATTTCTTTAGCTTCTTCAAATGAATATTTTTTCAAAGATTTACCTATAGGAGCATATATATCGGCAGGGGTTAATGTTTCTTTCATTACATCTGACTTCCAGTTGTAATACTTATGAACTAAATCAATATTATCTAAAGTAATATCAATGAGTTTTTTAACACTTATATCAGAGACTCTATTTTCCATATTTCTCATTGATATTGGCTCGTTATAATTTCTCAGTCGAGCTTCGGTGTCGTAATCTTTTACAACAAGATTGTATAAACCATTTATTACAATGTTATCTTTATCATATCTGTCAAGTAAGGTTTTCATGGCCTTTTTCCTTAGAGAGCTATTTGGAGATTTTCTTAAGGCTCTAACTTCACTATCCGTAAGTTTTTTTACTTGACCATCAATTTTAATTTTAAAAATATAGGAAGAAGTAATTTTTCCATATAATTCTGCTATTGCTTCTCTTCTAGAAATGCTTGTTGCTGCAAGTATTTTTTCAGCATCTTTAGAAAGTATGTGTTTTTTTTCTTCTAATATTTTTTTAATGAAATTTGAATATTCGGGAATATTTTCAGCAAGTTCTTCGAGCTTTTTGTTGGAAAGTTTTGCAAAATAGGTATTTAAAGGTGAAATAATTTCCATTATCTTTGAATAAAATTGATTGGTTAAACTGTACAGTTGTTGTGAAAAAGTATTAAGAGTGTTTTCAGAAAATAATAATTCAGTGTATTGTAAAGGTTTTGAAAGTTTGTTTAACAATTCCTCAATTTCCAAGAAAATTTGTTTAGCAGTTTCAGAGTTTATATTTTCATTTATTAAATTTTCATATTTTAATACTAAACTTTTTGCTTTTTTTAAGGAATTTTCCAAGTCTTTTCGTATAATCTTTTCATCTGGTTGCGAATAGAGAGTTTTCAAATTCCATTTCATATTAATCACCTCATTTTGTAATTTTTGTTACTTATATTTTACCATGAATGCGTGTTTAACAATATATTTAAGCGCAAAAAAATGTTAAAATAAACAGTGTTATAAATCACAAGGGGGGGTATTTATCAAGAAAACAGCGATACTTCTAATTGTAACATTGGGATTAGGTTATTTTTTTCTGTTTTTTAATGGTAGTTTTGTTTTCACAATAGAACCAATGATGTTGTTTTTGTTTTGTATCGGTTTGTTTTTGAGTGAATTGTTAGATCTAAAAGTTGGTAAATATTCTTTTATGATCGAAATTGTTATTATTCTTCCATTTTTATTATTTATTACACCAGAAACTGTTGCGATTTTAGCTGCTATTTCAAAACTAGTATTTTCTAGAAAAAATAAAATAGTTCGATCAATTTTTTCGTTTTTTATGTATTCATTTGGAACTTTTTTGTATTATTCTACAAGTTTAGATTACTTTAAGTTACCTTTATTTGTTTTTGGGATATTGTTAAGTAATTTCTTTTTATTGCTGATTTATTTTAATATTGAGACATTTAAAGAAATTATGGGTATGATCCCAAAAAGTTATTTAATACTTTTTTCCCTTTCTTTAATTATGTCTTTCGGTTATTTTTTTGCAGAAGTAAAACTTGGATATCTTTTCTATTTGTTTATTGTGTATGCATTGATTTCGTACCAATTATATGAATATGTGAGACAGTTTAATGTCAGTTTAATTGAAAAAATAGAGTTTGAAAGACTAAAAAATATTAGTGAAAGTTTGTTAAAATTAAAAAACTTGGTTTTTGAAAACGAAGAGAGAGATCTTGAAAGAAGTTTGCAAAAATTACTTGAAATTGTTTGCAAAATTTCTGGCTTTCATGTGGCAGTATTAAGTTTGTTTAACAATAACACAGGATATGTTGAAAGGATAGCTCATTTTGGTTTAACTGAAGAAGATTTCGAAAGAGCTAAGAATAACAAGCCTAAAATAAGTGAAGTTGTAAAATACTTTAACAAAAAGTTTGAAAATAATGGCGTTTATTTTATTCCTGAAGGATTGGCTTTAATAGAATCAAATATTGGTTTTATAATTTCACATGAAAGAAAAATAGATAGTGAAAGAAGCTGGGATCCGAAAGATTTACTTTTAATACCTATTAAAGACGAATTGTCCAACTTAATAGGTTATATAAGTTTGGATGTTCCTCAATCTGGGATGAGGCCCACTAAAAACGATATGAACTTGTTGAATTTTCTATCTTGGATAGTATACAAATTTTTAAGTAAAACATTGCATATAAAATATTGGTTGAATGATACAGGGGTATATTTTAAGAATGCTTCATATGTTTCTTTTATAAGGTTTTGTGAAAATAAAATTAAAGAGTCAGAAAATGTGACTTTGGCATATTTGGATATTGAGAATTACTTATTTGAAAAATTTAGAAACATGGCAATTTATTATAAAATAAGTTCTGAGAATTATATGATTTTATTTTTCAATGTTTCTAAACGTTTTGTTTTATTATATTTAGATGAAATGAATAATTTTTTAAAAGAAAAGTACTCTGATGTAAGTCTGAGTATAGGATTAGTTTACAGCAAAAAAAATCAGAAGAACATTTTTCAATTAATATACGAAGCCAAAAAAGCATTAAAAATAGCAAAAAAATCTGGTGGTGGGAGGATTCATTCTTTATGAAAAGATTTGCTATAGAATTTTCTTACGACGGTACAAATTTTTTTGGTTATCAAGGGCAGCCAAACGTTAGGACTGTTCAAGGTGAATTAGAAAATGCTTTAGAGAAAATCTTTAAACAAAGAATATATACTCAAGCTGCTGGTCGAACTGATGCAGGAGTTCATGCAAACGGACAAGTTGCAGCGTTTAATTGTCCGATAGATAGATTGACTTCAAAGGATGTAAAAAACGCTTTGAATGCTAATCTTCCAAGAGATATATACGTAAAAACAGCTTGGGAAGTAGAGAAAAATTTTAATCCAAGGTTTGCTGCTAAAAAAAGAATATATCATTATTTTATATACACAAATGAAAGGGATGTCTTTTTAAGAAATTATGTTTGGCATTTCAAATATAAGTTGAATATTGAAAAAATGAGAAAAGCTGCAAAGTTTTTGGAAGGAGAGCACGATTTTACTTCTTTTAAGAAAGGTAATGATAGGAAAAATCCTGTCAGGACAATTTATAGAATTAGAATTTTGAAACTAAAACCACATATTATTCTAATCAGAGTAGAAGGAATATCTTTTTTGAGGAGTATGGTAAGAAATATAGTTGGTTCGCTTGTTAAAGTTGGACTTGAACAGTGGTCTCCAGAGAAAATTAAAGAAGTTTTGGAACTACGTTCTAGGCAGGAAGCTGCTGGGACTGCACCTCCACATGGTTTGTATTTGTATAAAGTCATTTTTTAAAAGGAGGGAAGTATGGGTATTAAGAAAAAAAGACTTGATGTTTTGTTAGTTGAAAAGGGTCTGGTCGAAAGTCGAGAAAAAGCAAAAAGATTGATAATGGCAGGTAATGTAATTGTAAATAATGAAAGAGTGGATAAACCAGGTAAAATGTTTGATGAGAATATTGACATACGTGTAAAAGAGAAAGAAAAATATGTAAGTAGAGGTGGATATAAAATTGAAGGTGCTTGGAAAAGTTTTAAGTTTGAAATAAAAGATAAAGTAGCATGCGATATAGGAGCTTCAACTGGTGGATTTACTGACTTTTTGCTTCAGAATGGGGTAAAAAAAGTCTATTGTGTAGATGTAGGTTACGGACAATTACATTGGAAAATCAGAAACAATCCTAAAGTGATTGTCTTAGAGAGAACCAATGCTCGAGAATTAGATTTAGAAGAAAGAGTTGATCTTGTTGTTTGTGATGTTTCGTTTATTTCATTAAAAAAGATATTTCCTACTATAAAAAGGATCCTTAAATCGGAAGGTAAAGCAATAGTGTTAGTAAAACCTCAATTTGAAGCTGGAAAAAACAAAGTAGGAAAAGGTGGAATAGTTAGATCAAAAGAAATTCACAAAGAAGTTTTATATGATATAATAAAAAATGCTTTGAATAATGGTTTATGTCCAGAAAAATTGGATTTTTCCAAAATAAAAGGTACAGATGGAAATATAGAATTCTTTTTAGAATTGGCAAATAAAAATTGCGATTGCATGATTTCATTTAAAAAAATAAGTACAATTGTAAATAAAGCTTGGGAGGAATTGTCTTGAAAAAGTATGTTCTTATTTTTGTGGTTTTGTTTGGAATTATAACTTTTTCTGATATATTAAACTTTGTGCCGTACGATTATGATATATTTATTAGGTTTAGAAATAGTGCAGGTTGGTATAAAGAACTGAAAAATGTTCCTTTCGCTAAGTTTGTTTTGAATGACGAAGGCCTTTCTTTTGAATCGTATTTTTTAGGATATTTGGAGGATATTGATTATAAACATGGAACGGACAAAAATATATTTTTGTCCGCTCTTGCAAGTGATGTTTTGTTTCTTGCTAAAGGAATCGAGATATCTGTTGAAAATCTAATTTCTTTTGATGCAAATTATTATATTGAAATTTTAAAAACTTTATCAAAAGACTCGGCATTGATTTTTGAAACTAATAATTCAGATTATGTCATAAAGTATTTCTCTAATTTGATTGGATATGGTATGAAAAAAGAAGGCGATATATATATTTTAGGTGATTCTATTTTTTCAAAAAGTATAGATGATTACTTAGTATTAGCTGGAAGCAAAAATGCTTTGGAATATATGATAAATGTTTATAATTCTCCTAATCTTCAATTTAAATCAAATTCAAAGGAATATTTTAAAGATTTTGATTCAGGAAGTAAGTATTGGATAACTGGATTTTCAAAGGGAAATGCGATTCAATTGAATTTTCCTATTGAATCAACTGATGAAGGACTTGAAACAGAATATGTAAAAATTTTTGGATACGTGGAGGATTCAGTTTTAAAAATTAGTATAATCCAGAAAACCAACAAAGAAGAGCCTAAAGTGACATTTACAGAAGACTTGATGGAAGAAATACCAGTGTTGGGAAATTATTTTGCAGGAATAAGTATTGGCGATAGTTTAAATGTAATGAGGGTTCTTGAGCAATGGACGGTTACTTTAGATAGCACAAGTTTAGAAAAGTTGTATGATTTAACATCTTCAATATTAAAAAATGCAACATCAACTTTTTATATTGTAGGTGATATAGACGAATCTCCAAATTTATCTGTAGCATTTTTATTCAAACTTTCAGATGGTTTACAGGACATTGAGCGCACTATAAAAAAATATTCTGGGAGGTATGACGATACAGAAGATCAATGGATTATAGATATAACCGATGAATACAAGGTTTACTTTTATGAATTTGAGCAATTTTTTGTAGTGAGTAACATTGATAAGGAAACTTATTCCAAAAAGGCTAAAATTCAAAGATTAACAGATTTAGCCGCATATAATTATCTTGATAGAGAAAGAAATTACAATATAAAAATCTTCTTAGATTTAGGAGATTTTATTCAAAAATTTTTAGGGATTAATATCAGCTCGAAATTAATCTTCTGGGAAGAAAAAGACGGCCATTTTATAAAATATTATTTAGATATAATGTAATTGTCGATAACTTTTCTTACATCATAGAATATTTCATCAACAGACCTTTCTCCGTTGATGATAACAAAGTTTGATTTAGTATTGGAAATTTTGAGATAAGTATCTCTTACTTTTTCCAAAAAACTTCTTCCTTCAATTTCCATTCTGTCTTTCTTCTTCTTGTTTATTCTTTTTAGAGCGACTTCAACAGAAATATCGATGAAGAAAACAATGTTTGGAAAAATATTATTAGTAGCAAATCTGTTAAGAAATTCTACTGTTTCAACTCCTAAGTTTCTCGCTCCACCCTGATAGGCTATGCTGGAGTCTGCAAATCTATCCGCTAATACGAAATATCCGTTTCTAAGAGCAGGCTTTATAACTTCTTCTACTAATTGAGCTCTTGAAGCTAAAAAAAGTAATAATTCCGCTCTTTCATTTATGTCAAGTTCTTTATTTAACAATATTGAGCGGATTTTTTCACCTATTTCTGTTCCGCCAGGTTCTCTAACTTTTATAACTTTTTTTCCAAGATTTCTTAAATAATCAAAAAGCATCTCCAACTGTGTGCTTTTTCCACATCCGTCTAATCCTTCAAATGAAATGAACATATTTAATTATTACCTCCAAAAAAGCCCCCAATTCGGGGGCTTGAATTATTAAATTTCTTCTTGTTCTTCTGTATCTTCAATTTCAAATAATTCTTCTTCCTTTTCTTTTTTAGTACTTTCTGTAGTTGCTTCTTTACTTTCTTCAAATGCAACCCCTTCTTTACCTTCCAGATAAGCATCTGCAATTTTGGAAGTAATAAGTTGAATAGCTCTAATAGCATCGTCATTTCCTGGAATTATGTAATCAATTTCGTCAGGATCACAATTTGTATCAACAATTCCAACTGTGGGGATTTTGAGGAGATTTGCCTCATATATCGCATTTCTTTCTTTTTTAGGATCAACAATGTAAATTATATCAGGGATTCTGTCCATGTTTTTTAAACCGCCAAGGTTTTTTCTAAGTTTTTCTAATATTCTTTTTAATCTACTTTGTTCTTTTTTAGTGAGCTTTTCGAATTCTCCATTTGCTTCCATTTCTTCAAGTTCGATTAATTTATCAATTCTTTGTCTAATAGTTTTGAAATTGGTTAGAAGGCCACCAAGCCACCTATGATTGACATAAAAAGCGCCACATCTTTCTGCTTCTTGTTTAATAACTTGTTGAGCTTGTTTCTTGGTACCAACAAAAAGAATAGTTCCACCATCTGCTGCTTTCTCTCTAACAAAATTGTATGCTTCATCTAAAAGTTTTGATGTTTTTTGCAGATCGATGATATAAATACCTTTTCTTGCTCCGAAAATATATTCTTTCATTTTAGGGTTCCATCTTTGAGTTCTATGTCCAAAGTGTACACCCGCTTCTAAAAGTTGTTTCATTGATACAATTGGCACAAATACACACCTCCTATTTGGTTCACCCTCCACTCCCTTCTAACCAACCGACCTTTCCGGCACCGAGGTTGGAATCCAGGAGTGTGAGTTTTTTATTTGTTTATTGCTTCCTTTGCAATATTAACATACTCTCTAAAGGACTCTGGATCATTTACTGCAAGTTCTGCAAGCATTTTTCTGTTAATAGCTATACCCGCTAGTTTCAAGCCATAAATTAATTCATTGTATTTTAAACCTTCATTTCTAGCAGCTATATTTATTCTTGTTATCCAGAGTTTTCTGAAATTCCTTTTTTTCAATTTTCTTCCAACATATGCATGTTTTTTAGCTTTAATGTATGCCTGTTTTGCAAGTCTATATCTTCTGCTTAAAGCACCTCTATAACCTTTAACTGATTTCAAGAATTTTTTTCTTTTTTTTCTTGCATTAATTGCATTTTTTACACGCATCTAAATTCCTCCCTTCTTTATCTTTTCCCGAGCATTCTTAGAATTCTTTTTTTATCAGCTGGTTTAACTTCTACTTCTAATCTTAGTTTTCTAAGTGTAGATCTTCTCTTTTTTCCTGTTTTGTGCCAGGCGTAAGCTCTTCTTCTCATTATCTTGCCGTTTTTTGTTACACTAAATCTTTTAGCGGCTGACTTATGAGTTTTCATTTTATTCTTGGCCATGTTTTCCCTCCTTAATTCTTAGGTTTTAGCATCATCCACATGTCTCTTCCTTCAAGTTTGGGGGGTTTTTCTACAATTGCAATATCTTGTAAATCGGTAATTACCCTTTCTAGAATTTCTTTCCCTTTATCTGCAAATGCAAGCTCTCTTCCCCTAAACATTATTACTACCCTAACCTTGTTTCCATCTTCTAGGAACCTCTTTATATGCCTTACTTTAGTTTGATAATCGTGTTCATCAATCTTGATTCTGAATTTCATTTGTTTTACTTCGATAGTTTTTTGATTCTTTTTTGCTTTTTTTTCACGTTTGGCAAGTTCATATTTATATTTGCCGTAATCCATCATTTTTGCAACCGGAGGATTTGCATTTGGAGCTACTAATATCAGGTCAAGTTTTTTTGAATATGCTAATTCTAATGCCTCATCGGTAGGCATTATTCCTAATTGTTTCCCATTTTGATCAACTACCCGAACCTCCGGGGCTCTTATTTCTTCATTTTTAATTATTTTATCGATAATTCTCCCCTCCCAAAATAAAAATTTGGCGAGCAAGCGCCCGCCAATATTATAGCTAAATACTCTCTATTAACCCTTTCGCCTAAGAGGCTCAGGGTGGGAAGCGGGCGCTTCCACTTTCTTTCTTTTGGTGGGCCGTGTGGGACTCGAACCCACAGCCCCCTGATTAAGAGTCAGGTGCTCTACCTGTTGAGCTAACGGCCCGATCATGGTGCCCCAGGGAGGAGTCGAACCTCCATTTGCGGATTAGGAATCCGCCGTTCTATCCGTTGAACTACTGGGGCTTTTTGGCAGCCCCACGGGGAATCGAACCCCGACCTTCGGACTGAGAATCCGATGGACTAGCCGTTATCCTATGGGGCCATAATACCATATTAAATAATAACATAAAAAGTATTGTTGTCAACACTAATGACATTTTAGGAATATAAAATTTTTATTATTTTTAGTTTAACTTTTGTTCATAAAATTTCGTGAACTTGAACAGTATTTGTTGTCCCTGGCCTTCCCCAAGGTATTCCTGCAGTGATTATAACCTTATCTCCAGGACGTGTTAGACCAAGTTCTCTTGATTTTTTCATTACTTCAGAAATCATTTCATCAGTTGATAAAGTTTGATTAATTTTCACAGGGATAATTCCCCAAACTAATGATAATCTGTAATAAGTACTTTCATTTGGTGTGGGAGCCAGTATTGGAACTTTTGGGCGAAATCTTGCAACATTTATGGCAGTTTTTCCTGTACTTGTTGGTGTAATGATCAATTTAGCATTCACACTTATAGCTAAATCAAATGCTGCTTTAGAAATTGCATCTTCAATGTTCTTGATAATATAGGGTTTTTGTGTCCATGGAATTCCATTTGATTCTTTTTGCAAGTATTTTTCAGTGTTTGTTGCAACTTCATTCATTACAACTACAGCATCAATTGGATAGTTTCCAATGGAAGTTTCAGCAGAAAGCATAATTGCGTCAGTCCCATCAAAAATAGCGTTGGCAATGTCTGAAACTTCAGCTCTAGTTGGGGTTTCATTATTTATCATTGATTCTAACATTTGTGTTGCAGTTATTACAGGTTTTGCATATTTATTGGCTGTTTCAATTATTTCTTTTTGAACAATAGGAACTTGAGAAAGAGGAATTTCAACCCCAAGATCTCCACGAGCCACCATGATTCCATCGGCTTCCTTTACAATCTCTTCTAAATTTTTCAATGCTTGGGCAGTTTCAATCTTTGCTATTATTGGTATAGTATTACTTAAAGATTTGGCTAACCTAACATCCGAAGCTTTTCTTACAAAAGATAAGGCAATATAATCTATATTTTCCTCGATAGCAAGTTGAATAAATTTTTTATCTTTTTCTGTAATAGGAGATATTGATAGATCAATTCCAGGTAAATTGACTCCCCTGTGATGAGTTATAATTCCTCCCCGAATTATTTTTGTTATCACATCTTTATCAGTAGTTTTTAAAACCTCTAATTCAATTGCACCGTCGTTTATGAGAATCTTGTCATGAGTTTTAACTTCTAAAGGAAAACGAGGGTAATTTACATGAATTATTTCTTCAGTACCCAGAATGTCCTTTGTAGTTAATATTAATGTTTTTCCTTCTTTAAGATAAATTTTTTCTTCTTTTAATTTTCCTGTTCTTACTTTTGGGCCAGATAAGTCAATTAAGATTGAAAAAGGGATTTTTGTTTCACTTCTTATCTTTTTTAACCTTCTTATTCTATTTCTATGAGTCTCAAGATCATCATGCGAAGAATTTAATCTAAATACATTTACCCCTTTATTTACAAGTTTTAATAACATTTCTTCAGACTCAGTAGCTGGACCAATTGTAGCTACTATCCTCGTTTTTCTCATCATAGCTCTCACCCTTTCTGAAAAAAATTCTAACAAGTCCATAAATACTTAGAGCTATTAAAAACGTTATAAGTTCTCTATATATGTTAATAAAAAGAGGAGCTCTTATATGACAAAAAGTATTAAACGTAGAAACCAAAGCAATGCTTCCAAAGATTTCAAAAATATCTTTCCAAGGTTGAGTGGTAAACAAAACACTGATTAGTAGAAAAGGATAAAAAAGGAGTTCTTTTGTTCTTGGACGGATTATAAAAAGGTTTTCTACAGTTTCTCTAAAAACTTTTTCAAACGAAAGTATAAAACCATTGTTACCACTCCTAATTATATAATATATTCCGAAAACTAAAAATAGTAGTGCAAAAATTTTAAAAGCTTTCTTTGACTCAGTTTTTTTTCGAAACAGTGATATAAACAGCAAAATAAGGGGTAATAACCCAAGTGAAACTTTAACACCTCTATAAACTTCTATGTTATTAACATGATAAAAGTCGTATAACGATAGATTAGTGAAAATACCCAAAGTGAAAAATGCGAAAAATTTCAAAAAATTATCTTTTATCTTAAAAAAAAGCACAATAGTACCTAAAGTGGAGATTACTGAGACAAAAATAGGGTATGAGAAATAAAAAAGTAGAAATCCAAAGAGAGCGTATGGAAAATAGAAACTAACAAAAATTCCAAGTAAAATTCCAAAAAGTTTTTGATAGTAATTATTTACTATATATGGAGAAGGTTCTTCAATTTGAAAGTAATTGATAAATTTGTTATAAATAGCTTCTGTTAACTCGGTTCGGGGAACTATTATTAAATCTATACTCCTTTCAATTACAGCTCTCCACAAGCGTTTAAAAAGGGTATTCTCATTATAATTTTGTAATTCTTCAGGTTTTATGTAATGAACATTGATTATTTGGGTTTCAGGTAGCATTCTTGCAATTTCCTTTGCAAGAATTTCAGAATCATTGAATTCTAAAATTCCTAACTTTTTGTTACCAAGTTTTTTAAGAAATTCGCTTGTGTTTAAAGAAGTTATATCTTTTAATATTACATATTCAGTGTTCTTGGGTATATTTGTCGGAGAGTTATAAAAAAAGAGTGTAGGATCGTCTTGGAAAAGTATTTTTACTTTCAAATTATTAAGGTCATTAGTAAATCTGACAAAAGACAATGTAAATGCAAGTAAAATAAAAATAATCAAGCTAATATATCTAAGGGAATATCTCAATGATATTTGTTTTTGATTCATAAATCCACCTCTTCTTGTTTGGATTTACCCAGGTTTTTATATAAGGGGACTTTATTAAGATACCGCCAATGTTTATCCATTTTTTTCTATCGAAAAATTCCAAGCTTTCATTGAGGGAGTTAAAAAGTTGGATATTTTTGAAAGAAAATGTGAAGTTGCCGAAACCGTCTTCTGAATAAACTAAAAGAAGATTTTTTCCTGGTTTTAATTTGACAATACCATTACTGATTACCTTATTATTTAGTAAGATTTGAGATTTAACTGCGGAAAAATCAGAAACATTTACATTAATAGCACAGTATCCGTTAAATAATTTTTCAAAATCTATTTTTATTTTTGGTTTTGAAGTGTCTTTTACTATAACGTTCGTGATAGTAGCAATATAAGGGGTGATTTCATAAAAATTTCTATTTCCAACAAAGTTTAGAGTGCCAAACCTTGAGTTGCTTCCAAGTTCGTAAATTTCATTTTTTAATATTCTTACGGATTTTGGAACGATTATTTGCTCAGTTAAAGAAGATTCTAATCCTATTTCATCGATGGCGGAGATGAAAAAAGTGTATGTGCCTGGATTTAAAGTTCCATAGTTATCGGAAAGAGAACCGTTGATGTAGGTTTTGAGTAGTACTTTTCCTTTGTCTTCAAATCCAACTTGATAGAATCCATAATCGGGAAATGTAAAGGTTGTTAACTTTATTTTTGGTACTTCTGGTGTTATATCATATTCTCCATAGTAGATGTCGAGGTATGGGATTTCATATTCATCGAGAAAGATATTTAAATATTCTACTAACTTAGTTCTCTTTGTAAGATTTCTAACTAATATTTTGTTCTGATATATTTCAATGGGATAGTAGTCAATTATGAAATTTTCGATGAGATTTTTCTGATAGAGTTCTAATAGATTTTTAAATACTTCTTGTGGGACTCGTATAGTTCCTTTGCTACCAATTGTTTGACCATCTTCAAGAATCAATAAATTTGAAGGGATATGAGCATTAGGAATATTAATTCCTTTAAAATATTCCTTGATTTTTCCCCTGAATTTTTCAGGGGAACCTTCTATTGGATAAACTTTTCTATTAATAATGATCGAATTATCAAAAGTGTTAATATAAATGTTAATTGAAAATATCGATAAAAAAAGATTTAGTAATAGAAAAAAAACTATTGTTTTTTTCAATTAGACACCTTCCTTTACTT
Source organism: Thermosipho atlanticus DSM 15807 (assembly GCF_900129985.1). Classification (NCBI taxonomy): domain Bacteria; kingdom Thermotogati; phylum Thermotogota; class Thermotogae; order Thermotogales; family Fervidobacteriaceae; genus Thermosipho; species Thermosipho atlanticus. The sequence continues at coordinate 27,321 of NZ_FQXN01000005.1, read as the reverse complement.
TTTTTATAACAAATTCAAGATCTTCTGTTAGTTTAGCTTGAACATCTATCTTTTTACCTTCATAATAAAAACTCATTCTTTTGCAATGGAGAAAATACCTTTTCAATCCGAAGTTTCTTCGAAACTCTCTATTTAATTTTCTGTCACCATACACATCATCTCCGATTACAGGATGTCCAATGTTTGAAAAATGTCTTCTTATCTGGTGTTTTCTACCGGTTTTAATTATTACATGTAATAATGAAAAAAATCCTATTTCAGTTTTAAAAATTTCTTTTGTAGTAAAAAGGGTTAGAGAATCTTTTCCTTCAATCGGCAAATCAATTTTACCAGCTTTGTTTAATTTTCCTTTTACTAAAGTTACGTATTCTTTTTCAACACTTCGGGACGAAATTATTTCACCAAGAATTCTTGCAGCTTTTGTGTTTTTTGCAACTACTAAAATTCCTGAAGTGTGTTTATCAAGTCTGTGAACCAAATGTGGTTTAAAACCCTTTTGTTGGCCGTAGTAAAGTAATCCTTCAATAAGCGTTGCGACATGAATACCTTTTCCTGGATGAAGAGGTATTCCCGAAGGTTTGTTTATCACTAATAGATCTTCATTTTCATAAATTATATCAAGTTTCATTTTGATAGGTTTTATAGTATTTTTAACTTCTCTACTATATTTCTCTAAAGATTCATTAATTTTTATTTCATCTCCAATTTCAATTTCAAACGAAGGATTTTTAACCTTTTTACCATTTACTAGTATTTTCCCCGTGCGAATAAATTTGTAAATAACAGATAATGGTAAATTTGGAAAGTTTTTTCGTAAGAATTTATCAAGCCGTGAATAATAATTTTTTTCATTGACAATCATTTTGTCACCTCAAAATATTATTGACCATTATTAATCATTAATATTATACATGAAAATATCGAATATAAAAATCTTGACAATAAGAATAGTTGTGTTAAAATAATCACGGTTTGGGTGCGTAGCTCAGTGGGAGAGCGCTTCCTTGACGCGGAAGAGGCCGCAGGTTCAATCCCTGCCGCACCCACCAGAGGGGGCAACTTGCCCCTTTGAGTTTCTGTAAGTTGGGGCGTCGTCTAACTGGCAGGACACTGGACTTTGGCTCCAGCAGTGTAGGTTCGAGTCCTACCGCCCCAGCCAGAGGGCTTTAAGCCCTCTTTTTTTGTCAGGAATGTTTTTAAAACGCACGAGAGCGTGGACGCAACAAAATGTTCACGTATTTTTCAAGACAAGTTACATATTTGAGTTTATAATAAACTTTGGAATGAAATTTAATTGCGGCGTGGCTGAAATGATTTATAAAAGTGAACAGTTTTTGAAGGGAGGGTTTAGATGCCTACTATAAACCAATTGGTTAGGTTTGGTAGAAAAGTAATAAAAGAAAAATCAAAATCTCCTGCTTTACAAGGACATCCACAAAAAAGAGGAGTCTGTATTAGGGTTTCAACAATGACACCTAAAAAACCGAATTCAGCTTTGAGAAAAATTGCCAGGGTAAGATTAAGCAATGGAATAGAAGTTACTGCTTACATTCCTGGTATTGGTCATAATTTACAGGAACACTCTGTAGTATTGATCAGAGGTGGAAGGGTTAAAGATTTGCCAGGTATTAGGTATAAAATTATACGTGGTACATTAGATGCTGCCGGAGTTGAGAATAGAAAACAATCAAGAAGTAAATATGGTACCAAAAGACCAAAGAAATAATTTGGGAGGGAAAAGTTCATGAGAAGAAGAAGAGCGGAAATTAGAAAGGTCCCACCCGATCCAATTTACAATGATGTATTAGTTTCTAAGCTTATAAATAGGGTTATGTGGGATGGAAAAAAATCAATAGCTCAAAAAATAGTATATAAAGCTATGGAAATTTTGGCTGAAAAAACAAAGAAAGAACCTCTTGAAGCATTACATCAAGCGATTGATAATGTGAGACCTTTGGTTGAAGTAAGACCGAGAAGGGTTGGTGGGGCAACATACCAAGTCCCAATTGAAGTACAAGAACCCAGAAAAACCTCATTAGCTTTAAGATGGATAGTAGAGGCTGCCAGATCCAGAAAAGGAAAACCAATGGCGGAAAAACTTGGTGAAGAATTAGTTAATGCTTTTAATAACACAGGAACAGCTATTAAAAAGAAAGAAGATGTACATAGAATGGCAGAAGCCAACAGAGCATTTGCGCACTTTAAGTGGTAAATAGGGAGGAAAGCATGAAAGAAATTCGAGCAATTTATGTTGACCTGAGAAAGTTAAGAAACATAGGAATAATGGCTCATATAGATGCAGGTAAAACAACAACTACCGAGCGTATTTTGTATTACACCGGTAGAAAACATATTCTTGGTAGTGTTGATGATGGAACTGCTACAATGGATTGGATGATTCAAGAGAAAGAACGAGGTATTACCATTGTTTCTGCAGCTACAACTTGTATGTGGAAAGATCATAGAATCAATATTATTGATACCCCTGGGCACGTTGACTTTACTATTGAAGTTGAGCGAGCTTTAAGAGTACTGGATGGAGCTATAGCTGTTTTTGATGCAGCTGCTGGAGTTGAACCACAGTCAGAAACAGTGTGGAGACAAGCTGATAAATACAATGTTCCAAGAATTGCTTTTATGAACAAGATGGATAAGATTGGTGCAGATTTTGATATGTCTGTGAAATCTATGATAGAAAGATTAGGTGCTAATCCTATTCCTATACAGATGCCCATGGGAGCTGAAGATAAATTTGAAGGTGTTATTGACTTAATTCAAATGAAAGCTATTAAATGGTTAAACGAAGATGGTACGGAGATGGTGTATGAAGAGATCCCCGAAGAATATTTAGCAAGGGCCGAAGAAATGCGAGAGGAAATGTTAGAAAAAATAGCAGAAATAGATGATGAAGTTATGGAGCTTTATTTGGAAGGAGAAGAAATTTCCCAAGAATTAATAAAGAAAGCTTTGAGAAGAGCGACAATTGAAAATAAAGCTACACCAGTTCTTTGTGGTTCAGCGAAAATGAATAAAGGAGTCCAACCATTACTTGATGCTGTTTTAGATTATTTGCCGTCACCTTTGGATATGCCACCCCTTAAAGGTTGGACTAAGGACGGTGAAGAAATAGAGATAAAACCCGATGAGAATGAACCATTTACGGCGCTTGCGTTTAAAATACAAGCTGATCCTTATGTTGGAAAGTTAACTTTCTTTAGAGTCTACAGTGGCCGACTCGAGAAAGGAAGCTATGTTTATAACTCTTCAAAAGGGAAGAAAGAAAGAGTTTCAAGGCTTATTTTCATGCATGCTGATAAAAGAGAAGATGTTGAATACGTCAGGGCAGGAGATATAGTTGCAGCTATAGGATTGAAAGAAACTAAGACTGGGGATACACTCTGCGACGAAAAAAGGCCAGTTATTTTGGAGAAAATGGAATTTCCAGAACCAGTAATTTCAATAGCAGTTGAGCCAGCTACTAAAAATGATCAAGACAAACTTTCAAGAGCTTTAACCATGTTAAGTGATGAAGATCCTTCGTTCAGAGCATATGTTGATCATGAAACTGGTGAAACTATTATTTCTGGAATGGGAGAACTTCACTTGGAGATAATTGTCGATAGACTCAAAAGAGAATTTAACACAAGTGTAAGGGTAGGAAAACCGCAGGTTGCATATAGGGAAACAATCCAAGTTCCTGCTGAAGCTGAGGGAAAATACATTAGACAAAGCGGTGGACGCGGTCAATATGGACATGTAAAGATGAGATTCGAACCATTAGAGCTAACAAAAACTTTCGAATTTGAGGATAGGACAGTTGGAGGAGTGATACCTAAGGAATATGTCCCAGCAATTGAAGAAGGAGTAAAAGAAGCTGCTCAAAGTGGATACATTGCGGGTTATCCAATGGTTGGAATAAAGGCAATATTATTGGATGGTTCATATCACGAAGTCGATTCTTCAGAAATGGCGTTTAAAATAGCTGCAAGTATGGCGTTTAAAGAGGCTCTAAGACATGCAAAACCCGTTTTACTTGAACCTATCATGAAAGTTGAAATAACGACTCCCGAAGAGTATATGGGTAATATAATAGCAGATTTAAATTCAAGAAGAGCACATATTGATTCTCTTGAAACAAAAGGACATTTAAGAATTATAAAAGCTCTTGTTCCACTTTCAGAAATGTTTGGTTATGCAACGGATTTGAGATCGTTATCACAAGGAAGAGCAACTTATACAATGGTACTTTCACATTATGATAAAGTACCTGAAAAAATTGCAGAGAAAATTTTGAAAAAATAACCACGAAATTTAAAGGAGGGTGAATTATGGCAAAAGAAAAGTTTGTGAGAAGTAAGCCTCACCTTAATGTAGGTACTATTGGACACATTGACCATGGAAAAACCACACTTACAGCGGCGATTACAAAGTACTTATCTTTGTTTGGAAGAGCAGATTATACACCATATGAACAAATCGATAAAGCTCCAGAAGAAAAACAGAGAGGAATTACCATCAACATTGCACACATTGAATATGAAACAGAAAAAAGACACTATGCACATATCGACTGTCCAGGACATGCTGACTACATTAAAAACATGATTACTGGTGCTGCTCAAATGGATGGTGCTATCCTTGTTGTTGCAGCAACGGATGGACCAATGCCACAAACAAGAGAACACGTTCTTCTTGCAAGACAAGTTAATGTTCCTGCAATGATTGTTTACATCAACAAAACAGATATGGTTGACGACGAAGAACTTATCGATCTTGTTGAAATGGAAGTAAGAGATCTTCTTAGCAAATATGAATTTCCTGGTGATGATTTACCAGTAATTAGAGGTTCTGCTCTTAAAGCAGTAGAGGCATCAGATGATCCTAATGATGAAGCTTATAACTCAATAAAAGAACTTCTTGATGCAATGGATTCATATTTCCCAGAACCACAAAGAGAAATTGATAAACCATTCCTTATGCCTGTTGAAGATGTATTCTCAATTACCGGTAGAGGAACAGTTGTTACTGGAAGAATTGAACGTGGTGTTATTAAACCCGGAGATGAAGTTGAAATCGTTGGTATGAGTTATGAAATTCAAAAAACAGTTGTTACAAGTGTTGAAATGTTCAGAAAAATTCTTGATGAAGGTATTGCAGGAGACAACGTTGGTTGTTTGTTAAGAGGTATTGATAAAGATGAAGTAGAAAGAGGACAAGTTCTTGCAAAACCAGGTTCAATTACACCTCATACAACATTCAAAGCACAAGTTTACGTTTTGAAGAAAGAAGAAGGTGGAAGACATACTCCATTCCAAAAAGGTTACAAACCACAATTCTTTATCAGAACAGCAGATGTTACTGGTGAACTTATTGACTTCCCAGCAGGAGTCGAAATGGTTATGCCAGGTGATAATGTTGAAATGACAATTAAACTTATTTACCCAGTAGCTATTGAAGAAGGAATGAGATTTGCTATTCGTGAAGGTGGAAGAACAGTTGGTGCAGGAGTTGTTACAGCAATTGTTGAGTAATAAATTTTGAGAGGGGGGTAACCCCCCCTTCTTCCTGAAATAAAAAGGGAGGGAACAAAATGCCGGGACAAAAGATAAGAATTAGGCTGAAAGCATATGATCATAAGTTGCTAGATGAATCTGCAAAAAAAATAGTTGACGTTGTAAAAGAAACAAATGCTAAAGTATCAGGGCCTATTCCTTTACCTACAGAAAGGACCCTTTATGTTGTTTTAAGATCACCTTTGAAACATAAGGATTCGAGAGAACAATTCGAAAAAAGAGTACACAAAAGATTAATTGATATTGTAGAACCTACACCAAAAACTATTGATGCACTTATGAAAATAAACCTTCCAGCTGGAGTTGACGTTGAAATCAACCTGTGATGCGAACTTGGAGGTGCTTAAGATGAAGATGATAATAGGAAGAAAAATAGGAATGACTCGAGTATTTAAAGATGACAAAGTCATTCCCGTAACAGTAATTAAAGCAGGACCGTGTTATGTAATTCAAAAGAAGACTTTAGAAACAGATGGCTACAATGCTATCCAACTTGGTTTTGAAGAAGCAAGAAAAGTTAACAAACCAATGGAAGGTGTTTTCAAAAAAGCAGGAGTAAAGCCGTTAAAAATATTGAAAGAATTTAGAGTAGAAGAACCCGAAAAATTCGAAATAGGACAAGAAATCAAAGTAGATATATTTGAAGAAGGAGACAAGATAGATATTACAGGTTGGTCCAAAGGTAGAGGATTTGCAGGTGCAATGAAAAGATGGGGTTTTAGAGGAGGACCAAAATCTCACGGTGCGAAGTTTCATAGAGAGCTCGGTTCTGTTGGTCAACACAGTGAACCTGCAAGAATTTTCAAAGGTAAAAAAATGCCAGGACAATATGGTAACGAACGTGTAACAATCTTAAATTCAGAAATTGTTAAAATTGATGTAGAGAATAACTTAATAGCAGTTAAAGGTGGAGTTCCAGGAGCGAGGGGCGGCCTTGTCCTCATAAGAGCAGCAAAAAGAGGATAAGAGCAAGCCTCGAAAATGTAGAAAAGGAGGCATAGAGAAATGGCAACGTTAGATTTGTTAAATATCCAAGGTGAAAAAGTTGGAGCTATTGAGTTAAAAGATGAAGTTTTCGCAATTGAACCAAATTTTGATTTAATGTGGCGCTATGTAGATATGCAACTTACAAATTCAAGATCAGGAACTGCTTCTACCAAAACACGCGGTGAAGTGTCGGGTGGCGGGAGAAAACCTTGGCCTCAAAAACATATGGGAAGAGCAAGACAGGGTTCTATAAGAGCTCCTCATTGGAGACACGGAGGAGTTGCTCATGGGCCAAAACCAAAAGTTTATTTTAAAAGATTGAATAAAAAAATGAAGAAACTTGCTTTAAAGTCAGCACTTTCCTTGAGGTTGAAAGAAGGAAATTTGATTGTTCTTGACGAGCTTAAGTTTGAAAGAGCAAAGACTAAAGAATTGAAAGAAATTTTGAAAAATCTTGGACTTGAAGAAAATAAAGTCCTATTTGTTCTTCCTAAGAAAGTTGAAGGTTATGAAAACGTCAAGATTTCTGGACGAAATATCCCAGGAGTGAAGGTAATTATTGCTGACAATCCTGGAACAGAAAAAGTAACAATTGATGGTTTAAATGTATATGATATATTAAATCATGATAAACTTGTGCTCATCCAGGGTACCGTCCAGAAGATTGAGGAGGTGCTCGGATAATGAAAAATTATGCAGATATTGTCATTAGACCAATTGTTAGTGAAAAAGCATATTATGCAAGAGAAGATAGAAAATATGTTTTTGAAGTTGTGAAAGATGCAAATAAAATTCAAATAAAGGAAGCAATAGAAAAACTTTTTAAAGTGAAAGTTGAAAAAGTAAACGTTATTAATGTAAAGCCAAAACCTAAAAGAGATATTAGACGAGGCGCATTGGCAAGAGAGGGATACACAAGATCGTGGAAAAAAGCAATAGTCACTCTCAAAGAAGGATATACAATTAAAGAACTTGAAGGAGAACACTAAAAGGGGTGAATAATGATGGGTCTTAGGAGATTTAAACCAACAAGCCCTGGAAGAAGACAAATGATAATTCCAGATTTTTCTGAAATTACCAAAAGAGAACCAGAAAAATCTTTAACAGTTCCTCTGAAAAAAACAGGTGGAAGAAATAATTATGGAAGAGTCACTGTTAGGTTTAGAGGCGGAGGGCATAAAAGAAGATATAGAATCATTGATTTTAAAAGAGATAAAATAAATATTCCTGCAAAAGTTGTTTCAATTGAGTACGATCCGAATCGAACCGCAAGAATAGCATTATTAGTTTATGCAGATGGAGAAAAAAGATATATACTTGCTCCTCAAGGTTTAAAGGTAGGCGATACGATTCAAAGTGGACCAGATGCTGAAATTAAGCCTGGGAACGCTTTACCACTTGAAAATATTCCTGTAGGTACAATCGTTCACAATGTTGAATTTATTCCAGGAAAAGGTGGACAAATTGCAAGATCAGCTGGTAGTTCATGTCAATTGATGGCAAAAGAAGGAAATTATGCTCTTCTCAAAATGCCATCAGGCGAATTGAGAAAGGTTCCGGTAAAATGTTATGCTACAGTAGGCGTTGTAAGTAACGAAGATCATAAAAATGAAGTTGACGGAAAAGCAGGAAGAGTTAGATGGATGGGAAGAAAACCTCATGTACGTGGTGTTGCAATGAATCCAGTGGATCACCCACATGGTGGTGGGGAAGGTAGAGGAAAAGGTCATCACCCACAAAGTCCATGGGGACAACTGGCTAAAGGATATAAAACTAGAAGAGGTAAAAAAGCGTCTGACAAACTAATAGTCAGAAGAAGAAATGGTTAATAGGGAGGTGCAACGATGGGCAGGTCCACCAAAAAGGGACCTTACGTAGATCCCAAACTTTTAAAGAAAATTAGACAATTGAATGAATCTGGCGAAAAAAAGATAATAAAAACATGGAGTAGAGCTAGTATGATTATTCCGGAAATGGTAGGGCACACAATAGCGGTGTACAATGGAATAAAACATATACCAGTTTATATAACAGAAAATATGGTTGGTCACCGATTAGGGGAATTCTCATTTACAAGGAGATTTGGAGGACACGCAGATAAATCCGCAAGCAAGGGTCAGGTTAAAAAATGAGGAGGGTGGAAACAATGCAAGTTCTAATTAAAAGAAACGGAATGAAACGATCCAAATTTCATTCTGTAAGAAAAGAAAAATTAGCAACAATGCCAATATTTGAAGCAAGAGCAGTAGCAAAATTTGTAAGAATTTCTCCAAGAAAAGCTAGGAGTGTGGCCAATTCAATTAAAGGTAAAAATGTTTCAGAAGCGTTTACAATTCTTGAATTTTCTCCTAAAAAGGCTGCACGAATTATAAAAAATGTGTTAAAATCAGCAGTGGCAAATGCAGTTAATAATCATAACCTTTCTGAAGAAAATTTATATGTGTATACATGTTATGTTAATGATGGTCCAAGGATGAAAAGGTTATGGCCAAGAGGAAGAGGTAGTGCGGATATTATACAAAAGAGAATGTCACATATAACAGTTATTGTAAGAGATAAAGAAGCCGAAAAGGCAGCTAAGGAAGAAAAGTAATAGAAAGGTGAGGTGGTAAGGTGGGTCAAAAAGTACATCCACGCGGATTTAGACTAGGTCTCACAGCCGATTGGCAAGCAACCTGGTTTAACGAAAAAAATTACGCCGAATACCTACTTGAAGACGAGGAAATAAGGAAAATAATTAAGAAAAAATACAATCATGCAGGTATAAGTGAGATTGTTATTGAAAGACCAGATTCAGAAAGAGTCATTGCAATAATTAAAAGTGCAAGACCAGGTATAATTATAGGTAAAAAAGGCGCGGAAATTACTAATTTAAGACAGGAACTTGAAAGGAAATTTAATAGAAGATTTATTATTAACATCGAAGAAATCAAAGCTCCTGAAACTGATGCACAATTGGTGGCTGAGAATGTTGCAGCGAGAATTGAGAAACGTGCATCCTACAAAGTTGTTATGAAAAGGGCAATCTCAAATGCTATGAGAAAAGGTGCTAAAGGAATTAAAATTATGGTTGCCGGAAGACTTGCAGGTGCTGAAATTGCAAGAACAGAATGGTATCTAAAAGGAAGACTTCCACTTCAAACAATTAGATCCATAATTGATTATGGTACTGCAAGAGCTGAAACAAAATATGGAACAATAGGAATAAAAGTTTGGATTTATAAAGGCGACGCCGATATCTGACGTCAAAAGGAGGTAGTTCGACATGTTAATGCCAAGAAGGGTTAAATATAGAAAACAACATCGTGGTAGAATGAAAGGGAAAGCTAAAGGAGGAACTTTGGTAAATTTTGGAGAATATGGTTTAAAAGCTATGGAATCACACTGGATAACTGCACAACAAATCGAAGCATGTAGAATTGCTATTACTAGGACTTTGAAAAAATCAGGAAAACTTTGGATAAGAATTTTTCCGGATAAGTCTTATACAAAACACCCGGCAGAGAGTAAGCTAGGAAAAGGTAAAGGAAATGTTGAAGGTTGGGTAGCGGTTGTAAAGCCTGGGAAAATTTTGTTTGAAATAGGAGGGGTAGATGAAACATTAGCGAGAGAGGCTCTTGAATATGCCGCTACAAAACTTCCAATTAGAACAAAAGTAGTAAAAAGACATGAGATAGGTGGTGAAGCAGTATGAAGGCTGCTGAACTTAGAGGATTAACAAATGAAGAGTTATTAAATCTTCTTGAAGAAAAGAAAAGAACATTAATGAATCTTAGATTCCAAAATGCCCTGGGACAACTTAATGATCACAGTCAAATATCTAAAACAAGAAAAGATATAGCACGAATCAAAACAATTCTCAGGGAAAGAGAACTGGGTGTAAGGAGGTAATCGACATGCCAAAGAAAAAACTTATAGGAGAAGTCGTGAGTAACAAGATGGATAAAACAGTTGTGGTTGCTGTAAACACATTAGTAAAACACCCGATTGTGGGGAAGTATATAAAGAGAACAAAAAAATATTACGCTCACGACGAAAATAATGAATGTCAAATAGGTGATACCGTTGAAATTATAGAATCAAGACCTTTAAGTAAACTTAAAAGATGGAGAGTGTTGAGAATAGTTGAAAAATCGATATTTGCTGATGAAAATGTGGTAGAAGATGTAGACGTGGAAGGAGGTAGTAAAGATGATAATTAATGAAAGCTACCTCAATGTTGCCGACAACTCTGGAGCAAAACAATTGAGAGTTATAAGAGTTTTAGGTGGTTCAAGAAGAAAATGGGGAACAATCGGAGATATAGTTGTGTGCAGCGTTAGAGATGCGGTACCAAATGGAGATTTGAAAAAAGGAGATGTAGTTAAAGCAGTTATAGTTAGAACAAAAAAAGAAGTTAGAAGACCAGATGGTACATATATTCGCTTTGATGATAATGCTGCTGTTGTACTTGATAAATTCAATGAGCCTAAGGGGACTCGTGTGTTTGGACCAGTTGCAAAAGAACTAAGAGAAAAAGGTTTTATGAAAATAGTCTCCTTAGCGCCTGAAGTATTTTAAGGGGTGATGTGCAGTGGCAAGAAAAATAAGAAAAGGTGATACAGTACAAGTAATTTCAGGAAAAGACAAAGGAAAAACAGGAGAGGTTATCACTGTAATTCCAAAAGAAGATAAAGTAATAGTTAGAGGTGTTAATGTCGTTAAAAGACATCAAAGGCCTAATGCTCAAATGAGGCAAGGTGGAATAATTGAAAAGGAATCACCTATATATGTTAGTAAGGTGGCACTCGTGTGTCCAAACTGTGGAAAAGCAACTAGAGTAGGATTCAGATTTCTTGAAGATGGAAGTAAAGTAAGGTATTGTAAGAAATGTGGAGAAGTCATAGACAAGTAAGGAGGAATAGAGCATGCAGTACATACCATTAAAAGAAAAGTATAGAAATGAAATTATACCAGCAATGATGAAAGAATTTGGATATAAAAATGTTCACCAAGTCCCCAGAATTGAGAAAATTGTTATCAACATGGGTATTGGTGAAGGTTCCCGAAATAAAGATGTTATAGAAATCCATGCTAAAGAGTTAGCGTTAATTGCTGGGCAGAAACCAGTTGTTACTAGAGCCAAGAAGAGTATTTCAAACTTTAAAATTAGAAAAGGAATGCCAATAGGTTTAAAAGTAACCTTAAGAGGTTTGAATATGTACAACTTTTTGTACAAACTTATTAACCTTGTATTACCAAAAGTTAGAGACTTTAGAGGTTTAAATCCAAACGGTTTTGACGGAAGGGGAAATTATTCGTTTGGTTTAACTGAACAATTAGTTTTTCCAGAGATTTCTCCAGATCAAGTCAAGAGGGTACAAGGAATGGATATAGTTATAGTTACCACTGCAAAGACTGACGATGAAGCGAGAAAATTATTGGAACTTTTCGGTTTTCCTTTTAAAAGATAATAAGGAGGTTACGATATGGCTAGAAAAGGTCTTGTTGAAAGATGGAAAAAGCCAAAAAAATTTAAAACAAGAGAATATACAAGATGTAAGATATGTGGAAGAGCACATTCTGTTTATAGAGAATTTGGAATCTGCAGAGTTTGTTTTAGAAAAATGGCCAACGAGGGAAAACTCCCGGGTGTTAGGAAGGCAACATGGTAAAAGGAGGGGAATACAATGTGGAGCGATCCAATAGCTGACATGCTCACTCGAATAAGAAATGCAAACGTCGCATTTAAAGATCAAGTAGATATACCAGCTTCTAACTTGAAGAAAGAAATAGCGGAAATTTTAAAGAGAGAAGGCTTTATATCTGGTTACACATACATAGAAGATGGAAAACAGGGAATTATAAGAATTCAAATGAAATACAAAGGAACAAGGAGAAACAGAGAGAGGGTAATTCACGGTATTGTTAGGGTATCCAAACCCGGTAGAAGAGTATATGTAAGCAAAGACAAATTACCAAAAGTTAAAAACGGTCTTGGAATTGCGATTCTAACAACTTCAAAAGGAGTTGTAACTGACAAGCAAGCGAAAGAACTTGGAGTTGGCGGAGAAGTAATCGCCTACATCTGGTAAGGAGGTGTGCTCAATGTCCCGTATAGCAAATAAACCTATTGTTATACCAAATGGTGTTGAAGTAAAAATAGAGGGAAATGTTTTAAGAGTTAAAGGTCCCAAAGGAGAGTTAAAACAAGAGTTTTTACCATATGTAAAAGTGGAAATTGATGGAAATAAAATAAACGTAAGTCCAAATCTTGAAGCAATGAAAAGAAGATCTGATCTCAAAAAAATGAAAATGTTTACTGGAACTTATTGGAGATTATTTAACAATATGGTAATTGGTGTTACAGAAGGATTTAAGAAAGAATTGGAAATAGTTGGTATAGGATATAGGGCACAACTTCAAGGTAACAAGCTTGTAATGAACCTTGGTTATGCTCATCCTGTAGAAATGGAAATTCCTTCAGATGTTAAGGTAGAAGTTCCTAGCCCAAATAAGATAATTGTAAGTGGCATAGATAAACAAAGAGTTGGACAAGTAGCAGCAGACATTCGAAGATGGAGAGAACCAAATGTTTACTCTGGAAAAGGAATTAGATATGTTGGTGAAGTTGTAAGAATGAAGGAAGGAAAGAAAGCATAAAGGGGGTACAACTGAGATGATAAAAAAAGAGAATAGGAATTGGAGAAGAAAAAAGAGACATCTAAGTATAAGAAAAAAAATATATGGAACTGCAGATAGACCAAGACTTTGTGTGTACAAAAGCGAAAAACATATTTATGCACAGATTATTGATGATGACAAAGGTCATACATTGACTTCTGCTTCCACACTTGATAAGGAGTTAAGAGAAGTCTTAAAGAAAACTTGGAACAAAGAAGCAGCACGTGAAGTAGGAAAATTGATTGGTAAAAGAGCAATTGAAAAAGGTATAAAAAAGGTAGTATTTGATAGAGGTGGTTATAGATACCACGGCAGAATTAAAGAACTCGCTGATGGTGCTAGAGAAGCCGGTTTGGAATTTTAAAGGAGGTGCACTGAATGGCAGACATTGCACAGAAAATAAAGACCACAGGAGAAGAATTCGAAGAAAGAATAGTTGAAATAAGAAGAACAACAAAGGTTACTAAAGGTGGGAAAAATCTTTCTTTTAGGGTTCTTGCTGTAGTTGGAAATAGAAATGGTAAGGTAGGTGTAGGCGTAGGAAAAGCAAGAGAAGTTCCCGATGCGATAAGGAAGGCACTTTCTGCTGCAAGAAGAAATGTATTTGTTGTTCCTATTTATAATGGAACAATTCCTCACGAAACAGTAGGTAGACAAGATGCCGCAAAGGTTCTTCTTAAACCTGCTGCACCAGGTACAGGAATCATTTCCAATGGTACAGTTCGTGCAGTAGTAGAATTAGCAGGAATTCATAATATATTGACGAAAAGTAGTGGATCAACAAATCCTGTTGTATTAGCTCAAGCAACAGTAAATGGTCTAAAGAGCCTCCTATCATTGGAAAAAGTTGCACAGCTTAGAGATATTTCTCCACAAGAAGTTATCAATGGCGTTAAAAAGGAGGGTTAAGTAAATGAAAAAGTTAAAAATAACACTTGTTAAAAGCCCAATTGGTTATAGATATGATCAGAAAGACACAGTAAAGAGGTTAGGATTAAAAAAACTTAATTCTTCAGTTATAAAAGATGATGTTCCTCAAATTAGAGGAATGGTTAGGAAAGTGAAGCACCTCGTAAAAGTAGAGGAAATTGAGGAATAAGGAGGTAATATACCATGAGATTAGATGAGCTTAAACCCACACCAGGTTCCATGAAAAAAAGAACAAGGGTAGGTAGAGGAATAGCATCTGGGAAAGGAAAAACTTCTGGAAAAGGTCATAAAGGTCAAAAATCAAGAGGAGCAGGTAAAGTAAGTCTTTGGTTTGAAGGTGGACAAACACCACTTCATAGAAGATTACCTAAATTTGGTTTTAAGAATTTTAATAAAAAGGTATATACAGTTGTAAATGTTGAACAGCTTGAAAAGTTATTTAATTCTGGAGATGAAGTAACACCAGAAAAGCTTTTGGAACTTGGTGTGATAAAGAAAATTAATGATGGAGTAAAAATCCTTGGAAATGGAGAAATAACGAAACCATTGACAGTAATTGCCCATGCCTTTAGTTCGAGTGCCAGGAGGAAGATTGAAGCCGTTGGCGGAAAAGCTGAGGTGATATAAAAATGTGGAAAGCTTTAAAAAATGCTTTTAAAATCCCTGAACTAAGAGACAGGATAATATTCACACTACTTATGTTAATAGTTTTTAGATTGGGTATTTATATACCTGTTCCTGGGGTGGACTTAAAGGCATGGGGGGCTGCGTTTGCTCAATTAGGTACTGGTACAGCAGGAGGTTTATTAAGTTTTTATGATGTATTTACTGGAGGAGCTTTTAGAAGTTTTTCCATATTCTCAATGAGTGTTACACCGTATATTAATGCTTCAATCATTTTACAATTACTTTCTTCAGTTATTCCATCTTTGAAAGAAATGCTTAAGGAAGGCGAAGAGGGAAGGAAGAAATTTCAAAGAATTACAAGGAATCTTACAGTAGTACTAGGAACTCTTCAAGCATTTGTAATTTCATTCGGTCTAGGAAGAGGCTTCCAAAATATATTGGTTGTTCCTTTATGGACGTTTACATTTGTTGCAACAGTTTCTTTGATAGCAGGTACAATGTTCTTACTTTGGATTGGAGATAGAATTACGGAAAAAGGAATAGGTAATGGTATAAGTGTGTTGATATTTGCTGGAATTGTAGCAAGATATCCTTCATATTTTAGACGAGCAGTTCTTGGTGGATTGAATATTTTTGAATGGATTTTCCTTTTGGGTGTAATGATTCTTATGGTAGTTGGAATTATATATGTTCAACAAGCTGAAAGAAGAATAATGGTACAATATGCTTCAAGGATGGTTGGAAGAAGAATATATGGAGGAACATCAACGCATATTCCTATTAAAGTAAATCACAGTGGAGTTATCCCTATAATATTCGCTTGGGCAATTGTTTCTATTCCTGTTGGTATTGCTCAACTTACAAGATCTGACACAGTTAAATCGCTATTTTCAATGACAAGTCCCGTTATAATCACTATTTATGCTGTACTTATATTCTTCTTTACATACTTCTACAGTATTGTGGTGTTTGATCCCAAAGATATAGCGGAAAATATAAAAAGTTATGGAGGATACATACCTGGTATAAGACCTGGTAAACCGACAGAACAATATATCACAAGAGTATTAAATAGGATTACTTTTGTTGGAGCGTTATTCTTGGTTATAATTGCGTTATTGCCATATTTGATTCAAGGAATTACCGGAGTTAATATTTGGCTTGGTGGTACAAGTGCATTAATTGCAGTTGGAGTTGCCTTAGATGTTGCTCAACAAATGGAAGCACACCTTATTATGAGAAATTATGAGGGATTTGTTAAAAAAGGTAAGCTCCCTGGAAGGAGATGATCACATGAATATGAACATGGTATTTTTAGGGCCTCCGGGGGCTGGTAAAGGAACATATGCAAAAGAACTAGTTAGAATACTTGAAATTCCTCACATATCAACAGGAGATATGTTCAGGGAGGCGGTTGCTTCCGGTTCTGAGCTTGGAAAAAAAGTAGAAGAAATATTGAAAAAAGGGGATCTGGTTCCTGATGATTTAACAATTTCGATTGTCAAAGAAAGACTTTCACATGAAGATTGTAAGAAAGGCTTTATCCTTGATGGATTTCCAAGAACTGTAGATCAAGCAAAAGCTTTAGACGAAATTCTCACATCTTTGGGTAGAGAACTTGGATATGCAGTATATTTTGAAGTAAGCGAAGACATAGTTGTTAAAAGAATTACAAATAGAAGGATATGTAAAAAATGCGGAAAAATTTATAATTTAATAACTTTACCTCCGAAAATAGATGGAAAATGTGATATTTGCGGAGGAGAGCTTTACCAAAGAGAAGATGACAGAGAGGAAGTAGTAAGAAACAGATACAAAGTTTATATGAATAATACATATCCCGTAATAGAATATTATCAAAAACAAAACAAACTTTTTACAATAGATGGAGCTTCTGGTGTTGATTCGGTAATAAAAGAAGTATTAAATATAATCAGAAGGTGACGACGAGATGATTTATATAAAAACTCCCGAAGAAATTGAAAAAATTAAAATAGCTTCGAGAGCAGTAGGAACGATTTTATATGAGGCAAAGAAATTGGCAGTAGATGGAGCAACGGCTTGGGATTTTGAATTTTTGGCAGATAGAATTTTGAAAGAGTTTAGATGTAAACCTGCTTTTAAAGGTTACAACGGTTATCCATATATAACCACAGTTTCAGTGAATAATGAGGTAATACACGGATTCCCTTTAAAGAAAAAAGTTTTTAAAAACGGTGATGTAGTTTCTTTGGATGTAGGAGCAGTTTTTGACGGTTATTATGGCGATGGAGCTTATACATATATAATAGGTCAAACGGATGAAAATGGTGAAAAATTAGTAAAAGTTACAAAAAAAGCTTTAGATATAGCAGTAAATAAAGTAAGAGAAGGTGTAAGATTGGGAGATATATCCTGGGCAATACAAAAATATGTTGAAGATAATGGATTTAATGTAGTTAGAGATTTTGTGGGACATGGTGTTGGAAGGTCCCTACATGAGGATCCACAGATACCTAATTATGGAAGACAAGGAACAGGTATAATACTTAAAGCGGGTATGACGCTTGCTATAGAACCAATGGTGACTGAAGGCGGCTGGCACGTAGAAATTTTGGAAGATGGTTGGACTGTGGTAACGAGAGATGGGAAAAGAGCGGCGCATTTTGAACACACAGTATTAGTAAAGAAAAATGGAGCGGAAGTTTTGACCCTGAGGGGTGATGCATTTGTCGAATAAGGATGATATTATTAAAATGGAAGGCACTATTGTGGAAGCTTTGCCTAACGCAATGTTCCGAGTTGAACTTGAGAATGGCCACAAAATTTTAGCACATATTAGTGGGAAAATGAGGAAAAATTTCATAAGGCTTGTGCCTGGAGATAAAGTAATTGTTGAACTTACTATTTATGATTTAACAAAAGGAAGAATAGTATACAGAAAAAAGGTATAGAAGAAAGGAGAGTGTAACAAATGAAAGTACAATCTTCTGTCAAAAAAAGATGCGAGCATTGTAAAATTATCAGAAGAAAAGGAAGAGTATATGTAATTTGTAAAGTTAATCCAAAGCATAATCAGAAGCAAGGTTGAGGAGGGAGATAGATGGCTCGTATTGTTGGTGTCGAAATACCTAATAATAAAAAGGTAGAAATAGCTCTTACATATATATATGGCATTGGAAGAACTAGAGCAAAGCAAATTTGTGAAGCTACGAATATAGATCCAAACAAGAAAGTTAGAGAATTAGGAGATGAAGAAATAAGTAAAATAGCAAATTACATCCAGCAAAACTTTAAAGTAGAAGGAGAATTAAGATCAGAAGTAATGTCTAATATTAAGAGATTAATAGATATAGGATGTTACAGAGGATTGAGACACAAGCTTGGTTTACCAGTGAGAGGCCAAAAAACTAAATCGAATGCAAGAACAAGAAAAGGTCCAAGACCAAGTAGAATAAAGAAGAAAAAATAAGGAGGGAAATAAATGGCTAAAAAAACTCGTAGGTCATCAACGAAGAAAAAAAGAAAAATTGCCATTGATCATGGAGTAGTTCACATAAAATCCACTTACAATAATACAATCGTAACTTTAACAGATCCGGATGGAAAAGTAATTATTTGGGGAAGTGGAGGTACAGCAGGTTTTGAAGGCACAAGGAAAGGCACACCGTATGCTGCCCAACTTGCTGCTGATCAAGTTGCTAAAGAAGCCGTAAGACTTGGTATAAAAAAAGTTGATATTCTTGTAAAAGGTCCAGGTTCTGGGAGAGAAGCAGCAATCAGAACGTTCCAAGCAGCAGGGCTAGAAATTGGAACTATAAAAGATGTAACACCGATACCATTTAATGGCTGTAGGCCTAAGAAGAAAAGAGTTTAAGGGAGGGAAATAAATGGCTAGATATACAGGTCCACAATGTAAACTTTGCAGACGCGAAGGAATGAAGTTGTACCTGAAAGGGGAAAGATGTTTCACAGATAAATGTTCATTTGATAAGAGACCATTTGCACCTGGAGATCATGGAAGGGATAGAAAAAAATTGACACAATATGGAATCCAATTAAGAGCTAAACAAACTATGAAGAGAATTTATGGTGTGCTTGAAACACAATTTAGAAGATATTATGAAAAAGCTTCTAAACAGTCAGGGGATACTCGTGAAAACTTAGTCCTTCAGGTTGAAAGAAGACTCGATAACGTAGTTTATAGATTAGGTTTTGCTGTTAATAGAACAACAGCAAGACAACTTGTAAATCATGGACATTTCCTTGTAAATGGCAGAAAAGTGACGATCCCATCTTACCAAGTAAGACCTGGTGATGTTATCGAAGTGAGAGAAAAAAGTAGAAGTATCGAACCCATTAAAAACGCGATTGAAATTAATAGGGATAAGAATAGAATGCCATGGGTTTCAGTAGATTACGAAAATTTCAAAGGAGTATATGAAAGACATCCAAAATTAGAAGAAGTTATCGATCTTCCAGTTGATGTACAAGCAATTATCGAATTGTATTCGAGGTGATGAATTATGGAATTTGTTATGCCAAAGAAACTTAAAATGGAGGAACACAGTGAGGCAAACGATTATTATTATGCTCGGTTTGTATTAGCTCCACTTGAAAAGGGTTATGCAATTACGATAGGTAATACTTTGAGAAGGGTTCTTCTTTCATCGATTCCATCTTTAGCAATAACTGATGTAAGATTTGTTAGACCAGAAAAGTATCATGAATTTGATACTGTAGATGGGGTAAAGGAAGACATAATAGAAATTTTATTGAATCTCAAGAAAGTCCAACTAAAGATGGAAGATTATGTTGAGGAACCTGTCAAGCTCAGGATACAACATAAAGGTGAAGGCGAGATAAAAGCTAAAGATATTGAAACTCCAGCAGGTATAACAGTTACAAATCCTGACCTTCACATTGCAACATTAAACGAAGACGCAGATATTGAAATTGAAATGTACGCAACTATTGGAAAAGGTTTTGTGCCTGCAGCTGAAAGAGTTGAAAGACCTGAAATAGGTTGGATTGTATTGGATGGAGTATATAACCCTGTATTAAAGGTTAATTGGCGTTCTGAGAATGTTCGTGTTGGAAAGAAAACAGATTTTGATAAGTTGATACTTGAAGTATGGACAAAGAAAAACATTGAACCTATTGATGCAATGAGACAAGCTGTTAAAATAATCAATGATCATTTCAAGATAATTGAAGAAAGTTTTGTGGATATAGAAGAGGGTCCAGTTTCAGTTGAAGCAACAACAGATTACTCTGAAGAGATCAAAGATGAAGACGAAATTTTAAGTAGAAAAATTGATGAACTCGATTTATCTATGAGAGCATTAAATTGTTTAAAACGTGACAAGATTGAGACTATAGGTGATTTGATTAGTAGAGGAGAAGAAGAACTTTTGAAAATTAAAAATTTTGGGCAAAAGTCCCTTGATGAAGTAAAACAAAAGTTAGTAGAAAAGTTTGGACTCACATTTGGAAAGGGGGACAAATAAATGAGGCACCGAGTTAAAAGACATAGAATAGGAAGATATGGAAGCCATAGAAAAGCTACACTAAGAAATTTAGCAAAAGAAATTATCGAACACGGAAGTATAATTACAACAACTCCCAAAGCAAAAGCAGTACAAATATTTTTTGAAAAATTAATGACAAAAGCTATAAAAGCGAAAAAAGCAGATGATAAGGTAAAAAGTGTTGCACTTAGAAGAGAGATTTTCAAACAAATTGGAGATAGAAGAATGGTTAATAAACTTGTAGATGAGATTGCTCCAAAATATCTAGAAAGGCCTGGAGGATATACTGCTATATATAAAGTTGGTCCTAGAAGAGGCGATGGAGCAGAGATGTCCTTAATTAAACTTGTTGAAGATTAAATAGATGGGGGTGTTCCCCCTTTTTTACTCTTATGAGGAGGTGTAGCATGGAAATCAAGGAAGTTAGCGTGGAAAAGAATATCGTAACAAAAGAATATTTATTTAATAAAAGCGAAATCGAATCAGCTGAGAAAAAAGTTTTGACTGAATTAAATAGAAAATATACTGTTGAAGGATTCAGAAAGGGTAAGGTTCCTCTTTCTGTATTTAAAATTAGATTTGGAAAAGATTTTTATGATGTTTTCGTTTTCGAAAAGTTAGTTGATTTAATTTATGATTCCGTAAAGAATGAACCGAATTTGCTGCTCATTCCAGAAATTGTTAGTAAAGAAGTTTCAAAAGAAGAAGCAAAAATAATAGTTAACTTACATAAAAAGCCGGTTGCAAATGTGGATTTCGGGAAAATTAAAGTCAAAATAGCAGACAAAGAAGAAATTCTAGAGAATTATGTGGAAATAAGAATGAAGTCTTTGCAGGATGAACATGCTGTTATAGAACCTAAAGAAGATCCAGCGGAATATGATGATCTTGTTAGAGTGAAAATAACTGTTACCAATGTTGAGACAGGAAAAGTATTAATTGATGGTAACGAAGATGAGTTTGTTTTGTATAAAGAAGATGAAAGGCCTATTATTAGAAATTTAGTGGGCCACAAAAAGGGAGAAATAGTGGAATTTGATAGAGAATTTGAGAAAGAAGACAAGGAAAATAATTTAAAATATCATTATAAAATAGAGATCTTGGAGGTTTATAAAAGAAATTTACCAGAAATTACTGATGATTTTGTAAAAACTACCCTTACTGAAATGCATTTGGAGACAGTTGAACAGTTAAAAGAAAAGTTTAGAGAGGAAGGGGAAAAGATTTACAATAGAGAAGTGAAAAGTTCAGTAAGGGAACAAATTCTTGCTGCACTTCCCAAAGCAACTGATTTGTTTATTTCAGACAAAACTATAGACTATGCAGTAAGGCTTGTTGTTGCTAATATGAAAGAAGAAAACAAATATAATGATTTTGTAAAGAAATATGAGACTGAAGAAAAAGCTATCGAAAATCTTAAAGAGTACTATGTAACAGAGTTGAAAAAGGAAACAGCAATTGAAAAAATCGCAAAAGAAAATAACATTGAGAAAAAAGCCAGTGATCAGGAATTAGAAAAATATGCAGAATTACTCGCGCCGTATTGGGGGATTAGTATAGAAAGGGCAAAAGTAATAGTTAAGGAAAAACCGGAAGTTCGAGCGGAAGTGGAGAATATGATTTTTGTCGATAAAGTTTTAGATAAAATCTCAGAATTTGTTGAGAAAGAAACTGTTTATATAAACAGAGAAGGTGAGGAAAATGAAAAAGAATGAGATTGATCAGGTTGTGCCAATAGTTATAGAAAGTACTGGAAGATATGAACGGGCGTACGATATTTATTCAAGACTTTTAAAGGATAGAATAATATTTTTAGGAAGTGTGATAGATGACAACGTAGCAAATTTGGTTGTAGCACAGTTATTATTTTTAGAAGCTGAGGATCCCGATAAAGATATTCAGTTGTATATTAATTCACCTGGTGGTTCTGTAAGTGCGGGATTAGCAATTTACGATACTATGCAGTATGTAAAATGTGATATTACAACCATTTGTATTGGTCAAGCAGCTTCAATGGGTGCAGTTCTTTTAGCTGGCGGAACTAAAGGAAAAAGATTTTCTCTTCCAAATAGTAGGATAATGATTCATCAACCATTGGGAGGAGCAGAAGGCCCAGCAAAAGATGTAGAGATTCTTGCAAAAGAATTGTTGAGAATTAAATCGAAAATTAATGAAATTTTAAGTTTTCATACCGGTCAGCCGATTGAAAAGATCGAAAAGGATACAGATCGAGATTTCTTTATGACAGCGGAAGAAGCTCTTGAATATGGAATTATCGATAAAGTTATTAGACCGGAAGACAGGAAATAAATATGATATAATTTTGGTAGAGTCATTTTTAAAGGAGGTAAAAGAAAATGTCAGGTCATAACAAATGGGCAAATATAAAGCACAGGAAAGCAGCCCAGGATGCTAAGAAGTCGAAAATTTTTACGAAATTAATCAGAGAAATTATTGTAGCCGCAAAAGAAGGTGGAGGAGATCCAGAAACAAATCCAAGATTAAGAGCAGTTCTTGAAAGAGCAAGAGCAGCAAATATGCCTAAAGATACAATTGAAAAATCAATTAAAAAAGGTACAGGAGAATTAGAAGGGGTAGATTATCAAGAAATAATTTATGAAGCTTATGCCCCTGCAGGTGTTGCTTTATATATTTATGCTATGACTGATAACAAAAATAGAACAGCACAAGAATTGAGACATCTTTTGAGTAAGCATGGCGGATCACTTGCAGAAAGCGGTTCAGTTGCATGGCTTTTTGATAGAAAAGGTGTCATTGAAATTCCAAAAGAAAAAGTAGCTGATTTTGAGGAATTCGCAATGGTCGCAATTGATGCAGGTGCTGAAGATATTATAGAAGATGATCCCATTCAAGTTATTACAGCACCAGATATGTTGACTGAAGTTAAAACAAAGTTGGAAGAAAATGGATATGTTGGGGAAGCAAAAGTGACATTTATTCCAAAAAATACGGTAAAAATTACCGGTGCAGATGCGGAAAAAGTCCTAAAATTAATAAGTGTTCTTGAAGATAACGACGATGTACAAGAAGTTTATGCAAATTTTGATATTGATGATGCTGAAATGGAAAAAATAATGTCAAAGTTGGAAGGATAAAATGAAAAAGGTAATATTTTTACTTACACTTATTTTGTTTTCAATTTCGGTGTTTGCCAACTTTGTAAATTTTTGGGTTGATCCTTTCTTTCAAAGTTATGGTTTTAGCATTAGTCAAAGTATGTCGTTTTGGAAAATAAATGCCCTGCTTCGATATAGTTTAGAAACGTCCTGGAAGCAGGGCTTTGCTTTTGTTATTCCGAAAACCCCGGAGATACAGTTTGAACTTTTTTCTGAAAGGTACGCTGTAGAGTATGGTTCCTTTCATAAAGATATTCCTTTTTCTACCTTTGTTAATCCGTATAGTGAAGGTTTGAATTTAAAATGGGGATTTATAGGCTTTTATGGAAACTACCAGTATTTTTTTTCTAACAATATTGATTTTATGATTTCAAAGAATTTTGTTAATCTGGGTTTAAAATTTGGCCAATATAATTTCTTTATTGGAAAAAATTCAAGCGAAACGGCTTTGGGAATCGATATAAATGGATTTGTGATTTATTTGAAGGATTCTATAAAAATGGGTTTAAATTTAAAATATAAAGATTCTGCTTTATTTCTCTTACCATTCGACAAAAAATTAGGATTTGTATTGAGAAATAAAGATAATTACTTGTTTTTAACAGATAAAGAAGTAACTGTTTTTGTAAATTGGGGGCAATTAGGCATTTATGGAAAATTCCAGAAAGATTTCAAAAGTTTTAGAATAGAATTCCCTGTTTGGTAAAAAGAGAACGGGTTTTAAAGAGCAATTTGTTGTAAAAAAAGCTAGTTTAGTATGCATTTAAATAATTTTTTTCACTTTCAAAGGTGTAAGAGGTAATAAATAATATCTGAATTTGTAATTTTCAACCAAGGGAGGATTTTTATCCCCAAGAAAGTTTGAGGTGGTTGTTTGTTCTGGCTGAGTTTAGCTTTTGTTATAGATCAAATTACCAAGTATTTTGCAAATGAATTTTGGAGATACTCTCCAACCAAGCTACTAGGGTTTTTCTATCTAACCTATGCCACGAACAAAGGCATAGCATTTGGTTTGTTTGCAAATTCAAGAGAAATAGTAGTTTATTTAACTTTGATAATAACCCTTGGAATTGCTATGGTTCCTTTGTTTAAAAAATTATCTTTTTTTTCAAATATGTTTTTAGGTTTTATTGTTGGAGGTTCATTAGGTAATATAGTCGATAGAATTAGGTTTGGTTATGTTGTTGACTTTATTACTATGCCTTATTGGCCGACCATTTATAACCTTGCCGATTTTTTTATTCTCATAGGTGCAATAGGTCTTACAATAACTATTCTTCGGAGGCGAGATGTTGGAAATTCAAGTAACGGCAAGAGAAGTGGGATGGAGATTAGACAAGTACGTTCAGGAGAAAGCTCCGGATTGGATCTCGAGGACATTTATACAGAAAGCGATAAAGAAAGGCGAAGTCAGAGTTAATAATGAAGTAAAAAAACCAAGTTATAAACTAAAACTTGGTGATATTGTTGCTTTAAATTTACCTGAAAGACCAAAAACTGTTGAAATTTTGCCAGAAAATATACCATTAAAAATTCTCTATGAAGATAAAGATATTATAGTTGTAAATAAAGATCCGGGAATAATTGTTCATCCAACTCCTTCTATATCTTCTGGAACACTGGTTAATGCTTTAATGTATCATTGTAAAGATTTACAAGGAATAAGTGGAGAACTAAGACCAGGTATTGTTCACAGATTAGATAAAGATACAAGTGGTGTGATTGTAGTTGCCAAAAATGATAAAGCACATCAAAGTCTATCCCAACAATTCAAAGATAGAGTTACCGAAAAAGTATATGCTGCAATTGTACATGGTATTATAAAAAAAGATTATGGGACCATTGAAGTATCGCTTGCAAGGAATCCTGTAGTTAGAACAAAAATGGCTCCTCTTGAATGGGGAAAAAATGCATTAACTTATTACAAAGTTTTAAAACGTTTTGGTATAGGGACTTTAGTTCTAGTTTTTCCAAAAACAGGAAGAACCCACCAAATAAGAGTTCACATGAAGTATATTGGTCATCCTTTGCTAGGTGATGAGTTGTATGGAAAAGGTCAAAAAGATGCCGTATATGGGGCAAAAAGACAAATGCTTCATGCATTGAAACTCTCCTTCTTTCATCCTACAACAAAAGAAAAGATGACCTTCGTTGCTCCCCTCCCGGAAGATTTTAAAAATGTCCTTCGAATCTTGTCTGAAATCAAAAATAAATAATTTTAATGAGTTGAATTTTTTAATTTTAATATTTGATTATGATATAATAAGAGAAATATTTTTGAGAAAAATTCACTTAATTGACTTTCTTTGTTAATAAGGAGGTGTTGTTATGGAAAAATCGGAAATTTTCGAAATTGTTAGGAAAGAGGGTATTAGATTTATAAGGCTTCAATTTTCAGACATCAATGGAACTTTAAAAAATGTAGAAATTCCCGTTAATGATTTAGAAAGAGCAATTGATAGAGGAATAATGTTTGATGGTTCTTCGATCGAAGGGTTTGTAAGAATTGATGAATCAGACATGTATTTGAAACCAGATGTTTCAACTTTTGCTATTTTACCCTGGACTCTAGAAGGTCAGAAGAGTGCCAGATTAATATGTGATGTACTAAAAGCCGATGGAACACCTTTTGAAGGGGACCCACGATATAGATTAAAGAGGGTAATGGAAAAGGCTAAAGATATGGGATATGTTCCTCATACAGGCCCAGAAGTGGAGTTTTTTCTCATCCCAAGAAAAAACGGGAAAACCGTATTTGAATTTCTAGATGTAGGAGGTTATTTTGATTTGTTACCAGTTGATGTTGCTGAAAATTTAAGGAGTGAAGTAGCGGTAATGCTTGAAGAGATGAGAATAGATGTAGAAGCAACTCATCATGAAGTTGCTCCTTCACAACACGAAGTAGATTTTAGATATAGTAATGCTCTTATTTCAGCGGATGCTGTCCAAACAGTCAAACTTGTGATAAAAACACTGGCTGTAAATAACAATCTTCATGCTACTTTTATGCCAAAACCATTTTTTGGTGTGAACGGGAGTGGTATGCATATTCATATGAGTTTATTTTCAAGGGATTTGCAAAAAAATGTTTTTTATGATGAAGTAAAAGAAGATATTTCAAATGATATGAGATATTTTATTGGCGGAATAATAAAACATGCAAGGGCAGTTACTGCGATAACTAATCCAACTGTGAATAGTTACAAGAGACTCGTTCCCGGTTATGAAGCCCCTGTAAATATCGCGTGGTCTCTTGGAAATCGTTCAGCTTTAATAAGAGTACCTATGGCTCGTGGTATGGGCACAAGGTTGGAATATCGAGCCCCTGATCCATCTTGTAATCCTTATTTGGCCTTTGCAGTTTTAATTGCCGCGGGTTTAGATGGAATAGAAAACAAGATTGAACCACCAAAACCTGTTGACAAAAATATTTATAAGATGGATGAAAAAGAAAGAGATAACTATGATATTAAAACTCTTCCAAAAAATTTAGAAGAAGCCCTGAAAGAGGCAGAGAGAGATCCTTTAATTAAGGAAGTTTTGGGAGAACATATTTTCAATAAGTTCATGGAACTAAAGTGGAAAGAATGGGAGGAATTTTCTATATATGTAACTGATTGGGAACGAAATAAATATGAAAATCTATAAGGAGGCTTAAGCCTCCTTATTTTTTTCTCTAAATTCATCATTACTGGAAAGTTCCAGATAATAGTTGACCATTTTGTTAAAATAAATTACAATAAAAATGAAATTTATAATATTGTGATAATAATAGGTTTCATTTCTAAAAAATTAGATAAGGAGGGGAAAGATATGAAGAAATTCTGGAAAAAAGTGATGTTATTTGCATTAATGACACTTCCATTAATAATGTCTGCAGTAGGTAATTTTACA